>CAYMHI010000027.1:0-2350 GCA_964390265.1 uncultured Candidatus Saccharibacteria bacterium | reverse complement strand
ACTTAAAATCTGTTGCCCCTAGGGCTTGCGGGTTCGAGTCCCGCCCCGCGCACCAGATTGTGCAATCCATATTTTTGGATGGTACAATCTGGTGCATGAGAATGTGTACGAGAAACGCAGGTTCGGCGCACGAGGAGCGCAGAACAAAACCAAACATATTTGAGTTTTGGGCGAGCACCGTAGGGAGAAGGGGATAGCCGCTGTCCCGCCCCGCGCACCAAAGCAATCAGCCAATAACTAATACTATTAACAGGAATTATAATATGAACAAAACCCCCATTACTATCAAAGAGTCAATATCAGCTGGATGGCAACTTACCAAGTCTAACTATTCAATTTTACTGGCTTCTCTAGCAGTATTAATAGCAATTAGCATTGGCCTTTCCATTGCCGATAATATTATTACGGCTTCTAGCTCCAACTCACCAGCAACGAGCGTGATAATTGCTTTACTCCTGGCATCTCTTGTGGTGACTGTACTTCGAGTTGGCATTCAGAATTTAACATCAATTGGGTTTACCAGAATACAGCTTAATATTCTCGATAAAAAGCCTACCAAAATTGGTCAAATATTTAATGCTGAGAATCTTTTTTGGCGTTATTTGGGTACTTCTATAGTGTATGCCTTAATAGTAATAGGAGGATTTATATTGCTAATTGTTCCTGGAGTAATTTGGGCTATTAAATATCAATTCGCCTTACCACTTGTGGTAGATAAAAAAATGAAGTTAAGTGAATCACTTACTAAAAGCGGGCAGATTACTAAGGGCTACAAGGGCTGGTTGTTTGGCTTGGCAATAGTGTTGGGGTTAATAAATATCGCTGGCTTGTTAGCTTTGGGTGTTGGACTGCTACTCACAGTACCGATTACTGTAATGAGCCAAATTTGGGTATATAGAAAACTACTAAACAGTAATGGCTCAAATACTAAATAGTGGTAAATACAAATAAACTTCGTTTATGCTATAATATAGCTATTAAAGGAGAAATCTAGATGATTTTATGGATAATTTTGGCAGTTGTAGTAGTTTTACTTATCTGGCTATGGTTTACGTATAATGGCTTAATAAAGGCTCGTTTGCGTGCCGATGAGGCACTAAGCGATATCACGGTACAAGAAAAGCGTCGTCTTGATCTTATACCTAACCTTATAGAAACGGTGAAGGGCTATGCCAAGCACGAGAAAAGTACTTTTGAAGAGGTTACCAAAGCTCGTACTGCGGTAATGAAAACCCCGGAAGGTGATTTGAGCAAGAGAGCCGAAAACGAAAATATGCTCTCTGGTGCTCTTAAGAGCTTATTTGCAGTCAGTGAAAACTATCCCGATCTTAAAGCCAATGAGAACTTCTTGGGTCTGCAAAGCGAACTTACAGATACTGAAGACAAGATTCAAGCTGCTCGTCGTTTCTACAACGGCAACATTCGTGACTACAATATGAAACTGCAAGTATTCCCTACCAGTACTATTGGCGGCATGCTTGGTTTTAAATCGCGCGACTTTTACGATGTAGCTGAAGGCGAAAAAGAAGCTATTAAAAAAGCTCCAGAAGTAAAGTTCTAACAAACATAGTTCTAAATAAAATCCCTGTTGTTAGTCAACAGGGGTAAGGCGCGATTGCGCCAATCTCTTTACATCACTTAGATCAATTTCACTATTCGAATGCAGACGAATGAGTGCTAGACCCAAGGCCGCCCTTAATTCCATTCCACTCAATTCTACCGAGCTATTATGAGCAAACAAAGCGATATTTACGATGAGGTCTTCTAAGCGTGTCGAGCTACTTGTGGCACCCGTAAGAACAAGGGTGTGTATATCGCCAGCAAAATACATGATTTGGAGACGATTCTTGCCATGATAAGCTTCTCGTACTTTTGGAGGCATGACGAGCAACCAAACCTCACGGAGCTCGAGTGCTCTCTTGAAACTTAGCTTGCGGATGCCGCCGTGACGGATAGAATCGCTTCGTGGCCCAGATCCATCTATTAAAGAGATACCGGCCACATCATCACCGTCAGATTCGGTGCATAGAACTGGATGATTATCACTATCTTCATAGTACCCAGCAACTTTGATTCTTGGCTTGTGTGCCATTGCACTCCCTTTTTTTGTAGATGCACAATCTTTGCAATAGTACCTTGTAAAATAATTTTTGTCAATACAATTAAGATTCCAAATAAGGTATAATATAGGTATGTACACCGAAATAGCTAAAAACAAACGCAATAGTATTTTTTTAATATTTTGTTTTTTACTGGTGATAATAGGTTTTTGCTGGGTTATTTCACTGGCTTATAACAACCTCACAATTTTATATCTCGGCGTTGGGTTCTCTACATTGTATGCCACAAT
>CAYMHI010000026.1:0-4279 GCA_964390265.1 uncultured Candidatus Saccharibacteria bacterium | reverse complement strand
GCTCCAAAGTCCATCACTCGTATTACTTTGCCATCATAGGTTTTGCCCACCTCGGCATCGTCGGTGATAGATTCTATCCAGTCTTTGGCGGCTTTGGCTTTGGCTTCGTCTTCTGAGTAAATAAGTATTAAGCCCGAGTCTTCTATATCAATTTCTACACCAGTTTCGGCAGTAATTTTTTGAATAGTTTCGCCGCCCTTACCAATAACTTCGCGGATTTTTTCTGGATTAATAGTAATCTTGGTAATACGTGGTGCGTATTTACTTACCTCAGCACTTGTCTTGGGTA
This sequence comes from uncultured Candidatus Saccharibacteria bacterium, assembly GCA_964390265.1. Classification (GTDB taxonomy): domain Bacteria; phylum Patescibacteriota; class Saccharimonadia; order CAILAD01; family BJGX01; genus JAUPVL01. Next base: position 3,990 of record CAYMHI010000026.1, on the reverse strand, counting down.
CTATCTCGAGCATCTTGGCCAGAATATGCTCTCTGCCTTCTTTGGCTTGAGCAAGTGCATCTGACATTATACTTGGGCTTATGCCTTTTACTTTGATATCCATCTGCAATGCGGTAATGCCTTTTTTGGTGCCCGCTACCTTAAAATCCATATCGCCAGCAAAATCTTCGGCGTCTTGAATATCGGTGAGTATCACATACTTTTTGGGGTCGTCGTGATCTATCATTAACCCCATAGCTACACCAGAGACTGGTGACGATATAGGCACACCAGCATTCATTAAACTCATAGTGCTACCACACACCGCTGCCATAGAGGTTGAGCCAGCGCTACTGAGCATTTCACTCACTACTCTAATAGTGTAAGGAAACTCTTCTACCTCTGGTATTACCGGCACTAAGGCTTTTTCGGCCAAAAAGCCGTGGCCTACCTCTCGACGGCCAGTTGATCGCACTGGTCGGGCCTCGCCGGTGCTGTAAGGTGGAAAATTATAATGATGTATATAACGCTTGGTTGAGTCTTCTTCCATTGTGTCTATCTGCTGAGCATCTGAAATAGAACCCAACGTAGTTACCGACAAGCCCTGAGTGGTACCCCGAGTAAACACGGCCGAACCGTGAGCACGTGGCAAAATACCTGCTGTACCCGAGATGGGTCGCACCTCGGTAAGTTTGCGGTTATCAGGTCGTTGGCCATCTTCTAAGATTGCTCGGCGCACCTCGGCATCGATAATTTTTTCAAACACCGCCTTAATATCAGAGTGGCTGTAGCGTTGTTTGTCGTCGTCTTCTACCTCGTCAGAGAGCGTACCAAACTCTTGCAGTACTTTCTGCTCAAGTTCACCAATTGCCTCGTGGCGCATTTGCTTGTTTTCGTGACGAATGCTTTTACCTAAATCATTTTTTAAGAAATCAGCAATAATCTCTTTGATATCATCACTTGGAGAAAATAGTTCGTACTCGAGTGGTTCTACAGCCATTTTCTTTACCAGCTCTTCTTGTAATTTAATAACTGGTTGCCAACTCTTTACGGCAAGTTCTAGACCTTCTGTAATAGTTTTTTCATCTTCTTCGTGTGCAGCAGCCTCAACCATCATAATGGCGTCTTTGGTACCGGCAACTGTTAGATTGAGTGTGCTATTTTCTTGCTCGCTTACTGTTGGGTTAACTACTAGTTTGCCGTCAATTTTGCCGATTCTAGCAGCTGCTACCGGGCCATCAAATGGTGCGCCGGTAAGCATTAAGGCTGTAGAGGCCGCAATTATGGCAATTATATCGGGTTCATTTTGCAAATCGGCACTTAGCACCGTTACCATCACTTGGGTATCGTTTCTAAAGGTTTTGGGGAAAAGTGGACGAATTGGTCGGTCAATTAGCCGGCTAGTAAGTACAGCCTGGTCGCTCGGACGACCCTCTCTTTTCATAAAGCGCGAGCCAGATATTTTACCACTAGCATACAGGCGCTCCTCGTAATCAATTAGTAGTGGAAAAAAGTCGGTTTCTGGTTTAGCACTAGCTTCAACTACAGCAGTAGCTAGCACCACCGTGTCGCCATATTGCACCGTTACAGCACCGTCGGCTCTAAAAGCCAATTGTCCGGTCTCGATTGTTAATTTTTTACCAGCAAACTCGGTTTCTACCTTTACTTGCTTACCACCAAAAGGGTGAATAATTTTCATTTTTACCTTATATCTTTCTAAAAATACTCTATTTGTAATTAATAGTTAGTATGAGAGAGTTATTTTATCAATGTCTTTGTATAAACTAATTGATCCAATAACTCTACCTCCAACTATAGTGAGTATTTTTGTTATTCTATTTTCAAAATATGAGAGCCAAAAACTAACGACGAAGTTTGAGCTTTTTAATAACTGCGCTATAGCGAGCTTGGTCTTTTTTCTGCAAGTAATCAAGTAGACGTCGTCTTTTACTTACCATAGCAAGTAGACCTCGGCGGCTATGATTGTCTTTTTTGTGCTCTTTTAGATGTTCTGTAAGCTCATTTATCTTTGAGGTAAACAAAGCTATCTGAACTTCTGCTGAGCCAGTATCTTTTTTGTGCAACGAGTGCGTTGTTATTACTTTCTTCTTTGTTGTTTTTGCTAACATATGATTATCTTATAGTAGCAGATTAGTCTGTATTAATCAAGTACAATCGCGTCTTTTAGCTGTTTATCACCTATGCGTGTTCTTATTATCTCGGTACAATATGCGCCGGTACCAAGACTCTCCCCTATATCTTCGGCCAGTGTACGAATATACGTACCAGATGACACATCGGCTTCAAGCGATATGAGCGGATAGCTGTAATCGAGTAGTTTTAAGCTGTTAATTGTAACTTTTCTTGGTGTAATTTCTACTTTTTGGCCTTTTCGAGCCATTTTATAGGCTCTTACGCCATCAATTTTAATTGCGCTGTATTGAGGCGGAGTTTGCGAGATCTCCCCTGTAAAAGCCTGCAATGCGCTCAAAATGGCCTTTTTGGTAGGTATTTTGGCCGAAATAGTGGTTTTGGTACCTTCTGAGTCGCCTGTATCTGATATTTCTCCAAGTTTTATACTAAATTTGTATGTTTTATCTAATTTTAAAAAACTATCTGATTGCTTGGTATATTCTTTGGCTACTAATACAATAAGCAATCCTTCGGCTTGAGGGTCGAGCGTACCAGCATGCCCCACTTTTTTAATGCCGCTAAGGCGACGTACTTGCGCGACCATACTAAAAGAGCTTCGTCCGCGGGGTTTATTTATAAGATAAATTCCAGGTTTAAACTTCACTATAATTCAGCTCCTAAAACAATTATACCTAATTATCTTGGGAACTGACCCCGCCACATCAGTGGCGGGGCCGTACTGCTTGGGCTCAGCGCTCGATGTAGACACGCACCGGGGCGTTGACGAAGTCGTCGTAATACTCGTCTTCAGTGGCAAAGACTAGTCGGCCGGCCGGATGGCTCTGCCAGACTGTGGTAAGGCGACGGAGGTGATAAACCGTATGCGGTACGGCGTCGGGATGACAACCTCCAGCGATGCTCTCTAGGTCGGCGAAGAAGATGTCGTCGAAGGGGCCATTGGGCTCTACGACGCTATGGGCTTCGGCCGAAGTTGAATCTTTGAAAACGAGTATTTCACTGCCGACAGAGTCAGCTGGGAGTGTCATGAAGGATTGAAAATCCATCAGTACGACATCCCACACCCGGCGTACATACTGTGGCCACGGCTTTTGAAAGGTTGGGGTTGACACTAGGACAGCTCCTTTGAAATGTGCTGGATTGATACAGTACTAACCCTATTGTATCACTTATTTGTGCTATTGTCAATTATTATGGATTAGCTCTTATATTCTAAGCAAGTATTAATTCTCTAAATACCACAAATAAGCTCTGGTCCAAAACCCAGGCTTATTTTTTTTTAGAACGTCGTGATTTTTCCGGCTTGGTACTTTCCTTTGAAGTGTCCTGGTGCAACTTGTCCTTTTCCGGATTTGAGAACTTTTTTATGCTTTGCTCATCCTCCGCATTAGAAGGTAGATTATCGGCGCTAGACTCTTGAGTTGGAGTTGAATCTGGCTCATATATAGTCGTAACGTCTTCTACTACCTCACTAGTAATGGTTTCGTGTTGCAGCACGATACCCTCTTTGGTAATTTCTACACCCTGCTTGGCAAGTTTTTCGGCAACAGTCTCGGCTTTTTTTTCTGGCTTAGTGTCGGCCTGGTGTTCTGGCTTAAATACCTCACCTGGTTTATTACGATGAGATTGCGAGTCTTCACTTCTGTTTTGAGAAAAAAGAGCTCTTACTATCTCTTGTTGGCGAGCGCCACCGCTCATCATTTGAGCAGCAATAGTAAGACTTTTGGCTGTAGTATTGGGGCCCGTAAAGCCTTGGGTAGAGCTCATAATTCCACTAAGTAGTGCAGTAGCCACAGTATCGTCTATCATTCCCTGAGCAACCGACTCTATTACCCCTACTAGCATTTCACACACTGAGCT
>CAYMHI010000025.1:0-6404 GCA_964390265.1 uncultured Candidatus Saccharibacteria bacterium | reverse complement strand
TTTTGTTAGTTTTTGCGGCTAATTCACCACCGGTTTTTGTTCCTGGCATGGTTAAATTTTCTCCTTATGATAGGAGCTCAAACTAACTTTTTACTTGAGTAATCTCACCAGCACCCTCCCAAAAGGCTACTTAGAAGCTCTTGGTTATTTAATGCTGTTAACGTAAGTATTTTAGCAGACTATGCTTATGGTGTCAAGGGTTTTATAATAAAGTATTTTATTACAAATGATTTTTAAAGATGGGGCTTAGTACTGCCAGTGTAGCAATAATATCCATATTGATTATGACTTGGATAACATGTCCTATTACCTTGATTGCCATGACCAACGCCGTTCACTACGTTTACATAACAATACCCATTACCACACGTTACGTCTCTTCCTGATACATAGTTCCTCTGGCCTGAAGCAAAGCTATTATAAACTAGAAAGATCCCTACGCCAGCAATAATCAATGCGACCACTACTATCACCCAGTGTGGTATACCCACTTTTTTATTAAGTTTACTTTTACTTGTTCTTGATTTAGTTTTTGATTTTGTGGCCATTTTTAGATCCTGTTATTAATTTATTAAATTCTATTATGCTTATGTTTTAGTTGTCAAATTTCTACCTATACCTTTGTCCGCAAATAGGCCAGGGCTGTAAACCTCTAGATGCCTGAAGATTCTTGGCAATTCGCGCAGTGTATTCTCTAGATTGCCCATATGGGCTACCGGACCCACCGGCACTACTCCACGTTTGTTGGTCAAACTGAAGCCAACCCTGGAAAGAGCCACTTACTGCATAAATATTATCAGAACTCTCACAGTTAGCAACTGGTTGCCAATGCCAAACAAGTTTCGCTAACCCCACCGAAGGAGCATCTAGGCATAGCCAATTACCCTTATATGTTTTGTACTTATAGCCAGTAGAGCAGTTACTGGCAAATGTAACCTGTGCAGTAGATCGCACGCCAGCATTATCGCCCAATGAACAGCTCCCTTCATAACACCAAATCGTTAAGTTAACGGGCTGTAATTGGCCAGGGTTGGCAGCAAAACTATTGTATACCAAGTACAATCCAGCACCAGCAACTATTGCTATTAATACTATAACCGACCAGAGTGGAAACTTGCGTTTAGACGAAATTTTGCTTTTTGCGGTTCTTGGTTTGGCTTTTACATTTTTGGTTCTTGATGTTTGTTTTTTGGCTGGCATTTTTATAAAACCTGTTTAGTTGTTTAATTATACGATACAATGCTTGTGTTTATATTGTCAAACAAACATACCCATGCTATAACAGCATACTACATCATATTGATTCATTGTAAACACAACCATTTATTGGTATATTTTCCGCGACTTTCATTCTCGTAGTAGACCCTAGTACATATGTCACCGTTAGTAAGCCCAATCCGTCTTTTACCGATCGACACTCTGCCACCAGTAGCCGTAAGTCCACAGTCTCCATTAAGACAGTAAACTGTTTCAGTACCGATATAGGTAATGTTGTTCTGGCTGGGGATCCTTGGAGCTGCAAAACTTTGATATACCAAAAATGCACCAGTAGCTGCTACAATAAACAACACAACTGCGATTGCCCAGCGCGGTACGGCTACTTTTTTAGTAAGAGAGTTGTTATTGGTACGAGATTTAGTTTTTGATTTTGTGGCCATTTCAGGTCCTTTTATTAATTGATTACATTTTATACCGCTTATGATTAAGTTGTCAAACTATTTTATCAAAACCCCAATAGCGCTAGTAGTTTTGCCCAGAATGAATTATTGTTTTCTATTTTTATTTGATAACTATTACTACTTTGAATAGAGCCGTCTTTATTAACCACGGTTGTTTTTAGGGTATGCTCACCATTAGAATAATGCGTGGTGTTAAAACTATAGCTAAAAGGTGCTTTGTCGATCATGGCGATTTGTTGGCCATCGAGTAAAAACCTTACAGCTGCAACATTAGAGGTATTGGTAGGAAGTTTGGGTTTGACATCGATAGTTTTACTAAGTGTTAATACAAACGCTGATTTCGTAGCCGGTACATTGTTTTGGCTAGAAATATTTGGAGCATTTGAACTGTTAGTAGTTGTTGGAACATTCGCAGAAGTTGCTGGTTGAGCAGGTTGATTAGCGGTACTTTTTGGAGCAGTATTTGTTGTTGGCGCAGTAGTGGGGGTTGGCGTAGTGGTAGGAGCAGGTTGGGCTTGAGCGGCAATCATTTCATTGTACATTTGTTCGCCCTTGGCCTGTGCATCGGCTAAGGTGGCGGTTTGCACTTCGCCGTTGGTAGATTTGCGTAAAAAAACTGTGCCATTAATACAGGCTTCATAATCAATATGTGGCTCACTATCTTCGGGACGTCTGCCAGAATTAATAATTGAAGGACAGTTTTGAGCAAACTGTCCGGCAGCTTTTGAAGCTCGAATAATTATTATACCTAAAATTGCCACAATAATTACCCCACCGGCTATCAACCACTTATTATTTAGCAAACTTGGCTGAGGGCTTTTTTGAGACACCTTAGACTTTGATTTAGTTTTTTTACTCGTCATGACTCAATTTTTATATTAACGCTTATGGTAGGTTTTGACAATCAACACAGCAACCACGATACCACAGACTATCGCCAACCATTCACTAAGTAGAGTATACAAAGTTCTTTGGTTATTAGTTTGAATATTTACAGGTTCAAAGTGCTGACCTATTTGGTTGGTTCTAAATATAAAATGCCCATTACTATCTATAGCGTAACTATACGCCCCCTCAGAAGCCTGAACAAACGGTTTGGCGTTGGCAATGGCATGAAATCTCGCCATTTGGCGCGACTGTGCGTGGTAAAGAGGTGCATTGGTAAACATAGCTAGAGCCGCACTATTAGTTAACACCGTAGCGCCATTAGCACTCAAGCCTCTATAAAACTCGGGAGCTATAATACCACTACAGGCCAAGGAGCCAACTTTAACACCAACTATTTCTACTGGCAAAATATTTACTTTGCCCTGCGCTATAATCTGCGATGAGTTGGCTATCTCTAAAGCCTCTTTTTGGCCAAATAATCTAAGTAGCACCGCAACAACATTGGGCATATACTCACCAACCGGTATTAAGAACTGCTTGGCAAATTTGGATCGCACCGATCCATCAATATTATAAACCCGCAAATCATTGGTAACTTTATCTGTATCGTGACCATCCACACTAGTTACTACGCCACCCTGAGGCGCAAGATAGCGCTTAGTAATTTCAATGGCCATTGGTTTATTCTCATCACGATAATAATCTGAGTACTCAGGCAATACCAATAGGTCAATTGAATTAGGCGCTACGCTTTTGCTCTCCAACTCTCTTTTAAACTCACCCACAAAACTATCATTTGCCGAGGTAGGATCTGAGCGCGAGTCGAGCTGAAGCAAACCAACTGTCAACTTATTACCGCCACTAGAATCATAGATTTTGTAACCCAAAATCGACAATAACAACACAACGACTAGCACAATAAGAGGCAATTTATATTTTTTGTGTAACAGCCAAAAAATAGCTAAATTGATCACTACCACCAAAAAGCTAACGCCGTATAAACCTACCAGACGAGCCCCAAACCCCAGTGGCGTCACACTACCGGCCAAACCCAACACACCAAAGTTCCAGTGTGTACCTATACTGCCGCCCGGCCCATAAGCTAATAGTGAAAATACTAAGCTTCTAAATACCTCTGCAACCACCCATATACTTGGTAGAATAATAAATATTTGAGGTTTCAACGGGTTGGGGCGCAGTCTAGCGTAAATTAAACCAAATATTACAAACTGTACTGATAAAAACAAGACGATTAATATATAAATAATTGTTAGAGCAATACTTCCTTGCCAGCCTGGTATATAGGCCCAGTTATCGGGCCGAGTATTGAGTATCCAGGCGACTACAACAAAATTAAATATTACCCCCACCGCCCATATGGATAATACAAAATTTTTGCGAGTAAGTTTGCTAAACTGCAAATGCAAATAGTATAAAAATGGCAATACCGCTACAATAGACAACCAACCGGCTGAGTAAAATATAAACGGCAATGCCAGCGTTACCCCCGCCAGTGGAGGCAGGATATTGTGCTCAAAAAACTCTAGTTTTTTTTTGCTAATCATAACTGAAATAACCGATAATACGGATGGGTTAAAGTCTTTTGTATATCTTGTAATAAACCGGTTGGGTTATCAAAACTCACTTGACTCACCATGGCTGCCGTTGGTACCCCAGCCGAGCTAAAGCTCACCGCAGTCAAGGTGTGGTTGCCATTGCTGTAGCGCTGGGTATCTAGTATGAGCTGATAAGGGCTTTTTTGCTTAGCACCCACAAGCTGATTATCAAGATAAAATGCAACAGTTGCCACACTCGTTGAAGAGATGGGAGTGTAATTAAAAATGATTGTTCCACTCAAATTGCCGGGTTGAGACTGTGTAGTGCTACCTCCTACAGATTTAATATAGTTTTGAATACTATCAAGGTTTTGCGGTACTGTCACAGCTGAACCTTCGGCAGCCTGGCTTATTCGTAATACAACTATGCCTGCAACCACAATTATTAGTATTGCCGAAATAACAAACCATGGGTTAAATATTAGTTTAAATAAAACATTAGTGCTTTTTGATAATGGCTTTTTACGAGCGCTAATATGTACGTGATTGGTTGGATTTTTGAGAATAGTTTTTTGAGACGATTCTGGCTTAACTGGGCGTCTTTTAAATGGGATAGTATCTAGCATAACTACTTACGATAGTAGCTCGTGAAGCCACTGATAGTCAAATACTGTATTAAGCAATGATTGTGTAAACGGGGGCTAACTAACCACGATAGTATCTACCACAAATAGGCCAGGGTTGTGTGCCTCTTTGCGAATAGAGTATATTTGCTCTTACAGCTTGTTCGTGAGGAGTATTTTGGTGTGGATAACCCTGACCACCCGTGCCACGCCAAGTCTGTAAATCAAATTGCAGTCCACCATAAAAGCCATTACCGGTATTAAGTCCCCAATTATTACCACTTTCACAAGCTGCAACCCCAACCCAGGGCCTAATAACTGGGTCGTTAGCTATTGAATAGTCAACGGTACATGGCCATACCGCAGGATTCTTGCCGGTAGGTTTGTAAGCCCAACCTGAGCCGTTAGTACAATTCCATTGTGGCCTGATAAGAGTATTGAATGGGGTACCAGGGTCACCACCAAAGAAGTTGTAACTACAAGTACCTTGTATACAGAATACCGTGCCGGGTCTTTCGCCATGTGTCCCGTAAATGGGGCTAGATGATTCAGTGGTACCAGGTGCTACATAACCAGCTGCAAGTTGTGCTGGGGTTAGATAGGCCGATAGTCTCTGCCCAGTCGATCCCCCAGGATTTCCGCCCGGCGTTCCAGGGTTAGTATTTGTAACAGCTACTGTGCTATTTGTACTACCTGTTGCTTCACAATATGGCGAGAATTGAACTTGTGCTGATTGCTTAATGCCTCTTACTGTAATGGTATGGTTGGCTGGCGTTGCCGATAAGGTTGGTTGTGCCACCAATAAATTAAGTACGGGACCATTAATAGAGTTGGGACTTGTTGATACCGGGCTACCGTCAACATACACTGTAATGTTGCTAATTGGCTCATTACCGGTGGTTCGAGAGATACGAATATTCACGTTGGTGTTGGCAGGAATAGAGTTGGTACAGGTAGAATCTTTGAGTATTTGAAACCGTAAGTTGGGGCCAGCAGCAAAACTACGATACACCAAGTAAATCCCAATGCCCGCTATAAATGCTACAATCAAAATTATTGACCACAGCGGAAAACGCCGAGTTGATTTAATGTTACTTTTTTTGAGAGTTCTTGATTTTGCCTTTATGTTAGGATTACCTTTTTTTGCTTTTGTTTTTGTAGCTTTTGTAGCCATTATGAAATTACCTGTTTAATTAGTTCTTAGTACCATACTATATTACTTGTGTTTATAGTGTCAAGATATAAAAATACCACATAAACAAAAAACATCTCATTTTAGAGATGTTTTTTCACACTCTGTGTGTTGGCATCGTTCTACTTTCCCCTTAAAAGAGTATCATCGACGCAGAGGTGCTTAACTTTTGGGTTCGGAATGGGACCAAGTGTACCCACCTCGCTAAAGACACCAACACACAATTTGCGAAAATTGTATTGTAATAAAATAACCACCTGCGCAGACACAGAGACCTATTTATAGATACTCTGCATCAGGCAGCGTTATATTTGTATTTTGATTTCAATAAGAGCGAAGATAATTTAATATCTTCAAATTGCCAGTCTGTTAAAAGACGAAAGTATTACCCTGTCTTTTTCTCGCAATAAGCAAGTAAAAAGTCAATTACCTATTAGTACACCTCGGCTAAACACATTGCTGTGCG
>CAYMHI010000024.1:0-9571 GCA_964390265.1 uncultured Candidatus Saccharibacteria bacterium | reverse complement strand
AACCTGCGACCTCACGGCCCCCAGCCGTACGCGCTACCAACTGCGCCACACCCTGTCGTCGAAAAATACCTTATGTATGATTATACCAAAAATATAGAACTAAAAGTATTTACATAGCTCTTATGCTGTGACATACTTAATATGTAATTTTAGTGTGTATATCTTTTATAAACTTATATGGTAAAGACCAATAAAACAGCGCAGATATTGCGCTATATTTCTCGTAAAAAGTTCTGTAGTTTGGCTGATTTAACCCAAAGAGATAGCCTTCTGGCGCTATTTGCCAATACTCGCTCCACCACGCCCAAGCGCAGAATTATTGATGCCTGCAGTATTCTTGCTAAAAAAGGTTATATTTCTGTGGGTGTAGTAGATAACGACAAGATTTTTAAAATAACCGAGAAAGGCTTACGGCACTTAAAGCGTGCAGCCGTACTTGAAGCTAAGATAGAATCGCCGGTTTGGGACGGGCGATGGTATATAGTTACTTTTGATATTCCAGAAAGCTCAAAAAACATACGCAATCAAATTATTTTGTGTCTAAAACGGCATGGTTTTTATAATTACACTAAGGGACTATGGCTATACCCGCACAACCCGGCTAAGTTATTATCTGAGCTACGCGACCAGTACAATCTGAAAGCCGAGCTTATGTTGATTGTCGCTATGCATGTAGATAGCGAGTCGAAACTAAAAAAACACTTTAAGTTATAATTTCAAAAAGTCCGCAGTGCCGAAAGTCTTGTAATAACCTCTCCCGCAATTTATTACAGGTGGGTGCCCGCAACACATCTCAATCTAATGACAAGAAGGTAATCTTAGGCTCCCATAGAGTTATGTTTAATCAGAAAAAATTATTAAAGACTATTGAATATCGCACACCACAGACTATCTATATATTATACAGCAATTTTCACCCGCTTATTACTGAAGATTTATGGGGTGACCAAGAATAATTGATGCTATATTTGTAACAATCGACAAGATAAAAGGACCTACCAACCCGTAAAACAATAATAAGAGCATAAATACTACGATAATTCCATAGCGCTCTATTTGATCCATAACGTCTTGCATACTCGGTGGGAGAGCAGCATATAGCACCCTAGATCCATCTAATGGTGGTATTGGTATCATATTAAACACAAAGAACGCTAAATTAATCAGTACAAATTGCAATAAAAAAAGCCCAGCGATGCCACCTAGATCAAAGATGCGTAAATACAACCCCACCACTATAGCCATAAATAGATTACTGGCAGGGCCAGCTACTGCTACCAGCGCTGCTCCCCACTTACCATAACGAACAGCATAGGGATTAAAAGGTACCGGCTTGGCAGCGCCAAATACCACTGGTGAACCTAATAAAATAAGCGCTACTGGCAAAAACAAAGTAGTAAACGGGTCTATATGAGCTATAGGGTTGAGCGTAAGTCGTCCTTCGCGCTTGGCCGTCACATCGCCTAGTAAATGACTGGCCCAAGCATGACAAAACTCATGCACTGTAAGAGCAATTATAACTATTATTAGATATAGAGCTATGGCTACAAGATTCATAGATACTATTATACTAATAATCCTTTGGCTTTGCTAAAAACGTTTCGTTTAAAGATATAAACTATTGCATAGCAAGTGTAGATATGCTAAGATAACCAAGTTAAATAACTTATATATTATGTCATACAAATGCGACATCACTGGTAAAGGCAAGCAATTTGGTAACAACCGTTCCCACTCTCTTCGTGCAACTAAAAAAGCCTGGAAGCCCAATTTACAGAAAAAAACCCTGGTAATAGACGGTCAGAAGGTTCGTTTAAAGTTGGCCGCATCTACAATTAGAACTCTCAAGAAGTACCAAACACAGATTGACGCCAAAGAACTTGCGACAGTCAGCAAAAAAGAGGCCTAAAAGGCCTCTTTTTTAAATGTAAATCAGTTTTAACTTACTCTATAACTACCAAGCGTTGTTGCTCTGTCTCAGTAAGCTCTTTTTTTGCAATTTTTAACTTAGCTGTTTTTTCTTGCTCCTGACCAAGTTCATCAGTAAGCATTTTTAATTCTTCTGGGCTGTAGCTATGGGGCACAATTACTTTAGGTTCAATTTGGCCAATAATCTTAATTGTACCACTAGCCTTTTCGCCTGCTACGGGGATTAACAAAATATCAACACTGGCAAAAGCTTCAATCTGAGCGTCGGTAAGTACATCGTCGGCACTTGGTAGGTAAGCTAATCTAATGCCTTCGCTTAATATGCTATATGATGTAATACCCAATCCAAGCGAAATTGCATCTATCATACAATTTTTAACTTCATATTCACCCGCAGAATCAAACACCACAACACCATCCACCTTATTTACCTTATCTTTTTGGGGTGCCGAAAACATTAATACATCAGCTTTTGGAGCCATGTGTTCTAGTGCAGCATTGATTGATTTGGTAACAATAAAAAAATTGTTTTTGTCAGTTTTGGTAATTTCCATACAAACTATTATATACCAAACTAAGCCGATAGTGCGAGGTTGAACAGCATTACTTCTCTACTTGTTCATTATAGTATTGATACAAACTACCTACTATCACCGATGCTGTAGCGGTTACGGGAACAGCTATAAGCACGCCTACAAAACCGAACAAAGTACCACCGATTAGTGCTGCTAGTAAAACTAGCATTGGGTGTATGCCAACAGCCTTTTTCATTACCTGTGGCACAATTATATTACCTTCAATTTGTTGAATTACCAAGAAAAACACTGCCACAATTAGAGCTTTGAGTGGTGATCCAGTCAATAATGCAAACAACACTGCCGGAATTGCCCCTAGATAGGCACCTACCATCGGTACAGCCTCCATTACACCGGCAAATAAAGCTAGGGTAAGGGCATAATCTACACCAATAACTGTTAGACCGATATATGATGCTACAAAGATAATAAAACATAGAACTGCCTGACCTCTGAGCCAACGACCTAACTTATTAGATACATCATGGAGAATCTTTACGAACTGTTCACGCCAAACTTTTTTTGGCAACATACCAGATAGCAATACTGCAAACTGTCTTCCGCTAGCCAGCATGTATATTAAGAATATAAAAAATGTTAGAAAACTAAAAAGTCCACCTGCTACACCTATCGAGATTGTAGTAGCATTAGCGCTTATTCGATCGGCGCTCTTATGTAGGTTTTCAGCGGCTTTATCGTATATATATTGAGTATAAGTCTGATGAGAAGCAAATTCTTGAATTTTTTCCTGGTAATACGGCCAATTTGTGGTCAACGTTTTGCCTTGCGATACTATCGTTGGAGCAATAAGCGCCGAAACCAGCACAAATACCGCTACTATGCTTATTACTACTATCGCTACGGCTAGCCCACGCCTAATATGTAGTCTACGTTCTATACTAGATACGACGGGATTTAGGGCGATAGCAAATATGCCTGCCGCCAGAAGAGATATGATTATTCCCGATATCTGAAATACCACCCAGACCAACAAAACTGTAAGTATCAAATACAAAAAAGTCAGTGGAGATATTACAACTACGTGTCTTTTTGTGTCTTTCACCCTATTGTACCCTTATTTGAATCGACTGGAATCTTAGCGCCACCCTCTAAAACTGAACTTACTACTTTATTCTTAGATTCTTCTTGTTCTGTATTACTAAAAATATTTAGATTGTCATATAGTACATCTTTTTTTGCATCTAGAATATCTGTTAGGAACCTATCATTTAAGTTACGTCGATAATCAAAATCTTCTAGACGCATAGCTGTATAGTTAAGTTCTCTAGTCATTTCTTTCTCCATCTCACCAATAATCTGCGCTAGTTTCGCACTATTCATGTCGCCTACTATAAATATGTCGATTTGTTGATTACTTCCTCGCACAAATGCCCCGGTCAGGAAGAGCAAACGTACATTTCCGGCCTTTTTAATTCGTTTTAGTATCTGGTCGTCTTCTTTGGTTTGCTTAATAACCTTAGATTTGGCTGGTATTTTTGAAAAAATTGATTGTAGCTCGGTATGAAAAGTATATTTTTGGTTTACCTCATAATAAAGCCGATTGCCCTGGCTAACAGAACGAACTATACCGATATTTAACAAGTTCTGAAGTTCTCGGCGAACAGAGTTAATTTGTTCATCAATTTTGCGAGTTATTTCACGCACGTAAAAAGGTCTCTCAGGGTTATTGTAAAACAGACTCAGTAACTTCACTCTAGTTTTTGATCCAAACAATTGTTCAAACATGCACTCTCCTTATAGAAACAGTATTATTGTTCAACTATCTAATAACTGCTTACTTATATCTGATTATATGTAAAATGAACACATTTTACAACCACTGCAAAACATTTAAATATTTTGTTATCTTTTTTTGGCGGCAGCGGCAGCAGCGTTTTCTAACCAATCATCAAGCTCTGAGAGTTGGTAGGTAGAAGTTTGTAGTGCAATAGCTTTTTGTATTAAAAAGTCGGCAACTTTTGGGTTTTTAGGCAAAAACGACCCGTGCAAATATGTTCCTATGGCATTATTTACAAAAAAACCTTCTTGCTTATCATCATTATTATTGCCAAACCCTTTTTTAACAATACCCAGAGGCTTTGCACCCTCCAATAACTCTGTGTTGCCACTATGATTCTCAAATCCAACTAATTCTCCAAAAACTGGACTATCGATTACAATGTTTCCTATCATCCTAACTTCTGTAGCCTTTGTTACAACATTAAACACCTCTATACCTGGTATTTGTTCGCCTGTTGAGGTAATAAAATAATTGCCAAATAACTGATACCCTCCACAAATAGTTAATATGGGCACGTTCCTTCTGTAATGGTCATGTAGTAAGCTTTTGTGGTGTAATAAATCTTGCGCAGCATATATCTGGCCCTTATCTTGCCCACCCCCCATAAATATCAAGTCATAATCTCCTTTTAACTTATCTCCCGTATAATGAGGTATGTAGTCATGCTTGATTCCTCGCCATTTCATTCTTTTTTGCAAAGTTATAATATTTCCGTAATCACCATAAATATTCATTCTATCTGGATATAAGTGCAGTAGTTTTATAGATTTTATTGGTTTCATTGGTTGATATCCTTTACACCATAGCCACTATTTTTTGTCACTAAGCTTCTAATATCAAGCATTGCAGTATAGGTAGACATAATATAGCTTGTTTTGCCCTTCTTGGTAATATTTAAAAGAATTTCTAGTGCCTTCTGGTTATCTGGCTCAATAATTACCGATTCCATATTGAGACCAGCGTATTTAAGTCTAAGAGCCATATCAAAAGCCCTTAAACCGCTTATTACAATCTTGCCCTCATAATTATAAATGTCTTCCAAGGCGCTGTCCCATAGCCAGGATACATCCTTACCATCAGCGATGTTATCATTAACACTAATCATTAATGGAATATTTTGGGGTTTGGGCTTTAAGTATGTTTGGATTACTTGATTAAAACCAGTAGGGTTTTTAAAAAGTATTAATTCTAAATATTTATCATTATAAGGTAATAGTTCGCCTCTTCCGAAGGCCGATTTAACCTTAGAGAGAGATTTTGCTACTATTTCTCGATCAATTCCTAAAATTGATGCCGCACCAATTGCAGCCAAAGAATTATATATATTATAAAGCCCTGGCATATTTAAGGTAATATTTTGAGCTTTAGTTGTTATGTTTACTACATATTTAGACCCTACTTTAGTAAATTTATCCATTTTTACTAAATCTATGTTTGGTTTTGGTCGGGTCATATCGCTATTTTCTGACCTATAAATTCCCATGTGTCCGTAATATCGTTGTGAATAATGCAACCTTTTTCCGGTTTTTATATCAAATATGCTGTCGGCAGTGTGATCATTTTCTATTGACTCGCCAATATATTCGCTAATACCGAAGTAATAAACCTCGTTGGAGCTTTTCTGACCCAAACTAGCTACTAGTGGATCATCAGCATTTAATACTAGCTTGGTTTTAATACTGCTAAAAGTCTTACTAAAGTTAACAGCAATACTGTCAAGTTCTCCGTACCTGTCTAATTGATCTCTAAACAAGTTGGTTACTACTACTATATCTGGTTGTAGCTCTTCACAAACGCTAGGTACATAAGCTTCATCTACTTCAAAAATAGCCATTTCCTGTTGGCAGCGTCCTTTGCTATCGCATTCAGATAAAATAGTCGAGATAATGCCACGCCGTAAGTTTGACCCGGCAGTATTGCGTATAAAGCTCGTTCCACTTGATCTAAGTATCTCTGCTAACATCTTGGCTGTGGTTGTCTTGCCATTTGTGCCAGTTACCACCACTATACCTTTAGTAAAATTACCTCTCTTGAGCTTACCAAGTAGCTGCGGATCGATCTTCTCGGCCACCAAACCTGGTAGTGCTGTGCCTTTTTTACCTAAGGCTGTACCAAATGCACGAATAGCTTTTGCAGATACAATTGCTGCGGATTTCTTCATACCTATATTGTATCAGACACCATTCAATTACGCCTTAAGATAGTTTGTAATATATTTGTCAGCTTCAGCCCTGGAGCTAACCCATTGAATATGTTTGTTTCTTCTAAACCAAGTCATTTGTTTTCGGGACAACTGCCAAGTTGCGTCAACAATTGCCTGCTCAAGATTTTCTTTTGCAATTTTATTATCGAGGTACTTCACTACTTGAGCGTAGCCGGTAGTAGTGAGCAAGATATCGGTATCACCAAATTTATTTCGTAATTGTTTAGTTTCTTGCACTAAATTATTATTCAACATATTTTTTGAACGCAATGCTATATTTTGCCTTAGTTGAGCTTTATTTAAAGATACCCCTAGCACCAGAGAATTAATAATTGCTGTATTTCTATCGTCATCTTTGCTTGGCCCTTTGGTTATTAACTGCTCTACTCTGCGACGATTCTTTATGTCTATTAAATTATATTCGTTAGGATATTTATGTTGCGCTATTCTTTGTAACTCTACCAAACTTTTGTGGTTGAGCTCTGCCAAACCAGTAGAGTTCAAATCATTTCTGAATTGATAATCGTACAGAACAGAATCTATATATAAGCCACTACCTCCCACCAAGAAAGGCAGTTTATCTCGTTGATTTATATCGTTTATGGTATTTATGGCAGCCTCCTTGAACTCGGCTACGCTAAATGGTTGGTTGGGGTTACAAACGTCTAACAGGTGGTGAGTGACGCCATCTTGCTCCTTAACTGTAGGTTTAGCAGTGCCAATATCCATACCTTTATAAATTGTGCGTGAATCGGCGCACACAATCTCGCCTTTGTATTTCTTGGCCAGCTTGATTGCAAGTGCAGTTTTGCCAGATGCTGTTGGCCCAAGAATAGTAATCAGCTTACTGTCTGTGTGCATTACAAAATACGGTTCTTGATATTTTTGACTAATGTTGTAATTATTTCGTCAATATCCATCACTCCCAGATCACCCTCTTGATATTTTCGTACTGCTACTTTGCCTGATTCTTGCTCTTTTTCGCCCACTACCAGCACATATGGGGTTTTTAAAACTTCAGCATTGCGTATTCTTTTACCTAGCGACTCTGCCGAATCGTCCAGAACTGTTCTAACATTAGAAGATTTGAGCTTGGCCATCACCTCTTTGGCATATTGTGTAAACTTATCAGAAATCGGCAGTATTCTTACCTGTTCTGGAGATAACCAGAGCGGAAACGCCCCAGCAAAATGCTCTATTAGTATAACTAAACTTCTTTCTAGCGACCCATTAATGGCGCAATGTATCATCGTGACAGTTTCTTTTTCACCACTTTCGTCTATAGATACCAGCTTAAAGCGCTCGGGCATATTAAAGTCTAACTGAATAGTTGATGCCTGAAACTCTCTACCGAGTGCGTCTTTACCTATAAAGTCGATTTTAGGACCATAAAAGGCTGCATCGCCCACACCCACAGAATACTCTACTCCATAACTCTCTACTACATCAGCCAGTTGACGTTCAGCACTCTCCCATTGCGCCTCAGTTCCCAAGTAGCTTTTTTTATCTTTTGGGTCGTGAGTAGAAAGACGCACTTTCAGATTAATATCAAACGCTCCCCAAAATCTCTCAATAATATCCCACACCTTCAAAACCTCTTCTTTTACTTGACTGGGGCGACAAAAAATATGAGCATCGTCTTGCGTAATAGCGCGCACCCGCTCTAAACCATTAAGCTCACCGCTCTGTTCGTCACGATAAACCATAGTAGTTTCTCTATAGCGTATAGGTAGGTCTTTGTAGCTACGCGGTTTACTATCAAATATCTGGGTGTGGTGAGGGCAGTTCATGGGCTTCATTGCAAATTCATGACCATCCCTGGTATTTATTTTGAAAAGTTCATTTTCAAACTTATCCCAATGACCACTAGTTATGTAGGCTTCTTTTTTGGTTATATGAGGTATAGTTACTTCTTCAAAACCATAATCATCACGCATTTCTTGAACGAATCCATCTAATTGATTACGTAATATTGTACCCTTGGGTGTCCATAGCGGCAGCCCTGGGCCAATAAGGTTAGAAAAAGTGAACAAGTCGAGTTCTTTACCCAATTTACGATGATCTCTTCTGTCGGCTTCTTCTAACATAGCCAAAAACTTAGATAATTCCGTTACTGTTGTAAATGCTACACCATATATACGCTGCAACTGATCATTTTTATCGTTACCGCGCCAATATGCACCAGCTATTTTGGTGAGTTTAAAGCCTATATTTTTAAGCTCGCTAGTATTCTTTACGTGTGGCCCCCTACATAGGTCGGTGAAGTCGCCTGTTTTATAAACAGTCACATTATCCACTGAGCCTTGGATATCAAACATGTCTTGATCACCGCTATCGGCAACAGCAGTTGTTCCTTTTTGTTTTAAATCATTTAAAAGCTCCACTTTATAATCTTGGTGATTATTTTTAAAATATTCGATAGCATCATTTATTGGCCAGTTTTCTTTAACGAATTCAAGATTTTGCGAGATCATTTTGTCCATATCTTTAGAGATAGACTCTAACGCTTCAAGCTTTATAGGCTCGTCTAAGCGCATATCGTAATAAAAACCATTATCTACCACAGGGCCCACACCAAACTTGGCCTCAGGGTACCTATTATGCATTACAGCCGCAAGTATGTGGGCCAAGCTATGTCTTATTTTGTATAGATGTTCGTCGCTTATCATTAAAACTCCTTTTTATAATAAAAACCACCCTTTGATGTGCCCGGTCCGTTATCTAACGGAGGTTCCACCGGGCTTATCCGTGGTGGATCTCTCTTTTGCCAATCTGTTACGCCAACTGGCTTACGAGACACATAGATTGGTGAAGTCTATGTATTGTCTTATTTAGCTATCTATATTGTAGCAAAACTTTCAAATTATTCAATTGGTGGGCTATAGAGGACAGCGGCTATCGCCTTTTTCGTCCAGTGCTTGGTCAAAACGCAAACAAGTTTGCTTTTGACGTTGCGAGCTATACTTCACCGAACCTAAGGTTTCGAACCTCTATTCGTCACCAATTTATAACCAAAGTGATGATCAGAAATTGGTGGGCAATACAGGACTCGAACCTGTGACC
>CAYMHI010000023.1:0-10242 GCA_964390265.1 uncultured Candidatus Saccharibacteria bacterium | reverse complement strand
CAAAACGCCCTAAACTATAGTTAGCCAGGTGGGGGGGTATCTTTAACGAAAAGGTTGATAACCACTCCAATATGTGATTACATAGCCTACTATGAACAAAACACGCATTATTTTAGTTGTTTGTTTGGTGGTTATTATTTTAGCAACTGTTGTTGCAGGGATTTTGCTTATCAGAAATTCTAGCAGCTCTCAAGCCAATCAAACTAAGCAATCTAATAACAATCAAACTTCCAGCTCAAACCAAGAACAATCTCAAGGGATTAGCCTAGATGAGGTTGCCAAACATACCGGTAAAGACGGAAACTCCTGCTGGGTTGCTGTGGACGAAACTGTTTACGAAATCAGCGGCTTTGTCCTTTGGTTAGAAGGTGACCATAAACCATCGGGTGGACGTGCAAAATGTGGTAAAGACTTAAGTGAAGTAATCAAACAATCGCCTCATGGTAAATCCAAGCTCAAACTACTAAAAGAAATTGGGCCACTTCAGCAATAGTTAACCTTATATGTTACAATCTGACTATGATTTCTAGCCTAAAAAGTAAGCTAATCACGTTACTAGTCGCTGCAGTTGTGTTGATTGGCGCGTTTGCGTTTTTGACGCACCACCCCATGTCTATGAATGATGAAGATGGTCACTCTGGGTGTGATGCTACTTGTCAGATTGCTTGCTTAAATCAAGCAGTTAGTAACGTGTTTGCTATACCAACTCATTTCGATTCCTTTGCATACGTTTTACCACTAGTTAGTTTGGCCTTTGGTCTAATGCTGATTGGTCACTTCAGAACCAAGTGTGATGCATTCATGTATGGTCTAGGGCCGCCTCTTTATAAAGTTTTTGAGTCTTATCGTTATTGAAATCTCCTTTTTCTGTAAAATGCACTTTACAAACTAAGGAGAAAATGTGAAATCTAAAATATTGCTTATTGTGATAGGCATAGCCGTAATTGGTACAGTTGGGTTTATCGGGTATGCTCTTACTCGTCCCGATAGCCCACAACAAGCTCAAGATCAAAATAAACAATCAAAGTCGTCCGACCCCAATGTGGTTTCAGAAAACGGTTTACACTATCACCCGCAGTTAACAATCTATGTTAATAGCGAAAAAGTAACTATCCCAACAAACATCGGTTTATCGGAGGCTAAACATAAGAGCCCACACACTCATGACGAAAAAGGTGAGCTTCACTGGGAGAATGAGGGTAAAGTTACTAAAGATGATTTGAAATTAGGCAAGCTATTTGAAAACTGGGGTAAGAAATTTACATCTACTCAACTTCTAGACAAGGCAGATCCAAGTGGAACAAAAATCACCATGACCGTAAACGGCCAACCTAACACTGAGTTCGGTGACCATTTAGTGGCCGATAAAGAGCAAATAGAAATTAGATATAACGATTAATAAATGAAGGAGAAAATTATGAAGAAAGAATCAATACTATACGGAGCAATAGGGCTTTTGGTAGGTGTTTTACTAACTGTCTTCGTTGCGACCATATCAGTAAATACTAACAACCAAGCCATGATGCGAATGATGGGCATGAATACAAATAGCGCGATGAACGATTCTTCAATGAGCATGGATGATATGACCAGTGAGCTCAAAAATAAGTCTGGCGAAGAGTTTGACAAGGCATTCTTGGCCCAAATGATTATTCACCATCAAGGTGCTATCGATATGGCCAACTTGGTGCTGCAAAAATCAACTAAGCCAGAGCTGCGTAATCTAGCTAATGAAATCATTGCCGCTCAGACCAAAGAGATTAACCAAATGAAGACCTGGCAGCAGCAATGGGGCTACCCAGTATCTAACCCAAGTAGTACTGGAGGAATGCATAGTACACATTAGTATGAAGAAAACTGCTTTTTTAATGTTTGGGCTAGTACTTGGGGTTGGCATAGTATTTGGCTTAGCGAGGTTCGTGTACCGCCCCGCGTCACAGCAAAAGATTGTTAGTTTAGAGAATTTCATGCCGCACTATATAGAAAAACAAAAACAAACATTATCATCATTAAACCCCGATGAGTTTAACGCAAAAGCCAGTCAGCAGCTCGAGCAGTTTATGAGTGATGCTATTACCTTAACCGATACTGCTAAAGTCAGCCCAGTACATTCTGAGTTGCAACAATTTGCCACTGATTCCACATACGCTCTGGCATATAACCGTGAAGGCGTGAGAATTATTCAAGAAGACTTGGGTATACGTCCAAAACACGGAGATGGCAAACATTGCGACAGCGTGGGCTGCTAGAAAGGAAATAATGGATATAAAAAGCAATCAACAAGTGTGTCGAAGGAGCCTATCAAAGTGCAACCTAAGAATAAGCAGAAGAACAAAAAACCAGATAAGCTGATTTGGTTCCTAGGCGTAGTTGCTTTTTTGTTCGTGGGAATAGTGATAGTTATTTTTGTTTTGACTAAAGCAAAACCAGACAACAGCCAAGTCGACAAAACTAGTACTTTCTCAGCTTGTCCAGACGCCAACAAGCAACATCCTGGCCATTGCATTAGCTCGAATGTTTCTAAATTGAACCTGCAATCAAACACTTCAAGTAAATATCAGTTTGCAATCCTAGATGAGAGCAACACGACTATCAAAGCTTTCGATACTGTGCATGAGAAAATCATGCATGTGATTGTGATCCGCAAAGATTTAACTGATTTTCAACATATCCACCCAACGTTCGACCAACAAACCGGAACATTCACATTAGAAGACTTAAACATGCCAAATAATGGCCCATATCGTATCTTTGCCGACTTTACACCTAGTGATGCTCCAAAGAGCAGCAATGGTAGCAAGAATCCAATAACTATTTACGAAGATGTTTTAGTTGGCGACCAGAGTAAATACCAAGCCCAAAAAATTGGTGATCCTGCCGAAAGTAAGACGGTTGGTGATTACGAGATACTACTCCAAACCAAGCCTATAGTAATGTCAGCTAATGCCCAAACTACGCTAGAGTACCTATTCATCGATAACAAACAAATTGGTGACCAGGCTATTAAGGATTTAGAGCCATATTTGGGCGCAATGGGCCACGCTATTGTTATGTCTGAGAATCTCGACCTCATTCATGCACATGCTATAGATGATCCGAAGCTCAACAAAAGAGGCATCGTTGACTTTATGCTTACTCCACCAAAACAAGGTAAATATAAAGTGTTTGCTCAGTTCAAACGACAAGGCCAAGTGTTTACTACCGATTTTGTCCTGCCAGTATACAAAGATTTAGCTCCTGCCGATGTACAATTAAATAGTGGAAACGATGCTCACTCAGGGCATGGACAATAATATATGAATAAACACGCAATACATTCTACTAATACCAAAGCACTAAAGATAAGCGCTGTTCTGATTTTCATATATTTCTTTATTGAGATTTTTGTTGCATTAAAGACAGGGAGTTTATCGCTACTAGCAGATGCGGCACATGAATTTTCAACAGTCGTCGCAATTACTATTTCTTTGGTGGCGGTATGGTTAGCAAATAAGAAAGCTACCCCCAAAAGAACCTTTGGCTACCAGAGAGCAGAGATTCTCGCTGCATTAATTAACGGCGTACTGCTATTTGGAATGGCCATATTTATTATTGTGAGGGGTGTTCAGCGATTCTATGCACCAGTTGAAATGTCATCACTACCAATGTTTGCCATGGCAATTGGAGGTATTGGTCTAGAAATAGCTTCTTTAATTATTATGTATAAAGGGCAAAAAGATAGCTTGAATATTAGAGGTTCATTCTGGCATGTTATGAATGCTTTTTTGGGTAGTATCGCTGTAATTATCGCTGCAATATTTATTGCGGTAGCAAAATACTACCAAGCAGATACTTGGGCGGGTATAATTTTTGCGTTTATATTAATCTATGCAGCCTATGGAATTATAAAAGACTCGTTAAATATCTTGCTTGATAAAGCCCCAGATAATACCAACTTAGCAGAAATAGAAGAAGAGCTAACGGCGATACCGGGAGTTGCAAACATACACCACTTACACGCCAGAACTGTTTCTAGTAATATCACTTCGTTTTCGGCTCACCTAGTTGTAAACAACCTAGCCGATTCAAAGCAAATTCTCGAACAAGCTAAACAAATTCTGGAGAAGAATCATGGCTTTTCACTGACAACTCTACAGCTAGAGGATAAGAATACAATCGAGGCAGACCCACGGCGGCTTGAGTATCATGACTAGCCTACTATTAATCGGTATGACTTAGGCTTACAATTAAACTATAAAGGAGGAATGACAAAATGATGGATTATGGCATGATGAATGGCGGAGGCGGGATGATGGTATTCGCCTGGCTTACTTACATTCTTGTTAACATCCTGTTAGTGCTAGCAATTGTGGCACTTTGGAAATATATTAGCAAAAAGTAGATAACGGATTATTAATGTTTTTTATTGCCTGGCGTAATTTATTTCAAGAAAAGGGCAGGCTACTGATTAGTATAGGTGGTGTGGCTTTTAGTGTTACCCTCATAGTAATACTGGCTGGTCTCTACCAGGGTTGGCGAACTAAGATTGGTGAATACATTCGAACCGTGCCAGCTGATATTTGGGTAATGCAATCTGGCTCAGAAGAACTGTTTCACACGCCGTCTGTGCTACCACTTAGTATCGGCAATAAACTAACCTCTATCGAGGGAGTAGCTAGTGCCAAGCCTTTTAATGCCCGGCGCGTAGCCATACCAGTTGGTGATAAAGAGTTAAATTTGTATATCGTTGCTTACGATTCGGGTAATGACGTTGGCAAGCCAGCACGAGTTGTTGAAGGGAAGTCTGAACCAGAATCAGGAGAAATCATAATCGATCGTAGCCAACAGAACAAAGTTAAGATTGGCGACAAGGTTGCTGTTGGTCAAAATGAACTCAAAGTGGTTGGTTTCGCTGACGGTGGCGACTTGGTTACATCATCATTCGCCTTTGCAAAAAAAAGCGAACTAAATAAGATTCAACAGCTCCCAAATGCTGCCAACTTTTTTGTTGTTAAAGTGAAACCAGGTTTTGAAACTAGTAAGGTCATTGATGAAATAAAGTCAAAAGTACCAGGTGTGAATGCTGTTACTAAAGAAAAGTTTGTAAGTAATAATACCAAGATAATTACCGATACATTCTTACCGGTTATATTGGTATTACTCTTGATCGGTATTGCTGTTGGCATTGCAATAATTGGGCTCACAATCTTTACATCAACCATAGAAAAAGCTAAGGAGTATGGTGTGCTAAAGGCGATGGGAATGAAAAATCGGCAACTCTATGGCGTTGTGATAGAGCAGGCATTGATAGCTGGAGTGCTAGGGTATTGTTTTGGAATACTACTTGCATATGTCCTTAGCATCACTGTAGGTCGTTACGTGGCTCAATTTGTCACCCAGTTTCAGTTTACTGATGTAGCTTTGATCTTTGGTCTAACTATTGTTATGTCAATTCTAGCTGCATATATCCCGATTCGTCGGATTGCTCATATTGACCCTGCGGAGGTATTTAAGGCATGAGTCTGTTAGAGGCGAAAGACATTACGAAGATATTTGGCTCAGGCCATACTGAGGTTAAAGCAGTTGATGATGTAAATTTAAGTATTGATCCAGGTGATATCGTGCTAATTATGGGGCCGTCTGGTTCTGGCAAGACCACCCTGCTTTCCATGGTCGGTACTCTACTCAAGCCAACCAAAGGACAAATTATCATCGATGGTAAGGATATTGCTGAAATGAACAATAAACAACTGGCAAACTTAAGGCTTCAAGAGCTTGGTTTTATGTTTCAGTCATTTAATTTACTCTCGGCCCTTACTGCAGTGCAAAATGTTATGGTCCCTCTAAGGATGGCAGGAATTCCAAAAAAACAAGCTCATGATAAAGCTACGGAATTGTTGAAAAGGCTGCATCTAGGCGAACGGCTTCATAATTTGCCGGAAGATCTTTCGGGGGGAGAAAAACAACGAGTGGCCGTTGCCCGAGCTCTTGCGAATAATCCAAAACTAATACTGGCTGATGAGCCAACGGCTAACCTAGATAGTAAGACTGGCCATGAGGTAATGCAGCTTATGTGCGAGATAGCGTGTACGGAAGGCAAAGCTGTTATTATTGTTAGCCATGATGAACGTCTAAAAGATGTAGCTAAGCGAATTATAACAATCGAGGATGGTAGATTAATAAGAGAAGTAGCTGGCAACCACAGTAAAACCTGCCAAATGAAACATTAACTACTATGAATCATGATAATCACAGTACTGTTAATAACGCGAGTTTCAAATAAATGATAAACGTAATTGTTGTCGTTTCTTCACTCGGGTTGATTGGACTAATTTTGTGGTGGTTCTTTGGAAAGAAAAAAGTAACTGTCGCCAAAGCCACAGTACTAAAAAATGTACAAACGGCAGAAATAATAGTAAATGGTGGTTATTTACCTAAAGTTATTGAATTACAGGCTGGCATGCCAGCAGAACTGGTTTTTATTCGCAAGGATCCATCTAGTTGTCTTGAAGAAGTAGTCTTACCTGACTTTGGTGTCAAGGCTACACTACCCCTTAATAAAAAGCATACCATTAAGATTGAGTCAGCTAAGCCAGGACGCTACAAATATGCTTGTGGCATGAATATGTTCTATGGGGAGATTGATGTCAAATGAAAACTCGAACACTCTTTTTTCTTTGCCTCGCATTAACCATTCCGCTAGTCTTTACTATGTTTGGCGGTATGCTGCCCGGTGGTCATTGGGCGATGTTTGCGTTGGCTACGCCTGTACAGTTTCTAGGAGGCTACAGGTTCTATCGTGGTGCGTGGGCTGCCTTCAAAAACCGCTCAGCCAATATGGACACCCTTATAGCCGTTGGCACGTCTGTTGCCTACTTTTATAGTATTTATGCGATATTTACTGGACACGATGTTTATTTTGAAATTTCAGCCCTGCTCATTGTATTTATCCTGCTTGGCCAATGGCTTGAAGAAAAAACTAAATCTCGTGCGTCTTCAGCAATTGAAAAGTTACTACACCTTCAAGCCAAAACAGCGGTTGTAATTAAGGGCGGTGCGGAAACCACTGTAGCCGTTGAATCGCTCAAGATTGGGGATATTATCTTAGTTAAGCCAGGAGAGAAAATAGCCGTTGATGGCGAGATAGTTGAAGGAAATACGACTATTGATGAGTCAATGGTAACTGGTGAAAGCTTACCTACATCTAAAACAATCGGTGATATAGTGATCGGCTCTACAATTAACAAAAATGGTTCAATCCAATTTAGGGCAACAAAAGTAGGCTCTGATACACTACTAGCCCAAATAATTGAGCTTGTGCGACGAGCCCAATCAAGTCGAGCTCCAATTCAAAAATTTGCCGATACTCTCTCGGGCTACTTTGTTCCAAGCGTGTTAGTTATCGCAATTGTCACATTCAACATTTGGTTTGTATTCTTGGGAGCCAGCTTTACTACTGCAATGCTATTTGCAGTTTCAGTTATCGTCATAGCTTGTCCGTGTGCTTTGGGGTTAGCGACGCCAACTGCAATCATGGTTGGTACGGGCAGAGGGGCAAGATTAGGCATTCTTATTAAAGGTGGCGAGGTATTAGAGGCAGCCCGTAAAGTAGACTATGTATTGTTTGATAAAACTGGGACTATCACCGAAGGCAAGCCAAAAGTTACTGACATTCTGGGTGAACAAAAGGAAGTTTTGCTTTATGCGGCTTCACTGGAGTCAAAATCTGAACATCCGCTAGCAGAAGCAATTCTAGATAAAGCCAAGGCTAGTTCGGTTGTTACACAAAAAGTTAGTCAATTCCGTGCTATTGAAGGAGTAGGTGTGGCCGGGAAACTAGGCAGGGACTCTATTTTGGTGGCTAACCGGCGTTACTTTTTAGAAAAAAACATTGTTATGCCAGACAAGCAACAATTAGATGCACTAGAGAAAGAAGGTAAAACGCTGGCTCTAGTAGCCAAAAATAATGTTTATGTTGGCACCGTTGCTATTCAAGACAGCCCAAAACCAGAAGCCATCTTGGCTATTAAACAACTTCAGGCTATGGGATTAAAAATTTGTATGATTTCGGGAGACAATACAGCAACGGCAAAGGCTATTGCAAACCAAGTAGGCATAACTGAGGTCATAGCTGAGGTAATGCCGAAAGACAAAGTTGAACACGTACAAAGATTTAAACAAACCGGTCGTGTGGTATTTGTTGGTGATGGTATTAATGACGCTCCCGCGATGGCAGAATCAGACCTCGGGATTGCGATGGGTTCTGGTACTGATATAGCGATAGAATCTGGCGGAATAGTTTTGGTAAAAAGCAAGCTAGAGGATGTGGTGCGTGCAATAAAACTAAGCCAGAAAACCTTCGCACGTATTCAACTGAATCTTTTCTGGGCGTTTATATATAACATAATTGGTATCCCTATTGCGGCAGGCCTCTTAAGTGGGTTCGGTATAGTACTAAACCCCGCAATCGCTGGACTTGCCATGGCACTCAGCTCGGTTTCTGTGGTTATAAGCTCGCTTCTTCTGAACTATTCTAGACTAGATTAGTGCTAGTTCACGTGTATACTTTGATCTCTTATCACAAACTTGCTATTGATACCTACTATTAACTTAGTTTGCTCATTGTAGCTACCATGTGTGAGAATAAATCGAGCATATTCTGCCAAAGGCTCTATCTTATCGATAGCAATTTTTCGGTCCTCTAACGAGGTACTGACAATCTTAGAATGTCGGGTCATTTTTCTATTAATCTCTGAGGTTACCTCTATATTCTTTGCATTTTCAGAGATGAAGTGGATAAGCTGTTCAATAAGAACTTTCTCGTTAATATATTTCTCAGGGCAATTAACATCCACTTTCTTAGTACAGTGATAGTACACATGCCTATTAAATCCGCCATCTTTGAGTGGCTTGTATTTTTCTTCAGCCGTGATACTAGCTCCGCAAGTCCCACATTTGAAGATATCTTTGAAGGCAAAGTTCTTACTACCCCAAACTCCTCTGTTTACGATTGACCGACCACTTTGGATTTGCTCAAATATTTCTTTAGTAGTCAGTGGCTGGTGGGCGCCTTTGTAAGTAATGCCGCTACCCTCGGGATATTCAAACTCACCATAGTAGAAAGTGTTGTTCAGAATTAAGAATATTTGGCTTAATGACACTTTTGCGCCTGAGCGGTTAGTAAAGCCTTCGGATATTAACCAGTCTTGTAATCTCCGACCACTCCAGCCTTGAGCTGCTCTGTTAAATATCTCTGTGACGAGCGGTGCTCTATCTGGGTCGGGAATAATGTCTTTAATGCCGTTAAAGGCTCGGTTCATATAGCCAAGAGGGGCTACGCCAGGGCGCCAACCTAGCTCGCACTTTGCACGGATACCTCGCTTTACATTGATACCCCTATTATCGTTTTCGAGCTTGGCTTGTGAGCAGAGTATCATCAGTAAGAACTTCTCATTGGGGTTGTTGGTGAAGGTTTGCGAGAAGGTTCGGATTTGCACTAGCTTGTGTTGATCCATAAAATCCACCAAAGCTCCAAGATCACCTGCATTTCTGCTGAGGCGCGAGGGGTCCCAAACCAATGCAGCATTATACTTATTTTCACTAAAACCCTGCAGTAGTTCATTAAACACCTCTCGCTGCCCAGAATCTTTGGCCGAGTGGCTTTCCCTTAACACTTTTACTACATCTAACTCTTCGCGTACTGCCAAGTCACTCATTTCTTTGACTTGTGAGTCGATAGACATGGCTTGCCGCTCGTCAGATTCAGACGATTTCCTAGCATATAAGCAATATCGTATTTGTTGCTCTTCCATAAGCCAAAGGTACCGCCAGAACCAGATAAAGTCTAGTAATTTTACCAGATAAAAAGTATTGACTTTCTATACCACTTATGATACAATAGCGCAAGTACCTTTTTAGGTTAAATCTTCCTTTGAGATGAGCTTTTTGATAACAACTATTTGTTACTAGAAGGCTCATCTCACAAGAGAAAGCTTCCTGCTCGGAACCAGAGCGTTTACCAGAAAGAGGTGGTGTGTGATGTCTACCGATGTCATGAGCCGTACCTTGAGTGTTCATCAAGAGCACGAACTCCTGTCCGCTCTCGAGCGAGCCGGAATCACCAGCGCCGACGCACAGAAGGTGATCGCAAGTCCCAACAACTTCGTTGCTGAGTCTGTGATCGACTTCATCCGTCAGGGTCCCGTACTCTCCTCCGCAACCCCCGTCACCCCCGAACAGGCTGCCGCCATCATGGGCAGCAAC
>CAYMHI010000022.1:0-11671 GCA_964390265.1 uncultured Candidatus Saccharibacteria bacterium | reverse complement strand
AATTCCAAGCCAAACCATTCAAGTATGTGTTGGGCAAAAACAGCATTGTTGGTACCGGTGGTAAAGAGCTTACGCCTCTAACTATTCAGGCACGCGGAGTAGACCGTTCTACCGACAAACCATTTGTATTGGCGCTAAATCTTAAACTCACGGGCGGCAAAGATTATTTATTGCAAGGCGATGATGGTGCTATGCCATCGGTGGCTGGCACCGGCTCACTATATTATTCAATTCCCAACATACAAGTAAGTGCCGGCAGCACTTTGCAGTATGGCAAAGAAACAGTGAAGCTCAAAAAGGGATTAATGTGGTTTGATCATCAATGGGGGTTCTTGAGCGGCAATCCGCAATCAGAAGTGTTGCGGGCCGCCAACAATATATCGGCGCCCGGACCAGCCGGATGGGATTGG
Source organism: uncultured Candidatus Saccharibacteria bacterium (assembly GCA_964390265.1). GTDB lineage: Bacteria > Patescibacteriota > Saccharimonadia > CAILAD01 > BJGX01 > JAUPVL01. Next base: position 11,261 of record CAYMHI010000022.1, on the reverse strand, counting down.
TACATGGCCCAATTCGATGGCGACCGACAAATTACTATGTTTGCAGCACATAGCAAAAAGTATATGAGTTATTATTTTCAGACTGGCCCCACCGCACCACCCACTATGACTGTGCCGGTGGCCGGTAAATATATGGATGAGCAAGGTGAGCTACACAACACTTGGGGAACTCTCAAAATTACCAAGTGGATAAAAGCCGAGCTAAGCGCCAACCCCGAGCTTTACCCACCTACGCATGTATGGCACCCCAATGAGTGGCACTTTAGTTTTGACCACACTATGCCAGAAGACATTCGCCATTTTGGTATGACCCAAATTGTGCCAGGCGGACAGACCAACTTTTTTGCAAACGGTGCGCAGTACAATGAGGGCGCAGTAATTCTAAAAAACAAAGACGGCAAAGATATAGGCCGCGGGTTTGCCGAGGCCGTGCAGTATGCCAACACCACCGACAATGCTCTACGAATGTCCAACCTAGATGGCAACCCCAGGCTCAAAAAAGCTGTTACCAACAACACCGCCTCATTGCCACGAAGAGTTCAAAGCTTGCTTTATATGCTCACCCACCAAAAAGAGCTCAAGGCAGTACTGCAAAAAGCCAAAGGCCTAGAGTTTTTTGGTAGCCCTACTAAGACTCCAAAGGGCCGGCACTTGCGACATATAAGCATAACTGATATAATTTGAGTTATTAAAACAAAAGTAGTTTGCTAAGTTTTGTGTTGCAAAATAAAAAATGAATATCATTCAATATATATCTGTTAGACTAACCATATTAAGCCTAGTTTTGCTGGCTGCTGTATTTATTTTGCTTCCACACACCGCCAAGGCTGCTACCTACACCGTTACTACCACTGACGATGCTGGGGCTGGTAGTCTGCGCCAAGCCATTACTGACGCCAATGGTAACCCTGGGGCAGATACTATTGCTTTTAATATCGCCGGAGCTGGGGTACATACAATTGCCCCTCTTACCAACCTCCCTTCCGTGACCGACCAAGTTACTGTTGATGGTTCTACCCAACCCGGGGCTAGTTGCGATCCGCGTACCCTCCTTATTGAGATAGATGGTGAGAATCTCGCTGCAAATACAGCTGGCCACGGTATACATCTTTCAGATGGTAGTAGTGGTAGTACTGTAAAGGGATTGGTAATCAATAGGTTTACTGCTACGGGGGAAGGCGAAGGGGACTTTACATCGAACCTCCTTATATACGGTAATACTAGTGAAGACACTATTGTTTGTAATCATATTGGCGCCAATGCTGCTGGTGATACGGCGCTGAATGACAATAGCGGTATCGCTGCTATCTCGGCAGGTGTTACTAATATTACTATTGGTGGTTCTACTGTTGCAGATAGGAATCTTGTCTCAGGTAACTTCATTGGTATAGGCGTTATCGATGCTACAAATGTAAATATTATGGGTAACTACATAGGGACTGACATTTCTGGTAACAGTAGCTTGGCTAATGTTTATGGTGTATACGCAGTCAGTCTAGAATCTACGGATCTCAATCTAAATATTGGCGGTACAGAGCTAGGAGTACAAAATACTATATCTGGCAATGGATACAATATGCTTATTGGTGCACCAGATGTAACTATTGAGGGTAACCTTATAGGTACTAACTCTAGCGGTACAGATAGGATTATAACTCACAATAGTTTTGAGAATGAAATAGGTATTGTTATTTATGTTGGGACACATGTGAATATTGGGGGAACTGTACAGGGTACAAGAAACATTATTTCAGGTAATGGATACGGAATAAGTACAGCTGGTAATGATCCTGTTAGCAACCTGACTGTAAAGGGTAATTATATCGGTCTTAACGCGGCGGGCACAGCATGTATAGGGCAAGGATTTGCAGGTGTTTTGCTCGACAATACGACTGGCTTTGTTATTGGTGGTAATACTTCAGCAGACCGTAATGTAATATCTTGTCAGAACGAAGATGGCGCAGGCTATGGCATTGCTTTTGCCGCAAACAGCACAAGTCAGGGCAATACAATACAGGGTAATTATATTGGTACCAATACAAACGGCCAGATACAGGAAGGTTTTGGTAATGTGGGTGACGGCATCGTGTTGGCTGCAAGTGTCAATAATCTCATCGGTGGCACTGGCACTGGAGAAGGCAATGTAATTGCCGGTAATGGTGGTGCTGGAGTCCGAGTAGATGGTAATGTTGTAGATCCAGACAACCCAGACTTAGGGCAATCACTCAACAACTCAATCCTCGGCAATAGTATATTTGGTAATGGTGGACTAGGGGTTGATCTTATGATCAATAATACGCCCGGTGTTACCCCCAACGACGTTGGTGATCCCGACTACGGCCCTAACCACCTGATGAACTTCCCAGTCATACAGTCAGTTACTTCAACCAATGGTACCGCTACCATTACTTATGACTTAGACATCAACGATGCCGAGCCAGGCGCCACCGGCTACCGCGTAGAGTTCTTTGCTAATGACAGCGCTGATGCTAGTGGCTATGGTGAGGGCCAAACCTATTTGGGTAGCGACACCGTAGCTGGTGATGTTACCGGCCAGCAAGTTACTATTACTCTTCCAAATGGAGTAGATGGTTCTAAATACATTACCGCTACTACTACTATGACTACTGGAGTAAGTGTTCAATCTAACGATGTCCAAGTACAAGACACCCCTAGTGGCTTTGGCCACACTAGTGAGTTTGCAGCCGATGTGCAAGCTACACTAATACCACCAACCCCAACACCTGGCCCTACTCCAACCCCAGCACCCTCCGGCAGCTCCAGCTCTCTAGCCAATACCGGGCAGGCTCAGCACAAGAGCAACACACTACTAATAGCCTCATTGCTTATAGTTACTGGTGTAGTTGGCCTAGGTACAGTTGGTGGGCAAAGAATATACAGTAAACGTAAGAGTTAGTATATAATACTTTTTATGATTAAGTTCAAAAAACCTACCAGGCGCCACGCCAGGCCCCCTAAATCTCTCACCCACAAAAAGATTATCTTTGGTCTGGTAGCCTTTGGAATTGTCGCTCTTGGTGCAACTTTTGGTACTAAGTATTATTGGTCGCATTATGTTAACTACAGCAAAGAAGTGACTGAGCACCAAACCGCTGCTTTTACCACCCAAACCCAACAAGACCCCAGCGTGCCGGCCGGCAAAGAAGTGGTAGCTCAAGAGGGTAGTAACGGCGAAAAACTGGTGGTCTACAAGGTAAGCTATCACAATCGCAAAGAAGCCTCCAAAACAGTGGTGCGCTCGGCCTATATTCATCAGCCCAAGCCCAAGATAGTAAAAATAAATACAGCTACAGCCAGCAAATCTACTACCACCAAATCTAAGTCTACTTCCAACACCAAAAAGCCTACTACCAAGTCGACCACCACCAATCCGTCTCAACTTGCCCTGTTACCCAAAGATATGCCCATGTTCGCCAAATGTAACGACGGCAAGTACTCTATTGGTACCAAAACCAACCCCGCCTGCACCGATCACGGCGGCATTGCTCAGCAATACTAATTATTATCTTACCCCAAACCTTTCGCTACCCATTACTCTTATGCTAAAATATATAGCATAAATAATAGTTTATGAGTTTGCAAAACAAAACAGTACAGCTAACACTATTTTTAGGTAGTATCATTCTAGCCATTGCTTTTGTATTACACCCACACCCTGCTCGTGCAGCCAGTACTTACACTGTTGATTCTATTGGTGATGAGGCCGATGACAATCCTGGCGACCTGGCCTGTCATACGGCTCTAGACACCTGCACTCTCCGTGCTGCCATACAAGAGGTCAATGCCGGCAGTGGTGGCGATACCATCAACTTTGGTATTGCTGGCACTGGTGTGCATACCCTAACACCGGCTAGTTGTTATTCCGATATTACAAAGTCTGTCACAATAAATGGTTACAGCCAACCAGGCAGTGCCGTAAATACCGCTGTCGCTCCAGCCGCGCTGAATGGAGTACTGACTATTGAGATTGATGGGACAAATGCAGACGATGGCGGCGGCGGCTGTCATGGTCTTAGTGTAATGGCTAATAATACTACGATTAAAGGGTTGGTAATTAATAGATTTATTTTCAATAACAATGGCAAAGCAGGCATACGTATGAACTCAGTCAGTAATGCATCAATTTTGGGTAACTACATAGGTACAGATACTACTGGCTTAATTGAGGTTGGAGCAACAAGACAGCTAGAAGGTATACACACAGAACATTGCATAGATTGCGTAATTGGCACAACTGCTGCTGCTGATAGAAATATAATATCTGGTAATAGCCAGGGGATGACTCTACTCGATGCAAGTAACGGCTTAACTATTCAAGGTAATTATATTGGTGTAGGTGCTGATGGCAGCACAAATTTGGGGAACAAAGATGGCGCAATCGGTATTAATGGAGCAGTCTCTAGCGGTATGATTATTGGAGGTAGTGCCAGTGGTAGTACCAATATTATCTCAGGTGCTTTTGATAGTGCTTTTGGTCTTGCTGTAAATAACGGCGCTAGCACTATGACTATCGAAGGTAACTACATAGGTCTAAATGCTACTGGGAATGCAATTATCTTAAACAGCCTATGTGGGCTATTTTTGGCAGACATAAATGACTCGACAGTTATTAATAATGTTATTTCTGGTAGTAATACATACTTTGGCGGTATGTATATTATAGGCGGTAATGGTGGCAGTAGTGGGAATATAATACAGGGTAACAAAATAGGAACAGACAAAGATGGGAACAGCTTCTCGGGCTCTGGTAATGGTGTTGGTATAACAATAGGCTGGAATTCGTTCAATAATCTTATAGGTGGTACTGGGCCAGACGATGGCAACATTGTTGCAAATAGTACTGGGATGGGAGTAAATATTCAAGACCTCACAATTTTTGGATCAGCCCCTATTAATAACTCTATTATCGGTAATAGCATATACGGTAATGGTGGCATCGGTATAGATTTAACCGGCACAGACCAGCCTTTTGCTCCATCTAATATCAATGTTGGTGTCACCCCAAATGATGCCGGTGACCCCGATGTGTCGTCAAATCATTATATAAACTTTCCGGTCATTAACTCCGCCACCAAGGGCACTGGGCAAGTAACAGTCAATTATGACTTAGATATTAATCCTGCCGAGGTTGGTGCTACTGGCTACAGTGTAGACTTCTATGCCAACTCTACCAATGCTCGTGAAGGAGCTATCTATCTTGGCTCAGATGTTGTACCAGGCTCTGTTACTGGCCAATCGGCAACTCTTACTCTGCCTGGTTCTGTGCCAGCTGACTACTATGTTACTGCCGTAACGACTATGACCGATGTATCTAGCGATGGTTACGGCCACTCATCAGAATTCAGTGCTGCCGTACAAGCCATTGCCGCCAGCCCAACCCCAGACCCAACACCAAGTCCATCAGGTGGCGGCACTACTGGCAGCTCAAGTTCTCTCGCTGGTACCGGCCAAGCTCAGCACACCAACCAACGGTTAATAATTGCCCTAGCACTCATTGCCCTTGGCACACTAGGTATTGCTGGGCTTACTACTCAGAGAATATATTCCAAAAAGAAACAAAAGAGTAGAGTATGACAGCCACCAAGCTCAAACTACTCTTAGCCCTGCCAATCGTTGCTCTAGCTATCGGCTTCTTAGCTCTGCCACACACCGCCAAGGCTGCCACTTATACTGTTACTATTACCGACGACTCTGGGGCTGGCAGTTTGCGCCAAGCCATTACCGATGCCAATGCCAACGCTGGGGCAGACACTATTGCTTTTAATATCGCTGGAGCTGGAGTACATACTATTACACCACTCACAGCACTCCCAGACATTACCGATGCCGTAACTATTGATGGTTCGACTCAGCCGGGGGCAAGCTGTGATCCGCGGGTACTGCTCATTGAGATAGATGGGGAAAACCTGGATACACTAAATGGACTCCACCTCACAGATGGTAGTAGTGGCAGCACTATCAAAGGGTTAGTTATTAATCGGGTGCCGAATACCGACCCAGAGCATAGTGGCGATACTGCTGGCAGTGCGATAGTAGTAGATGGCGATAGCGGCTCAGACACGATTGTTTGCAACTTTATTGGTACCAACACATTTGGCGACACTGCTTTGCCCAATTATTTTGGCATTTGGTTTAGGGGTTTCGGTATAAATAACCTTGTAGGGGGCACAATGGTATCCGAGCGTAATGTAATATCTGGCAATAGTGTTGGTGCAGTTGCTGGTGCAGATGGCTCAGACACAACAGTAAAAGGTAACTATATTGGTCCTACAGCTGATGGGGCTGGTGCGCTTGGTAATGGTCAATATGGCATTCTTTTTGTTAGTAGCTTCAATATTACGATTGGAGGTAGTGAAACTGGTGCAAGGAATGTGGTAGTGGCTGACGACATAACGTTTGGCTATAATATTTATCTTTCTCGTGTAACAAATGCTACCGTACAAGGTAATTATGTTGGTACCAACCCTGCCGGTACATCTATCCTTGGCGGGGATAGTCTTTTAGGCATTGGTTCTGAAGCCGGCAGTAACATTACTATTGGCGGAACTGAGTCAGGTGCGGGTAATGTGGTTTCTGCTGCCTACGGAATATATCAAATTAACTCTGGAAACCTATCTGTGCAAGGCAACAAGGTTGGTACAAATGCAACTGGCACAGATTGCCTTACGGGGCATCTTCATTTTTACGGGATCCCAATGTCTAATGTAGTCGACAGCATGATTGGTGGCAACACGGCGGCTGCACGTAATATTGTTTCTTGCCAAGCCGGTGTAGGTATATTTATGGAGTCCAGCGCTTCTCAAAACAACACCATTCAAGGCAACTACATTGGCACCAACGGTGCCGGCCAAGTACAGAGTGGTTTTGGCAATGGGTACGATGGTATTGTAATAAGAAGTAATGATGGCGCACCTTCTAACAACCTAATTGGCGGTACCGGTGCCGGGGAAGGTAATGTAATTGCCGGCAATGTTGGGGCCGGGGTTAATGTTAATGCTCGAGATGCAGTTGACCCCCAAGACCCAGATGCCAATCAGCCCCTCAATAACTCTATTCTAGGTAATAGCATACACGACAACGGGGAGCTGGGCATTGCTTTTACTGTAGGTAGTTACCCGATGACTTATTCTGTAACCCCCAACGACCCTGGTGATCCAGACTACGGCCCCAACCACTTAATGAACTTTCCGGTCATTCAGTCTGTTGCTTCTACCAATGGTACTGCTACCATTACGTACGATCTTGACATTAACCCTACCGAGCCTGGGGCTACCGGCTACAGAGTAGAGTTCTTTGCCAATGACAGCGCTGACGCTAGTGGCTATGGTGAGGGCCAAACCTATTTGGGTAGCGACACCGTTGCTGGTGATGTTACTGGTAAGCAAGTTACTATTACTCTTCCAGCCGGTGTAGATGGTTCTAAATACGTTACGGCTACTACTACCATGACTACTGGAGTAAGTGTTCAATCTAACGATGTCCAAGCCCAGAACACCCCTAGTGGCTTTGGCCACACTAGTGAGTTTGCTGCTGATGTGCAAGCTACCCTTGTACCAGTACCACCAACCCCCGGACCAACTCCAACCCCAACACCCTCAGGCAACTCCAGCTCACTAGCCAATACCGGGCAGGCTCAGCACAAAAGCAATACACTATTTATTGCCTCGCTGCTTATAGTTACTGGTGTAGTTGGCCTTGCTACATTTGGTGGGCAAAGACTGTATATCAAGAAACAAAATAGTGAGGTATGAACCAGGTTTTGATATATGGCGTTCCTGACGTAGGCAAGACTACTATCAGCAAAGCCTTACAAGATAAAACTGGAATTCCATTGATAGAAGGTGATTATATTAAGCCGTACCCAGCCACAAAGTTTGTTTGGCGAAAATATGGGCAGCTCTCAAAAGAAAATGCTATTAAGGGGCTCAAATATGTTCGTGACTATATGCGTAAAGATGTAGATGAGATACTTAAAAAACAAAAAAATGTAATACTTGAGGCAGTATTTATTGACCCGGTATCGTATTACAATGAAGTAAAAGTATATTTGCTGGTATGCCTTGATGAGGACACACACAGAAAACAATTCTTTGAAAAAAGAAAAGAAACTGATGAATCAAAACAGAACTTTGCAGCAGTGCGAATGATGCAAGAGTATTTGTTGGAGGAGGCGCAGAAGCTTGATGTAAAGGTTATTCGCAATGACGCTGCACCACAAGTAGTACTTGAGCAGATGGTAAATGAGCTTACGTAGAGTTAATTCAAACAAGCAAAAACCCCGACTCTCGTCGAGGTTTGCCACTTCTAATGGCTAAGTGATAGTTAGCAGTTGCTTGGCCGTCTTAGACCCCTAAATCCCAACAAGTCGCCAGACTGATAGGGTGGGCTATGAACACCCATAACTTGATTGGTGCTGTCAACAGGGTGGGCTAAACCAAATAGATGGCCAACCTCGTGCCAAAGTGTCTGTTTGTGATTGGTCCGAGTCCAGCGCCAGAGGGTGTTGAGCCACAACTCGCCGCCAGAAATGTGATTTCCAGAAAAAGTTGGCTCGGTAAACCCACTGCTATTGATTGGCGGGTCATCGAACGGTTTGTAGCCCACCCAAACTGGGTCGCCTGGGCTGGTTTGCCAACCGTGAGAAGCTGCGTAGTCGGCCGGCAAACGGCCATCGTAGTGTACTGGTATACCGGTGGCGGCCGAGGCAGCCCTGAATGCATCGTGTATGTGTTGACCCCAGGCTAGGTTAGGGATGCCGCTCACATCAATACGATAATGCACGGTGGCGCAACCCCAACCAACAGGTTGACCATTGGATACTCGCTGGTATGCGAACCCATTGCAGCCAGTTAGTAGCAGTCCGGCTACTAGCGTTACCAGCAGGATTATCTTGAACTTGGTTTGCACTTAACTAGCCCCCCTTGAGGTAGTGTGTAGTACAGGTGCTACAATTAAGCATACTATTAATGCTAATGCTTTGTCTATTACTTATATAAAAGCTAGTTAGTTCTTTTTGACACTAGAGTTGTTAATAGTTGGCGGAGTAGAGGCAGTAATGCGCCGGGCCACATTGGGCTTACCGGGCTCGGTGAGTATAATTACCGATTGGTCTTTTTTAATATCGCCGGCGCCCACCTTTTTGCCATTGACTAGTATTTGGGTGTTGTTATTAATATCGTAACTTTTGGTCTCGTTGGTTTTGGTAATCTTAATAGATATCTTTTTGTCTGAAATATCGGCCACCTTGCCAATATTTGGCGTAGCAGCAACTTTGGCGGCATCTTGCTCGGCCTTATATACATTTTTTTGATACACCGTACCAAAATAAAAACCTGCACCTGCCACAATTAGCAAAATAATAGTTGTAAATACTACTTTTTTATTGGGACGCCAACCAGTTTTGGCTCGGCGCTTGCTCGGCGTGGAGTGTGATTCGTGTTCTTCCATGAAAATATAATAGCAGACTACTTAAGTATTTTTTAGTATAAACTTGCCAATGTGGTCTACGGCTTTTTGTGCCTCAGGCACGTAACGTGCAAAGATATGCCATACGTGCCAAAGATCTTTTTCTTCGTATAGCTCGGCATCTACCCCTGCTGCCTTGGCTTTTTTTACCACCGCTACCGCATCGCCATAGAGAATCTCGCTTTTGTCTATGTGTATCTGTAGTGGTGGCAAACCTTTGTATTCACCAAAAAAAGGTGACGCAATAGGGTCGTTGCGTGGAGTATCTTTAAAGTATAGATTCATAAAGAAATCTAAATTATCGTCTTTAATAATATAGTCATTGGGCTTGGCGTATTTTTTGTAGCTCTCTAGTGTCGCATCTGTTGGTGGAGCAAGGGCGATGGCGCAGGCTGGCATAGGTAACTTGTCGCGCTTAAGCATTTGCAGTAAAGAAAGTGTGAGGGCGCCGCCAGCCGAGTCGCCCATAATAACAATATCGCCCGGCTTGTAGGTTTTAAGAAGCCACTCGTAGGCTGCGAGCGCCTCATTAACTGCAGTAGGGTAGGGGTGCTCTGGCGCAAGGCTGTAGTCTAGCGAAAAAGCTTTTATTTGACCGGCTTTGGCAAGGCGCGAAATATAATCACGATGGTGTGGTGTAAAATTAAATATAAACCCGCCACCGTGGAAATATAAAAGAACTTTTTTAGTTCTAGATTCTGGTACAGTAATCCACTCACCCTTAAAAGATTTGTTTTTGTAGGTCTTAATTATTACGTCTTTATTTACAATTGCAAACTTGGCTAGCTTGGCTACAACCTCGCGTTTGTGTTGAATGTTTTCTAGCGTTATAGGCTCACTAAATAGCTTAGAGGTACGTAGGGCTAATAAAATTGCTTTGCTTCTTACACTTGCCATTAAGTCAGTATAGCAAAGATTAAGTAGCTAATTGTGATTATTTCACCATTGAACTAACGGTGGCGGCGCTGGCGTAGAGCACAAAAATAAGTCCGCCCATGGCTATACAGGCGATAGTTACAACAAGTATAGGGTCTACAAAAGATTTATTTTTGCGTGCTAACGGTGTGTTGGATTTTTTGGTCGATTTTTTGGCTGGCATGTATATTCCTTTTTCAATATCTACTATATTAAACGCTTATGATTAGTATAGCAAGCCTTGAGTTTCCTCCTGGCTATCGAGCTACCCATCCTTCCAAACGACTCTCGAATATTAGAAAGCTAAACATCAACAAGTACTTATTGTTCGAGGACCTGTCTGAAGCAAAGCGAGTCCCGCAGAACAGAAAGCTTGTTGGTGTTTGGCGATTCTAGATATGAGCCCGAGTCGTCAGTTTTTATCTCATCTTTTTGCTGACCAAAAAGTGAGTTGGCCCTTAAGGAGCCAAAACCTTTTATTAAATAAAAATATTATTTACTTATGTGCTAGCCGCACGGACCTTTTGTCCTACGCAGACGGCGGTTCTTTGATTGAGCAAAGAACCAAACTCACCGGCATGGACACAATCAAGAAGCATTCTCAAGTTTTATTTTTTCTGTTTTTGCGGGACTCACTCGAATTGTATTCGGGTTCAAACAGGTCCTCAAAACAGAAGCAAATTAAACTTGTTCATTTTCTGATTGCTTTAATGCCGGGATTAGCTGCATGAGGTTGAAAAAAGATCTAAAACATGCAAAAATAACACCTTAGAAATAGATTATTTTATCCTATGTCTTTTCTGAAGCGGCTGCGTAGCTCAGTTGGTTAGAGCGCGGGACTCATAAGCCCGAGGTCGTAG
>CAYMHI010000021.1:0-11867 GCA_964390265.1 uncultured Candidatus Saccharibacteria bacterium | reverse complement strand
CATATCTGCCATCATTCCCATAGCTGAATGATCCATCATCATTTCTCCGCTACTTAATGGGTAACTCCAAGCTGTTTGCCAACTTTCCATATCAGTAATTTCTTTGCTTTGAGCTGAAATTATATCCTCTGCCATATCTTTTAGTTCTTGGTGCTTGGCATTGGCTTGAGCTAGCTTCGTCATATCAACTGCACCCCTATGGTGCTCAATCATATTAGCAATAAACATACGGTCATAGTCGTCGCCAGTAAGTTCGCTATACATTTTGTAATCAGCAGAGTTCTTGTCAACTAGACTGCTTGAACTTGCTTGCTGTGATGAGTTTTCGCTCATCATACTGTTATTGCCCATCATGCCATCGTCATTATTACTAATAGCGTAGATAGTGACTCCTGTAATCGCTACGATTGCGACAGTTGCCGCTATAACGATATTATTCTTATTGCTTTTCTTCTTCATAATTTCTCCACTTTAGATTAAAGATATTGCTTGAATTAACAAACAAATCCTAAACTCTAAAGACACCAAATAGAATATAAATCGGTATCTTTGGAGGTGGTTTAACAGAATCAGCGTAGATCTTTTGGTTTACATGAATCTCGCTGAATGTCCAAACTTCACCCTGAGCGTAAAATGGGATTGTTGGCTCATCGTTCTCTTCATCAAGTTCTAAATTCAGAATCTCATCTTTATTAATAACAGCCGTACGGCAAAGGGTTGCACATGAAGCTGAACTGTTAGTCTCATGATTCATGCCACCCATTTCATGAGAGTTCATTGGCATCGCTGAAACATGTAGAGCTGAGCCAAACGTGTTGAGCAACAGAACCATGAAGACTGTAATGATACTGGTAAATAGCTTCTTCATACTTATATTTTACCCTAAGTCCAACTTCCGCAAGAACTGAGCATTAACCGCTACGACAACAGTAGAGAGTGACATGAGCACTGCACCTATAGCTGGAGATAGTACAAAACCTAGTCCAGCCGTAACGCCTGCAGCTAGAGGTATTGCAATAGCATTGTAGCCTGTTGCCCAAGCTAAATTCTGAACCATTTTTCTGTAAGTAGCTTTTGAAAGAATGACAATTTTTGCAACACCACGTGGATCACTGCTCGCTAGTACAATTCCAGCAGATTCAATAGCGACGTCTGTACCAGCTCCAATCGCTATACCAACGTCAGCTTGGGTAAGTGCGGGAGCGTCGTTTACACCATCACCGACCATAGCAACTTTGCTACCATCAGATTGAAGCTTTTTAACAACATCGGCTTTATGCTCAGGCAACACTTCAGCAAAGAACTCGGTTATGCCGAGTTCCTTCGACACCCAAGCCGCAACTCCTTTAGCATCACCAGTTAGCATAGCTACGCGCTTCCCAGCTTTTTGCAATGTCCGCACAGCTTCTTTTGATTCTGGTCGAACTACATCGGCTAGCATAATTGCTCCTATGACTTTTTTTGATCTTATTACGTAAACAACAGTTTTCCCATCGTTACTCGCGCTCATTGCTGCACTTTCTAGATTTCGGGTTAACTTTACCGATAACTCTTCCAGAAGTCTTGGCCCTCCTATATATACTGTGTCAGCACCGATTAGTGCTTTTGCGCCACGACCAGATAATGCCGAAAACTTCTTCACAACTACAGTTTGGAGTTTCCTACTTTTTGCAAAAGTAACTATTGCCTTCGCAATCGGATGCTCAGATTCAAGTTCAACAGAAGCAGCTATAGCAAGTACATCATTAACTTTTGCATCATCAGTAATTATATCGACGACGCCTTGCTCTCCCCTGGTAAGGGTTCCTGTTTTATCGAATAATACGACGTCAATGTTTCTTGCTGATTCGAGAGCCATACGTTCGCGAACGAGTAGACCATTTTTAGCAGCGAGGGTGGTAGAGATTGCGGTTACAAGTGGTACTGCAAGCCCGAGTGCATGAGGACATGCGATTACTAGCACCGTTACGACACGTTCAAGAATAAATGAAGCAGACTGGTCGCTAAAGAACGTCCAGCCTATTGCGGTGAGTACTGCCGCACCTAAAGCTACAAAGGTTAAGTAGAAGGCAGCTCGGTCAGCGACAATCTGTGTTTTTGACTTACTATTCTGTGCATCAGCAACCAATTTCATGATTCCAGCGAGCGCAGTATCTTCTCCAACTTTTGTGACTTTAATAGTCAGTGCACCACTTCCATTTATTGCACCACCAATAACGAGTGATTTAACGAGCTTATTTACAGGTTTTGATTCACCAGTAAGCATTGATTCATTAACTTTAGATTCGCCTTTCATGACAACGCCGTCTGTTGGGATGGTCGAGCCAGGGCGAACCAATACAAGATCGCTAACTTTCAAACTTGCGACCGGGACTATTTTAGTACCATTTTTCGTTACTAATTCAGCTTCATCAGGCAATAGTTTTGCGAGTTCTTTTAATGCGCCTTGTGCATTTAGCACGGAAGCCATTTCTAACCAGTGCCCCAAGAGCATGATGGTTACTAACGTTGCTAGTTCCCACCAGAAATCCATGCCTTGTAGCCCAAACGACACCGCAATGCTATAGCCGAATGCTACGGTAATGGCTAACGAAATAAGGGTCATCATGCCTGGCTGTCTAGCAGATAACTCAGCTTTTGCGCTCTTTAAGAATACGAGTCCACCGTAGAAAAAGATGATTGTGCCCAAAATAGCTGGAATCCATTCGCTTCCTGGAAATGTAGGTGCTGTGTAGCCAAAGAGTTCCTGAATTGTTTCTGAGAAAATAAGGACAGGGATTGTTAAAGCAAAGCTTAGCCAAAACTTTTTCTTAAACATGTCAGGATTATGACCCGCGTGCTTATCATGGTTATGAGATTCATGATGACCTTCGTGCATGGAATGATCCATTACTTACTCCTGACGTTGTTGAGCTCGTATAAGTTCAGTAGTTCTTCAAGGGCTTTGGTCTGTTCTTTTTCATCACCAGAGCTAAGCATGTCAGTAATATGTGTAGTTATATGGTTTTCTACTATCAGTTTATTCAGTGAGGCTAGAGACTTTTGGATTGCTAAACTCTGGGTGAGAATATCCATGCAATATTGCTCATTTTCTATCATCTTTTGTAAGCCTTTTATCTGGCCTTCAATTATCTTGGTACGGTGACTGGAGCGCTTTTTAATATCTTCTCTCATACCTAAAGTATATACCCCTAGGGGGTACTATGCAAGGTGCAGGTCTAGGGAACAGGTCAGCTTTTGGGGTGCTTGCTCCTTCAGGACGGGAGGGGCTGGGTTAGAACTAAGTTACAGGGGTGAAATGAAAGAACCGTCATTTCTGACGGTTCCAACATTGTAGCTTGTAACTGCTATATATTCTTTCTTGGATGACCAAGGAGAGAAGTTAATGTAGGTCTAGGAACTAGGTCTACGTTATTCTCTGCTTGGTCTGGCTCCGGGGACTGGATTCGAACCAGCGACCAATTGATTACATGTAATCCTATGTTTTCACACAGGCATGGACTATCTCATTCCGCCAGTGGCGGACAGGGCGCTAATTGAGAGGTTATTGTTGGGACTCACTCTCTAGTCTCTGAACCTTCTAAGAAACCTTTGCCCTTCTTAGCTTGGCTGCGGATTACCATCGGTGGCTACACCTTTAGGCTTCCCGCAATTCACCCTGTTTTCACTTAGTAGTTGCCTACTAAGGCTGCGTTTTATGTTCACAGTCAACTGCTCTACCACTGAGCTACCCCGGATTATATTGTTACTACTCCCGCTTCTATTTCTCGATGACAATTTGCGCATACAATCACACATTTATCTAGTTCTGCTTTGACGGCATCCCAAGATCTGGTGTAGCCCTTGTAGCCAATACCAAATTTCTTGGTTTTTGGGTCTTTGTGATGAAAGTCTAGAGCTTCTACACACTTACCGTAACCACACAGCTGGCATTTGCCGCCTTTGTATTCTACAGCCATGCGTTTAACTTTCTTACGGCGCTTAGCTACTGCTGCAATCATATACTCTCGTCGATCAATATATTTGCGAGTTTCTATCTTACTCATTTACTTCTGCTTTTAAATTACTTAATACCAAATGATTATATCTGTTGATTAGATTGAAAGTCAACTAAATATATGATAACATAGCGTCGCTACTAAGCACCTTACAAAAAACAAGGGAGCCAAGAAATGAGCTCAGAGTATGAGAGGCTAAAATTTAGTTATTCACTTGATGCGCCAAAAAGTATTAAGCTAAAAGGCAAATTACTAAAAAGCCCAAACGTAATGGCGAGGCAAATACGTATTATGCCTAGCACGCGAGGTGCCAAAAAATACTGGCTAGTTATAGAGGTTTCGCATGCAGACGATCAGAAATATGTAGGCGAGATACTAATTGATGTAAAACCAGACTCAGCCATTCATCACGAAACTTTCGTGACTGTAGAGTCTGGTATAAGATCTGGAATCCTAGGTACACAACGAGTAGAGGCAAAAACCGAGCTCGAAACAAATGATATTGGTTTGCTTTACGATGTGCGCCAACGATTACTAGATGATTGGCTAGAGGTACTAAAAAATAGTAAGCCTTCTGACGAACTTGTCTTGAAAGTAGCAAGCGATCTTGTAAACTCCAGAACTGTATTGCGCATTGATGTACGTGATAGGCTATTTAAAACAATTGGCTTTTTAGATAGCCTAGGCCGTCACAACCCCCGAGCCAACGCTGCACGTCTTACGGCTACAATTGCCAGACTGCGTATGCAGGTTGAGGCAGATGCATTCACCCGTAAGTCTTTGTATTATCGATATCTTAACTGTACTGTATTAGCCGAAAATATTGCTGCCGATATTTGGGATATGCAAGTAATGGCCGACTTGGGGCGTCCAAGCTATATTGGTAATGAGTTTGCAAAGCGACTTAAGAGAATGCAAATTAAGCCATATTTTTGGGCGGTGCAGTGGATAAAGCACAACATTTCTTTGCGACCAATGGCTCTTGCTTACAATGCACCGTTTGTTGCTCAGCTTTTGGCGACCGAGCAGCGTCTAGGCGAGATAGATATCTTACTCTCTGAGTATAAGCGTGCCGATAACAAAGCCAAAAAGAAGCTATTGCAACTAATTACTCTAAGCATAGCATCTTTTCCTACCGATAGTATGCCGCTAGATTACCTCAATCTATTTGCTAGTTTACGTAAAAAGCTACCAAGACTGGCGATAGCCAAGAACAAGACCGATAAGCAATACAATACTACGGCAAGTGCTATGCAGTCTCTTATTCGCTATAGAGAAAGCGATGATCCCGAAAACGCATGGCACAACCCGCATATTTCGCTTTAGTAAATATATAAATATCTTCCCCGTTTGTAATAAACGGGGTTTTTTATTAAAAATTTTGTATAATATAGCTTCAATGGCAAAAGACCACAACAAGAAAGTATCTGTATTAATAAAAGTAGTTATTTGGGCAATAATTGTGCTCATATTTTTATCTATCTTATTAATGTTTCGGTTTTGGTGGGTGCAACGTAGTAAGCCAGAGGTGTTGGGCGTAAGTTTTAGCCAAGTACAAGCTGAGCGCTATAGTAGTAATTGGCGAAATAACTACACTGCCTTACTTGACGAGCTAGGTTTTAAGCACCTAAGGGTTGCTGCGTATTGGGATAGAATCGAACCCAAGCCCGGTGAATATGACTTTTCAGAAACCGACTATATGGTAAGTGAGGCCAAAAAACGTGGTGCAAAAATAACTATGGTGATTGGCCAAAAGTCTATTCGTGTACCAGAATGCTATTACCCTAGTTGGCTAGATAAAAACAACTCTCAAGAAGTAAGTGCTGAGGCAAACAAAATGCTTGCTGAGGTGGTAGATAGATATAAAAACGATCCTACTATTGAAGCCTGGCAGGTAGAAAACGAGTTCTTACTGCGTAGTTTTGGCGACTGTCCAGCTCAAAACTTAACCAATCAGGCCCTAACAGATGAGCTAAAAACAGTACGAACTAATGATAGTAATCGCCCAATTGTAGTCACTCAAAGCGACCAAATTGGTTGGCCTATTCGTGGACCATTTGCCAGTATTTATGGGTTCTCTATGTACCGATGGGTTTGGGGAAAGCTGGGCTACTATCGCTACCCTCAAAGTGGTTTGTACAATTTTTTTAAGGCCTCGGTAATAAATTTTTATACTGGTCAAGATATTAAAGTACACGAACTACAAGCTGAAGCCTGGGACAGAGTTGGAAATGAGAACCTAAGCTACGAACTTTCGCGCGCCACCATGAACCCCGTGCAGTTATATGAAAATATTGAATATGCTCGCCAAACCCAAATTAAGCGAATAGATCTTTGGGGTTCGGAGTGGTGGTATGCCCTAAAAGAACAAGGGCATCCTGAAATGTGGCAAGCGGTAGAAAAGTTGCCTAATAAATAGAAATATTTATATTTTATTCCTTTTAAATATTCTAAAGTTTCATAGAAAATTTTTCGTTATTTATTCATGTGCTTGCCACACTGGCCTTCTTTGGTATACAAAGAAGCAAAGCTACCGGCCTAAAGCTCACAAACAAATGGCTCGTTCCGTAACTAAAAGGTGTTGCTGCGGTACTTGCTCGAAAGTTATTCGGGCTTCAAACAGGTTCTCGCAACTACCTATTTAGGTATAGCACTCGCGTTCTGTTGTTCGATGGCCAGAGAAAGAATATAAAAAGTTATTTTTGTTTTAGTACTTTTTGGTAGGTACTCAATGTAAGCTTTGCAGTATTTTCCCATTTGTATTTTTTTACTTGAGAGTAACCCTTCTTACGAAGTTTATCTTGAATTTTCTTGTCAATTAATACCTGTGATATCACCTTAGCCATGTTTTTGGTACTTTTGGGGTTAAAATACACTGCCCCATCACCCAATACCTCTGGTAAACAAGTGGCATTACTGCTAATTACCGGCGCGCCATAGCTCATAGCTTCTAGACCTGGCAAACCAAATCCTTCCGAAAGCGACGGAAACACATAAGCGCTACAAGCCTTATATAGCCCAGCCAAAGCCGCATCTTCTACAAAGCCCATAAAAATTACTCTGTCTTGTAAGCCAGATCTTTTTACTTCTTCCTCTAAGGCGGCGTGGAAATCGTCTTTTTTACCAGCAATTACTAGCTGGTAGTCTAATACGTATTTTGTTATTAGCTCACCAAAAGCAATAATTAGTCGTTCTAAATTTTTGTGTGGGTAAGCATTGCCTACATAGAGTAAAAATGGCTTATTTATACCATATTTTTTTAGGTCTACCTTGCCTCTTTGGTAAGGAATTTTAGCGGCTTGGTGGGTTACTACTATCTTATTTCGTCGTACTTTATAATATTTGGCGATGTCTTCTTTTACATATTCAGTTGGCACCAAAACAGCCTTGGCGCGCTTAATACCTTGGCTTAATACCACGCGCATTACCTTGTCTTTTACACCATAAATAGATTTACTCAATACATTTTTTCTTATGTTTTGAAAATGTAAAAGCGTAAGGTCGTGTACAGTAATTACAAACTTTCCTCGGTAGCGCAGTGGAAAATTAAAATTGGTAAAATGCACCAAATCTGGTTTTTGGTCATTTATTACTTTTAGCAGTTGGGTCTGTTCTTTTACGCCATACCAATCAATATCTACAGGTAGTAAAAAAAGGTTGTGAGCTTTTAGCTTTATTCTACTCTCATCTTCAGCACGAATAAGCAATATATATTCGTTCTCACGGTCTAAAAGAAGGATTTTTTCTAGAGTTTGGTAAATATAACGACCAATGCCAGTTTGTTTTATCCACCTGCCGTCAATTAGGATCTTCATTTATACTATTATACCATTTTTAAGGTAATTTATAGAAGAACTCAGTTGGTCTAACAAAGCTACTTGTGGTCTAGATGAGTATTGTTATTTACAAAATCACTAACAGAGTTCCAAAAATCTTCGATTATCTCTGTGTTTTTGTGCTCGTCTTCAGATCTCATAAACTGGTGAATGGTGTTGTACTCAATAATGCTACCATTTTTGGCCTTAACTATTTGACTATACTGCGCAGTAATATCTTTGGGTATAACGTCATCGTGTTTTGCACTCACTAGCATTATTGGAATATTAAGCTTTTTAAGTCTATTAAATTCTTGGGTACTTTTCCAGGCATCCTTTTTGCGTATGATCTGCGAAAATTCATTAATAAAGTTTTTTGAAAACGATTTTTTAGGATAAGCAGCGGCAACTGCAATAATTAAGTCTTGTACTTTATTGCTTTGAGCTAGCTGTATAGCAATTGGTGCCCCCATACTAACGCCAAGCAAGCTAATTTTAATATTCCTACCCAAGTAACCATAGAAATATTCAAGCACGTTGGTTGCATCTATAATGCGAGTATTTAGACTAGTGTCTTCTAATTTACCACTACTATCACCAACCCCCGCAAAATCAAAAGCCAGGCTAGCTATGTTAGTTTTTGCTAAGCGTGCCTGCCAATTATTTGGTTTGTGGGACGCTAAGTAGCCACCACCAATACGTAGTAGTGCTCCATGCATTTCGCCCTCTGGTAAAGATATAGTAGCGTTAAGTATATTATTTCTCGACTTGATAGTCACACTCTTTGACTGTATTTTATTATCTTAACATATAGTTACTAACCTCATTGAAAAGCGGATGTTAATAGGGATTTTTGGCCATTTTTTATAGAAAATAAATTTCAATAGCGCTCCATGCTTGCAATCAATTTTTGAGCTTGATAGTTTAATTATATCCATTGTTGTAACTACAATTGCAACCAAATACAAGGAGGTTGGCAATGGATACACAGCGAGCGACCAAGCGGGTCGCTTTTGCATTAAGCACTTTGATTTTTATGTTTGGTTTGTGTTTCGTACAGCCACAGACAGCAAACGCAACTACTTATTTACCCAACTTCACCACTTTTCAGGGCTCTGGGCCTGGTGTTTACCTTGTTGCCAATGGCGGATACTACGGCATTCCTAACCCCGAAACCCTTACGCGGTGCTTTGGTGGTTGGGGTGGAATTAGGCACGTGAGCGAGCCGGTAGCTGCTGATATTCGCGCCACATATAGGTACCTGGGTATGGCCGCTTGTTATGTAAGTTACCCTAACGGTACTATGCTCTCTGCGCCATCAGACCCCAAGGTATACGTGGTATTTAATGGCCACAAGTACTGGGTAACTAGTGGCGATACTGTAACTGGCTGCTTAGGTGGTTGGGGTGCTATTAGACGTATTAGCGACGCCGAACTTGCCTGGACAAACGACTTTTATCCTTATGCTGGCACCTACTCTTGCCCGGCCCCACAAGTTAGCACTCGCGAGCAACGAGCTGCTGCCTGGGCTCTTGCCGAGGTGCGTTCACCCAGACCTAGTTGGAGCGATCGCTACAATGCCTGTTGGTCTGGCCGTTGCGAACAGTTTGTAGAGCAAGCTTATGGACGCGGCGGAGTGTTTTCTACCGCCTACGTGCATTATCAGTGGCAAGCTGCTAGAGGGCGTATTCACACCGATCGCTCGCCTCCGGCTGGAGCAATAGTATTCTACTCGGCAGTTAGTGGTGGAGTTAATTATGGCCACGTAGGTATTAGTATGGGCAATGGTACTATTGCCAGCACTGTTGGCTGGATGGGCCAGTGTCTTAACACTGCCGTTAATTCCATTAATTACTTCCCTAATTATCTAGGCTGGGCATACGCACCAGATAATTGGCAGTAAAATAGTCTCTCGTGACATGTTCACGAGGGATTTTTATTTATCAATACCTTAGTACCGTTTTGGTTGTATATCACCTCGTAGTTATGGTTTGTTACTAGCTCATTTAGGTACTCACTTAGTTCTTGCTTGCTAGTAAATGGCCAAATATCTAGCTCAGAACTTGCAATAATGTATTGAGGCTTAATAGTTTCGTCGGGCAATGGCAAATTATATACATTCTGGCGGGTACTAAGCCTAGCAAACGAGCTTGAGGCCCCTACCGATGCTGTGCCTGGTATTAAGCCCATACCAGTTCTGGCCGAGGCCTGCGCAGCATTGTCTATGTACATATTGCTCATAAAAAAACGTCCAAAGTAGTAGCTACGAGTTAAATAAGTCACTCCTAAGCTAAGTACCAGCGCAGCAATACTCAGGCTAATAATAAAATGCTTGGTTTTGTTGTTTTTGACATAGTAATTACATAGAAATGCTAAGCCCACAATTGCTGCCACACAAAGTATTGGAGCTTGCGAGGCCGAGTAGTGCTGTATGGGTAGCCAGCGCCACGATTGGGTAGTAAATGTTCGGCCCATCCAGAGTGGTATGAGTAGTATTAGTAAGCGTGGCGCAAGTAGTGGCAGGCCACCAAAAGAAAACAGCATATATAGTATTGTATGGAGCTTCTCTTTAGGCAAAAAGAACTCTTTTATTACATTGTGAGGTTGAGTAAATGTTGCTTTAATAATATCGGCAAATGACGAGCCAAACGGATTGTCACCGTACAAGTAAGTACCGGTGCCCATAGCTGGCAAAAGCACTCTAGTGACTACCAAGAAGTATGCTAGCGAGGCAGCAATTACTGCACCACCAAAACGATATTTCTTATCAAACAGAGCGGTGTACACCCCAAACATTGTAGCTACCAACGCCATATCTTCGCGAATAAGACATAGAGCTACCAGCCAAATAGCTAGCCGACGATAGTTCTTATTTACTACCAAGTAATATAGCGCCCAAGCGATGGGTAGTACAGCTACTGGGGAGTCG
The DNA here is from genome assembly GCA_964390265.1 of uncultured Candidatus Saccharibacteria bacterium. GTDB lineage: Bacteria > Patescibacteriota > Saccharimonadia > CAILAD01 > BJGX01 > JAUPVL01. Next base: position 1,125 of record CAYMHI010000021.1, on the reverse strand, counting down.
TGGAATGGATAGCTTAAGGCCGCCCAGAAGCCAAAAAAACTTAAATAAATTACCGCCCAAAGTAGTGCAATTTTATCAGATTTAAAATGGTGCTTGGCAATTAAATATATTGGGTAAGCACTAAAGCTTATTGCGAGGGCTTGTACCGCCAATAAAAAAACCGGGCTTTGCCATAGAACATAAAATGGCGCTAGAGGTATCAAAAAATAATGAGCATGGTCGCCGAGTAAGTTTATACCTTTAAGCGGATTAATCGAAAAGTCTAGCCTAGCTAGCGAGTACATATGTCTATTAAACAGCCCAAGATCGAGCATCGGAAACCTCAGACTTCGGTAACACAAGTATTCGTAGGCAATCAAAACCAAACTAGATGCGCCAACTAGCCAATACCCCATTTTGTTTGCAATGTAGCTTTTTTTAATTCTCTGAATCATTTAGTTATCCAATACCAAAATATTAGCGGTGAGCGCAATATCTTTATGGCTATTTTAGTGGATTTGGGTTTGTGTTTACTTAAGTAGGTATCTTGCGAGGCAAAATACATTTTTTTGCGTTTGTAGTTAGAGCTATTACTCTTGCCGAGTAGGTGCACCACCTTGGCGCTAGGCATAAAGCGGATTTGGTATTTCTTATCTATTAGCTTTTTACACAAGTCAGTGTCTTCATAGTACATAAAGTACTCTTTGCTAAACCCGCCAACACGGTTAAACGCCTTGGCGCTCACAAACACTGAGGCGGCGGTAGCAAACTCTACATCGCGCTCTTGCAGCGGCAAGTAATCGGCATTTACTTGGCCAAACAAGCCTTTTGTAAACGGTAGTATCTTTACCACTAGTTTTACTGGCTTCTCAGCCACTATTCGCCAGCCATTTGGCAAATAGGCTATTTGAGCTGGCTGTACTCTACCCTCTTCGTTTGTTATTAAGGGTGTAGCGGCAGCGTATTTTTTGTGGGTTTGTAAAAACTTTACTACCTCACCTAGGTTATTTTCTTTGGGTATTACCGTGTCGGTATTTAGTAGCCACAAAATTTCACCTTTGGCCTCTCTAGCACCAGCATTATTGCCACCGCCAAAGCCAATATTTTTAGCTTGTTTTGCTATTTTTGCTCTAGGGTAAATTGCTT
>CAYMHI010000020.1:0-11880 GCA_964390265.1 uncultured Candidatus Saccharibacteria bacterium | reverse complement strand
CTTCATTGTCATATAAATTTACAACTAAACCAGTCCATTCAGTATTATATTATTTAGCTAATTCAACATACCAATCAGGATTTTCATAGTTTGCATAATTATCGGTTAATTCTTCACCAATTTGAATGTCTCTAAAAGCAAATTTTTGATTTTTATTTGGGCCATACTCAATATATAAATAACTGGGATATAGTAGATACTTCAGCCGGTTATATAGTCGGTGAGTATCTGTGGCGTAAGAAAGACGCATTGAAAATTTTGACTAAGTTAGCCAAGTCAAATTCTCTATGGGAGCGACGCATTGCCATTATTAGTACCTTGGCCTTTATAATGCACGGCGAGAGTGAGCTAACGCTTGAAATAGCACAAATACTGATTAATGACGATCACGATTTGATTCAAAAAGCGGTAGGCTGGATGTTGCGCGAGGTGGGCAAGCGGGTGAGCTTAGAAGATGAAGAGCAGTTTTTGAGGCGCAATAATCAATACCAAACTATGCCGCGTACAATGCTGCGTTATGCCATTGAAAGATTTGATGAGCCCAAGCGCCAGGCCTACCTAGCCGGAACCGCTTAAGCTTTTTATATAGCTGCACTACAGCTATAATTGCCCTAGTCTAGTACATATACATCAAGGAGTGAAAAATGACGAGCGCTACCTCTACACGTGATTACTATGAAAAAACCGCATCAGGCTTTAGAAGTTCAACCTCTGATTTTTGGAGTTCAGAAGCGCAGGAATTGTTGCGTATATCCAGCCCAACTACCCTTTTAGAGATAGGCTGTGGTGTTGGTGCCGAGGCTTTGATGTTCTCAAAGTACACAAATTACTTCGGAGTTGATCTTACCCTTGGGTTCTTGCAACAGACAGCTCTAAATACTAATACTCCAAGGTTAATCCAGGCTAGCGTCACCTCTTTACCTTTTGCGAGTGATAGTTTTGATGCTTTCTGGTCTGCAGCTACACTTCTACATATTCCCAAAAGTAAAATTCTACATGCCCTACAGAGCATCAAGAGATGCTTGAGGCCAGGAGCTATAGGCTTTATATCTCTAAAAGAGGGCATTGGTGAAGAAATGATTATTTTGCCAGGCCAAGAAGATCTGCCAGCTCGTTTCTTTTCTTTCTGGCAGGCTGATGAGTTTACTGATGCACTAGTAAAGGCAGGGTTTGGTGTTGTTAAGGTGTCTACTAAAACCACCGACGATAGACAAAACCCAGGTGTCAAGATAACTTGGTTGGGTTTTTATGTGATTAGTAAATAGTAAAAGTACTTTATTATTTTTAATAATTATGATATTATATCGCCAGTACCTTCCGCCAGAAAATGAGAGGAAAAAAGATGTGGACATTAAGAGCAATTGCGGCTCTGAGCTTATTCGCGGTACTATTCTTTCTGGTTGTAGCGTTAGCTCACCGAAACGACAAGCAAAACGCCAATGGCTACGCTACACGCGCTAGGCATCGAAAGTTCGAACGCGACCAAGAGCGCGGTTGGGACTACGACCCAACCGACGAGGACATGTTTTGATGAAACGTAATTTGCGCATTGTAGCGCTTGCAGCAATTGCAATCTATGTGTTCTTTTGGTGGCGAAAATATCGCATTCGAATTAAGCGAGAAGCCAAACTACAAAAAACCAAATTTGCTCCTTCAAGGGAAAAAGCCTGGATTTAGAGCCAATAAGCAGCCGGCTCAGCAAAATATAACCATCAGTAATAACTGGTGGTTTTTAATTACTGGTGCTGGACGAGCTACTACTGGCTGTCTTGCTGGCGTAATCTGTGCCTAGAGTAATTTCAAAGTCTACCACCGGGTTTTTGACAGGATTAGCTGGCTGAGTTACTTGCACTCCAAACAGTTTGGCGAAGTAATTGGCAGTATTGGGCTTTTTGCCGCCGGTGTAGTCTACTATTTGAGTAACGGCTACATCTTTGGTCTTGGCATTGCCTAGGCTAGCAATAGTAATCGGTACACCATCAGATATCATTGTTGCTTTGAATTTGGTGGTGAGCCCAGGGGTAGTAGTGCCATTTAAGACTGTCACTGTGGAATCTTCTTTCCATATTGGGCCAAGATCAAAAATATTGGCAACAAAGCGCTGAATATCTTCAAAGTTGCCACTGGCTGGCAGTAGATTACTAGAGCTTTTACTACTTACCAAAAAGCCGTTGGGTTTGAGAGAAAATACTACATTGGTAATTTCATTTACATTTAGACCCTTGGTTATTTCTTGTAGGCGCTGAATATTTTTTAGGCTTAAATCAGTTTTTACATTACTGCTAGCCGCACTAATAAGAGCATTTACTTTTGATGGGTCGGTAAGGGTTTGGCTAGATGAGGCTTTTTCACGAATAGCCGTCAAAACTTCTTGTTGGCGTAGTGCTCTACCAAAATCGTCGCCGCAAGTGCCTTTTCGGCACCGCGCATATTTGAGGGCTGTGGCGCCATCCATGTGCTGTTGGCCAACTGCTATTTTGAGTCCACAACTCTTGTTCTCATTTTTCTCACACGGGTACTCTGGGTCTATGAGCGGTTCTTTTACATTAATTTCTATGCCTCCCACAGCATCAACAGCTTGTTTTAGCCCAGTAAAATTGGCTCTCACAAAGTAATGAATAGGTATGCCCAGAGTAGACTCTATAGTTTTTTTACTAGTTTCAATGCCTTGCGGTGGTTTGAGGCTTTCGCCGTAAGCATGGGCCTCGTTGAGCTTGTTTTCGCCATCGCCAGCAATTTTAACTTGTAAGTCGCGCGGTAAACTAATCATAGTTACCTGATTGGGCTGAGTTTTGGTGTTAATACTCACCACCATATTGGTGTCGGCCAAAGTCTCGCCAGCGTGACCTGGGTCGCCAATACCTAGCAATAATATATTCACCCTGCCGTCATTTTCGCCCTTTAATTTTGAGCTAAAATCAAATGGATTTGTTGATATTTTGCTGGCGTGTAAGTATACATAAGCTGCTAATGCGGCAGCAATAATTGCAATTATAGTTAGTACAATTAGTACAACTTTCATTATTTTACGCCAGAGTGGCTTGGGTGGTTTTTGCAAATCAGAAAAATCCTCGCTTAAGTGAGTTTGAGCTTTGTTTTTTTTGGGCTCATTGGTCTTGTTGGGGTCGAACAAATAGTCAGATTTGGTAACCTCAGAAGAGGGTTTATTACCCTTGTCTTTGACGGGGTCGTATACAAAATCTGGCTTCGGGGTTTTATTCATTAGTACTATTATAACGGAAAATATATTGGTGCGTGACCACATATGGCTAGAAAAATTGGTTAATATCTACTATAATCTTGAGACTATGAAAAAGCATAGCCCCAACAGCACAAATATTTGGCAAGAACTCGCGGCTCATAAAAAGCCTTTTTTTGTGTTGGCGCCAATGGATGATGTTACCGATACAGTAATGCGGCAAATGGTGCAAAAACACGCCCCGGCCGATATTATGATGACTGAGTTTGCTAATGCCGATGGCTGGTGCAGCCCGGGGCGTGAAGCTATTGCCACGCGACTAAGACATTTGCCTATCGAGAGACCACTCATTGCTCAGATATGGGGCATAACTCCCGAGCATTACAGGCAAATGGCTCAAGATATTGTAAAGCTGGGTTTTGAAGGTGTAGACATCAATATGGGCTGCCCGGTAAAAGATATGATAAAACGCGGGGCTTGTTCGGCATTAATAGAAAACCATATGCTGGCTGCCGAGATTATTGCGGCCACACGCGAGGGGGTGGGTGGTAAAATACCGGTGAGTGTGAAAACACGTATTGGGTTTAACAATATTCAGACCGATGACTGGATAGGATTTTTACTACAACAAAAACTAGACGTAATTTTGGTACATGGTAGAACCAAGCGCGATATGAGTAAGGTACCGGCCAATTGGGACGAGATAGCCAAGACGGTAAAACTAAGAGATCAAATTTCGCCATCAACTATTATTGTGGGTAATGGAGACGTGATGAGTTTGGCTGAGGGGCGAGAGCGAGCCAAAGAAAGCGGCGTAGACGGCGTAATGATAGGGCGCGGGCTGTTTCAGAACTTTTTTGTATTTGCTCACAAGCAACCAGATAAAAACTTGCCAATGATGTTGCGCATACTACGTGAGCATGTAGTGTTGCATCAAAAAACATGGCAGAAAGCCAAATTTGAACCACTCAAGAAATTTGTCAAGATGTATGTCAACGGTTTTGAACATGCTAGCGATACTCGTAATACTCTTATGCTTACAAAATCGCACCAAGAATTGTTACAAGAAATTGACAAAATGCTTAAAAGTAGTTAACATGGCATAAATTCGCTAATACCAGGCGAACTGCACCTAAAAGAGAGAAGACCAGCTATGCCTTACGAGTTCTACGCAGTTGTTGATGACGAACTAGGCCCCGAAGCCATACATAGGTTGTTGAGTTGGTTTCAGAATGTGGATGAACGCCACATTATTAGACTGAGCGCCGAGAGGGTAGAAGCCGATAAGCTCACACCCTCTGTTACTTCTACCAAAAGTATCCTCGAGCAGAGCATTCGTATTCTGGATTTGAATGCACAGTCTTACGGCGCTCTTGTAAGAAGGGCAATCATTGTTGACGGAATAGACAGCCCAACTATTGGATGGTTGGTAAATCTAACCGTAGAAGATTTGTTGGACGCAACAAAAAACGGCGAAGTTAGGCTCAATGAATTGGCTACCAAGTTGGCCGTATTTGGCCTCAAGCTAAAGGATAGTTGATATGACGATAAAAATTGTTTTTTATCTTCCGAGTTTCAGTTCTCCAGAGAAAGCTCGCCAGTTTTTGCAACGAAACATCAAGCCCAAGGCTTGGCAAAATATAACAGGCCTAAACATAGAATTGGCATCGCCTAGCTCAGTTAATACTGATGTTTATATGCGCTCAATAAAAAGTTTAAACCTAACCGAGGGCGTCAAGCGTGCACTCATGGAGTCGCAACAACACAATTATCTTGGGGTTTATGTTCGAACTCCAGAATGCGATTTGTCTACGGTAGGAGATTTGAGCCAAATGACGGCTAGTCAGCTACTACAGTATAAGGGTATTGGTGGAGGTAAATTGGCGTTGATATGTAAAGCTCTAAAAGAATATGACCTAACCCTAGCTGGCTGATAATATTACCTACTTATTTGCTTAAGTAGGTTTTTATTTTGGTTAAAATCTATATTAATCGTCTATGATATAATTTAGCAATGAGTCGCAATAGTCACAAGAAACATGAGGCAAAACAAAGCCACCATAATCATAAGGATCACACTGTACGTACTATTCCAGAAGATGACGTTTTTACCGAACACAGATTTGGTAGCGAGATTTTAATTGCTCTAATCATTTTTGCACTAGGCTTGTTTTTTATGGTGCCAATATACTCGGCTTCAACAGTGGCGGTTCAATTTACTTTACTAGCATTATTTATGCTGGCGGTTTTAGTTTTTATAATTACTCATTGGCGTAAGCTTAAGCGTCAAAAAGATCACCCTCAAATGCCATTAATGGAGCGTTTTATTTACCTGGGCACAGTAAGTATTTTGGCAGTAGCTATTTGCGTGCAAGTACTCAGCGGTACGCTCGATCTTTGGTTGCCGGCAATACTAGTAATAATAGTTCTATTGAAGGTACTTATTACATCGCATGCATACAAAAAATAAACCTACCCACAAAATAATATTAGTGGCCGGCATACTTATAGCTGTGGTGGTAGTTAGCATTGGCGGCTTTTTGGGCTATCGCAAATGGCAGCAAAAAAAGATAGAGAATAGCAAAATATCGGCTACCAATGTTCAAGAAGTGCAAATAAATGAGCCAAAAGAATCGCCGGGCAAGCGCCCAGCTACCTACGAAGTTTACGACCCAGCCAAACTCAGCTTGGCGGCTGATGGTAAAGTGGTGTTATTTTTTAATGCCAGTTGGTCTAAAACATCTAAAATGCTCGACAAAGACCTTAAAGAAAAAACCAACAAGCTACCCAACAACTTTACGATACTTAGCGTAGATTACAATAAAAATGCTGCCTTACGTAAAAAGTATGCTGTAACCTTAGAGAATACTTTTGTACAAGTAGATGCCAGCGGAGCAGTGATAAACAAATGGGCCGGTTCAGAAGATTTAGCCGAGATTATTGCACTAGCTAAGTAAAACTATGAATGATAATAACAAACCAATTTGTATTACCTTTGCAGGCCCAATTGGAAGCGGCAAAACACCAATTGCATATTATTTGAGTTGGAACTTAGGATTACCTATGTTTAGCAACGATATAGTGCGGCTAGAACTAATTGCCAATAATGGTGTGCTGGATAAGCAGCGGTACAGCCAAATAAAAGAGCAGCGTGTAAAAAAACTGATAGCCAGCCATAAAAGTTTTATTTATGATGCTAGCGTAGATAGGCACTGGGGTGGTGATAAAAGTATGTACGAACAGGCGGGGTATGAGCATTATTTGATTAGTCTAGATTTTAGCTTAGAAAAAATTAAGCAAGTATATACCAATAAAGGCCAGCATGACTTTAAGCACTTAGAAATCACTTACCAAGATCATCAAGATTTTTTAGTCAAACATTCTGATGCTGTAAATTTAAGCTTAACCGATGCCGATTTTGATAATAGATTTGACAAGTGCTTGGTATCAGTAAAAAACTGGTTAAAAGAAAGGGAGCAAAGATGACTAAGATAATTAATCAAACTATTAAATTTGATGCATCGCCGGAAATTGTATTTGAGCTATTAATGGACGATAAAAAACATGCTGAGTTTACTGGAGCACCGGCTAAGATTGGTCGCAAAGTTGGTGATAGTTTCTCGGTGTGGGATGGCTATGCTGTAGGTAAAAATTTAGAAATTATACCCAACAAAAAAATAGTGCAAACTTGGCGGACTAGTGATTAGCCAGAGGGGGTAGAGTCTAAAGTGACATTTGATTTTAGATCAAAGGGCGACAATTGTGAGCTTCATTTTGAACAAAAGGGAGTACCCGAAGAGTTTGTGAAAGACATAGAACAGGGTTGGATAGATAATTACTGGGATTTAATGAAGAACTATTTAAACCAATAAAAAACCGCCCGTACATTAACGAGCGGTGTATTGTTAGTCGGAAATCACTGTACCGACTGTTGGGTCGATGAGAGCTTCCTCAAAGCCACCTGGCTTGTTGCCATCGAAAACTACCATGGTGAGCTTGTTGTCTTGTGCCAACGTTGCAGCTGTAGCGTCCATCACGCTAAGCCCGTTGGTGAGTAGCTCCATAAACTCCATAGTGTCTATCTTGATGGCGTCATCATGCTCACGAGGGTCTTTGTCCATCACTCCCGGTACACCGTTTTTCCCCATGTATAGAGCATGGCAGTCGAGCTCGATGGCTCTTAGGGTAGCGGTAGTATCGGTGGTGAAGTAAGGGTTGCCGGTACCGGCAACCAAAATAGGAATACGCCCCTTCTCCATATGACGAATTGCTCGCCTACGAATAAACAACTCACAGACCCTGCCAATATCGATTGCCGACATTACTCTTACTACTTCGCCATGACGCTCAAGTGCATCTTGTAGAGCCAGGCCGTTGATGACCGTTGCGAGCATGCCAGCGTAGTCAGCTTGGGCACGGTCCATCTCGCTATGGGTTGCGCCCCGCCAGATATTGCCGCCTCCGACCACTACCGCGATTTCTACACCGAGGTCGTTTTTGGCAGCAGCTATTTCTGTGGCGTAACGATCAATTACGTCTGGGTCAAAACCCACAGCCCGTTCGCCAGCCATGGCCTCGCCCGAGAGCTTGAGTAGCACTCTTTTGAATTGTGAACCAAATTGGTGGGTACTTGTCACGCTTTTCTCCTCTTGCCATTGCGAAACATGCCTACTGTTTTTATCATATAAGAGGCAAAGTTTCAAGCATAAGATTTATATTGATCATTAAATTAAATACTAGATAATGGTGCAGTTATCAGGTATAATCGCTTATTATGTCGAGTGCAATTTACGTTTTACTATATTATAAGTTTGTTGATATTGACGACCCTAAGTTTGAGACCGTGCAACACAAATTGGTTTGCGCCGGAATTGGCCTAAAAGGGCGCATTATTATTGCTAGTGAGGGCATAAACGGCACAGTGGCCGGCACTACGGCGCAGTTGCGTCAATACACAGAATACATGGACGCTCACCCTTTATTTAAAGGTATTGTTTTTAAACGCACACCGGCTGGCAAGGTGCCGTTTGGAAAACTCATTGTAAAGCATAGAGATGAGATTGTTACGCTTGGTAAAAAAGTAGATGTAAACAAGAACGGTAAATACCTTAAGCCTGAAGAGTTTCACGAACTGTTTGAGAGTAAAACCGATATGACGGTAATAGATATGCGCAATAACTACGAGTATGAGGTAGGACGATTCGAAGGAGCAATACAACCCAATACAAACAAATTTTATGAGCTACCTAAGAAAATAAAGAACCTCAAAGTAGACAAGACCAAAAAGGCACTAATTTACTGCACCGGCGGAATTCGCTGTGAGAAGGCTGGTGCACTGTTGGTAGAAGAAGGTTTTGAAGACGTCTGCCAGCTAGAAGGCGGAATAGCCAAGTATTTAGAGAAGTATCCCAATGGACACTTTAAAGGTAAGAATTTTGTGTTTGATGAGCGTATGGTGACCAATACCGAAACACCTAGCGGCAAAGTAGTGCTATCTAAATGTTCGTATTGTGGCGAGCCCAGTGATAGATATATTGATTGTGTTGAGCCAACTTGCCACGCCTTATTTTTGTGCTGCGTGGGCTGCGAAAAACAACATTCGGGACTTTGCAGAACAAGTATTAATGAGCCCGTAAACAAATGAAAGTTGTAAAGAAAAAAGCTCATCCTGAAATGTTTCAAAAAATAAAAGACAACGAGAAAACTTTTGATTTAAGACTAGCAGACTGGGAGATTAATCAAGGTGACCAGTTAATACTGCAGGAGTGGAACCCCAAGACAAAGAGCTATACCGGCAGAGAAATAACAAAGCGGGTTGGATTTGTTGGCAGAACTAAAGATTTTGATTTCTGGGGGCCCAAAGAAATTGACAAATATGGCTATCAAATAATCTCGCTACTTGATTAGTTTTTGGAGTTCTTCTCGCGTTACAGTGCGATCATCCCACTTAATAGATTTGCCATGTGCGAGCATCATAAGTTGATCGGCGCCTTTGCAGGCAATAAATACAATGTCGCCAGGCTTGGCGAGCTCTAACGCTTTGCGAATACCTTCTCGACGGTCTTGAATTAAAAACAAGTTTTTATCTTGCACTTTTCCGACTTTTTTAGCCCCAACTGCAATAGCATTAATAATATCCATTGGTAGCTCGTCGTATGGGTCGTCGTCACTTATTACTACGTAGTCGGCGTGCCGGCCAGCTATTAGCCCCAACTCGGGCAGTTTCTCTTGATCGCGACCACCGCCTTGGCCACCAAGCAGCACTATGAGCTTACGATTTTTACCACGCAACTCCTCGCCTGTTTCCATAAGAGCCTGCATACTGACGGGGTCGTGAGCGTAATCTACAAACACACTAAATTTTTGACCTTCGTCAATATGTTCCATACGGCCCGGAATGGTCTCTAGGCTATCAAACCCAGCTTGAATTTGTGCGGGCTTAACGCCTAGCGAAGTAGCGGTAGCGATAGCGGCTACGGCATTAACTGCGTTGATCTTACCAATTAAATTGATGTGATACTGAGTGTCGCCTACAGTCAAGGTAGTGCCATTTAGGTCGGTTTTAATTTGTTGGGCAGTGTAATCGCTTGGGTTATTTATACCAAAACTTATCACTTTATCTACCTTGTAGTCGCTATAATCTTTGGCATATTTGCTATCGCTGTTGGCCACAATGGTTTTTTCGTATATCTTGCCACGAATGATTTTTTTGGGTGATTTGGCCATAGCGCTAAAAACTCGTTTATTGTGGGCGTGCAGCACCTGCATGCTACCTCGATGCGCGGCCATAATTTCGCGCTCGACATTCATAAAAACTAGAGTGTCAAAATTAATACCAATGTGTCGCCATTGAGCCTGCGCCTCAGATGGAACCTCCATAATTACAAACTCACACTCAGCGCTTTGCATACGTTTTAATATCTTTTGCATTAAGGGGGCGCCGGGCATAGTCATATGCCACTTATTGAGCTCCTCTTGCTTGCCAATTCTAATGTTGGCTGTACCTATTTGGCCCACTTTGTGCCCAGCTGCAGTAAGCACTGCCCAAAGTAAATTGGCGGTAGTGGTTTTGCCTTTGCTACCCACAATGCCAATAATTACCATTGATTTAGCTGGTGTGCCAGCCCGGCGTGAGTAAACAATTGCCTCTGGGTAATGAAGCGTATCTAAAGCTCTTTGAGGAATTATTTTACGGCCAAAGGTTTTAATTTTGTGCATAGCATGTATTTTAACATTAAGAGCCGGAAAATATACAATTATTTATGTTGGCTAAGTATCTAAAGCTCTTATGTTGCAGTTAGTAAATTGGCTTGCTATACTTAAAAACAAAGATACTATGCAGGACAATCAAGATAATACATTTCCTATCCCTACTCCTGATCCCCAAAACACTCAAGCAGGGGGTTCTATTACTCCACCCAATAATACTCCGCCACCAATCAGCGAACCGCCCGCTGTTGCTCCCAGCCCCACAGAACCGCTAGCTCAACCATTTCAACAACCACAAGCTCAGAGCCAACCTCAGCCTATACAGCCCGACTGGGCGGCACAAGCTACGCAAGATGCCAACGCCTTGCCAGCCGCGCCTGCAGGCGCCGATACATTTTCTATCAACACACCTAGTCAGCCAGGCGAATTGGGTGGAGCGGCAGTGCCCGATACCACGGTGCCACCGCAACCTTTGGCGCCACCTGCCGATACTACACCAACCGATAATTTTGCAACACCACAAGTACCACCACCAGCGCAAGAGCCAGCAGTTTTTGGAGCAACCTCGGCCGAACCGTTTGCCGCTGCATCTACTGAGCCCACCGAACCACCAGCTTCTATTCCACTAGAGAATACTCTAGATTTGAGCGGTCAAAACGTTCCATTAGAGCCTGCCATGCCTCCTGTGCCTGACACTCAGTCTGGCATTTTGCAACCCGGCGTAGACGTTAATCCCTCAATGCCGTCAGACTTACCACCAATAGAAGGCCAAGCTCAAGACCCCAACTTAGCCAATATTCCTACTGATTTTGGTGATAGCAACAATGCTATTGCGGCCAATATGGCTTCGGCCGATAGCAAAAAGAAGTTTCCTAAAAAAATCATTATTATTGCCGGAGCTATAATTGGCGCAATTGTAGTTATTAGTATTGTGTTGGTAATAATCAACAACTCCAAGCCCAAACCTGCTGTAGACCTCAATCAAGCTCAGGTTGATGATAGTCAAAGTGCACCCGACAATACTACTACTGTGCCTGCTACTATCCCTGATGGATTTAAAAAGGTCGACAGAGACTGCTTTAGTTTTGGAGTGTTTTTGCCTACCACGGTTGATTTTTCCAAAACCAACTGTAAAATCACTGCCAAGTTTGGTAGTGCATCGCAATACTCTATTAGTGTTGCTCCAGTTACTGACAGCGTAAATGGTTTGCAGGCTCTGGTAGATCAGTCTAAGTTAGGCACCATCACTAGCCAAGAAAATATCAAGCTAGGTGGCATAGAGGCAATTAAGGTTATTCAAAAAGTTAATGGGCTAGATCAACAAACCGTCGTGGTTATTCCTACCAACAAGAATTACCAGCTAGATGGCAAAGTTATTAACGGTTTTATTATCAATACCTCTTACAATGACGACACGGCCAAAAAAGCTAGCGATACCCTGGTGTCTACTTGGTTCTGGAAGTAGGGGATAA
>CAYMHI010000019.1:0-14795 GCA_964390265.1 uncultured Candidatus Saccharibacteria bacterium | reverse complement strand
TTGCAAGCAGGGGGTCCGGGGTTCGAGTCCCCGATGCTCCACCATAAGTTGTTAACAAATAGGCGGGGTGTATGAAGAATACAAATCAAAAAATATTCAAAGTGGTAGTGCATGGTAGTTTTGGCCAACACTTTGAGCAGATACGCCAAGCTATAAAAATTTTTGAAGGTGCTCACATAACAATTATTGCACCTGAGTCTCGCGAGATTACCGCTATAAAAGGCAGTTTTTTGTTGCTTGAAAACGAAGAGAATCTCAACCCAATTGCTGTAGAGCTAGCGTATTTGCATAAGCTACAACAGTTAGGTGTGTATGGCTTTAGTTACTTTGTAAACCCAAGTGGCTATATTGGCAAAAGTGCTGCATATGAGCTAGGCATTGCTCAGGCAACTGGTGTACCATGCTTTTTTAGTCACAGACCAAAAGATTTACCGGTGTATGTACCAGGCTCACACATTATAAGCCCAAATAGCATGGTGAAATACATCGCTACCAATAATGACTTGCCAAATATTACAAAACGTCAAAGCACCACAAAACTACACAAAATGTTCCAGCGTCTTATTGGCCCGGGCTCCGTAGTGGCGGCAGGCGCAATCATACAGCATCAAGCCAAACCAAGTAGTTTACCCGAAATTTTACTGGTAAAAACCCACAAGTGGGGCAATAGGTTCTCGATAGTAGGTGGAAAAGTACGCCATGGTGAAAGGCTGCACGAGGCGCTGCGCCGAGAGATAAAAGAAGAGACCGGTTTGAGTGCTGAGATAAACGATCATATTACTACTTTTGATCAACTCAAACATTCTGGCTACTACCAAGACTACACCCACCATATGTTTGTAGACTACGTAGTAAGTGTTGATTCAAAACAAGTACGACTTAACGAAGAAGCCCAAGAATACTTATGGGCGCCAGCTGAGCAGGCCCTAGCTGAGCTCAATATTGAGCCCAATGCCGCATATACTATCAATCAATATTTACTCACTCAATAGTTTGATATAATAAAGACTTATGCGTAACAGATATACTAACCTTGGCTGGCTCGTCACAATAATAATTGCATTAATACCTGTGCTTATTTGGCTATTTACACAACCAACACAGTGGGGAAATGCTAAATTGATTTTTGAAAATCTAGGTAAACTGGCCGGCCTAAGCGGATTGGCTCTATTTTGTTGGAGTGTAATACTTAGCGCTCGGCTTAAGATATTTGGTCGGTGGTTTATGGGGCTGGATAATATGTATAGAGCCCATCATTTGATAAGCTGTTTTGCACTTATACTATTGCTCATTCACCCTATGCTTTTGACTACCCGCTACCTACTTAGCTCACCAATATCGGCCTACGAGTTTATCAAACCTAGCCCAGCGTCGCCGTTTAGAATACTTGGTAGCTTAACACTCTTTAGCTTTATTGCTCTAATGATATTGACACTCTATGTAAATATGCGCCAAGAAAGAATGGTATTGGTTATGCGTTTACTTGGTTTATTGGTATTTTTTGGTGGCTTACATGCCATATTGGTGGGTGGCTCAGACATAAATAGTTTGATATGGCTACAAATATATGTACTGGGATTGCTCGCTACTGCTGGCGTTGTTTATGTCTATCGTTCTCTGTTTCATGGAAATTTTGCAAAGTTTTATGACTATAGTGTGACATCTATTGAGCACAAAAACGACATTATTGAGTTGTATCTTGACCCCAAAGAAAAGCCCATTACCTTTTTACCTGGTCAATTTGCTTTTGTAAAACTAGAGAGTGATGGCGTATTGGGCCAAAGTCACCCATTTTCTATTAGCTCGGCGCCCAGCCAAACCCAGATGCGGTTTAGTATTAAGCAACTAGGTGACTATACAAGCGCTCTATCACAAGCCAAGGTAGGCCAGTCCGTCAAGTTAGATGCTCCTTATGGAAGTTTTTCTAACAAGGTAGTAAAAAGCAATCGCCAAGTCTGGGTGGCGGGTGGTATAGGCGTGACACCATTTTTATCTATGGCAGCATCACTAGATAGAAGCCAATTAATAGATATGTATTACTCTGTCAAAGAATCTATAGAAGCTGTGTACCTAAAAGAACTACAAGCCATAGAGGCAAAAAACAATAATTTTAGGATTAATTTGGTAGATACCACAAAATCTGGATATCTCACAGCCGATAAGATATTGACCAATATTGAGGACATTGATACTACGGCTTTTATGATTTGCGGACCACCGTCTATGATGAAAAGTTTACGAGCCCAATTAAGAAAGGCTGGTGTGAGAAACAGTAATATTCATACCGAGGAGTTTAGTTTGCTATGAAAATTAAGTATTTGATAGGAGCTATGATAGTAATCTTTGGTCTATATATGGGTAGTGTATTTGTCTATGGATTTGTACAAAAGCAACAAAAAGAGTCCAATTTGAGTGAAACTACACCATCTATTGCCCCTGCTAACCCACCTGCTAATTCAGAACAGCCAACAACTTCTACCGTTCCATCACAAAAGACATTTACTCAATCAGAGGTGGCATTACATAATAAACCCAATGATTGCTGGTTGATAATTTCTAATAATGTGTACGATGTAGGTAGATTCTTAGACCTCCACCCGGGCGGCTTTGACCTTATTATTCCATTTTGCGGCAAAGATGCTACCCAAGCATTTAATACCCAGGGTGGAAGACGCAGCAACCACTCGCAGAACGCCCGAAACTTACTGCAACAATACTTACTAGGGGTGGTGCAATAGCTAAATTAATTCAAAATAACATTTGCGCTATAACTGTTATATAATATCGGTATGTATAATATTCCTCTAAACATTGTTCCGTATATGCTTGGGGCTTTAGCGACCTTAGTAGTGGGCGTTCGCTCAACCCAAAAATACAAGCAACTGCACACCCCCCTTTTACGACACTTTGCAATTTCTGGTTTTTTAGCAGCTGCCGGCATGGCATTACTTTCTGTTTCTTATTTACTGCCAATAAATGAAGTTACTCTAAAAATATTATTAATTCTAGGTAGAGCGTGTTTAGACGCTGTAGCTTATTTGCAAATATATTTAATCTGGTACTTAACTCCGCTTAAAAGGTATTCTATATGGTGGCTTGTAGCAATACTATTACCAATAGCCCTTGTAGGTTATTATTATCAAGTCAATGCATATTTGTATGAATTTACTGGTATTATCAACAACCAAGTGGTTTTTACGGTTCCAAAAATTACTGCTTATATACATGCCTTTGCTTTACTTATAGTCTTTTGTGCCGGTTTGGTTTTATTCAAAAATGCTTTTGAGCAGACCGATAATCGCTCTAAACTTAGATTGTTTTCTGTGGGGTTATTGTATGTAGCTGCTTCGCTAAGTGATTTATATAACACCCTCTTTTTGGCTGGACAGAGTAACTCGTGGATAGTGCTAATTGGTTTTGCTATTGCCTCAGGCGTTTTTTTACTTACCACTGCGTTACTTTTCAATAGAGATAAAAAATCAATTGATAATCTGAGCGCTAAATAAAAAACCCCAAAATAACTTTTAGGGTAAAGATGACTACTAGGCGCTAATTAGCTTGACTTGAGCTGTACCCGCCCTACGGCCGGCAAACATAATAAACTGTGGCGGTGTATTGCAAGTAATGCGTGTTATTCCTGCACAGTCATCGCTGCATTCTGGGCTGCATGATGGTTTATATTTTATTAACAGTTCAAACATGCCAAATGCCTGGGTGCTGTTTTGTGCCAAAAAAACAATTGTAGCTCCATGCCAACATACATAAAAGAATTTATAACCATCTTCTATGCACCTAGCAATATATTTCAGCTCTGCATTGTTGACAACTTTTGGTTTGCTGTGGTGGGCCACGCGATAATCCTCTCGGCAATGTAAAAGATTGGTGTTGGAATTGAACCACTCAATTACGCAGACGCTTTAAGACCGCTCCCTCCATGGCTTTATAGGTACAAAAATATATAATAGTTTTAGCCGTGATTACTTGTCAAATCAAAAACTGTTATAATGGTTTTAATGGATATTAAATACTTATACAAAAGTAATATTGAAACTGATAGCAAAACAGCCATAATTGTTTTGCCCGAAATATTCGGATTAACTGATTTCGTTACGGGTGTGGCCGATAAGTTTGCAAAAGAGTTCTCAACTCATGCATACGCACTGGACTTTTTCTACCAACTTACCGGCAAGCCCAATAAGTTTGACTACGAAACTGACTCCCAAAAGGGTATAGAGCTAATGCACCGTATGACTGGCGAAGATTTTGTTAATATATTTGAGCAGGCCGTAGATCATATAGCTGCTCAAATTCCAGGTTTAGAGAGTATAATTGTGTGCGGTTTTTGTTTTGGAGGACGCCTGGCTTATATGTCAGCTACTGAACTAAGGGTGAAGAAAATCATTTCATTTTATGGAGCTGGCGCCAACCAGGCTAACTACTATAGTGATAACTCTGCAGTAGAATTACTTTGTGAGACTAGATCTAACGACGAGTCACTATCGGTTCTATCGTTTTTTGGTGAAGACGACGAAAGTATCTCTAAGAATGATAGAGAAAAAACTAAGCACAGCATTGAAGAATCGGGCATTAAGTATAAAGAAGTAGTTTACCCAAGTACCGGGCATGCATTTTTTAATAACTCTAGAGAGACGATGTACAATCAAGAATCTAGCAAAAAGGCCTGGCAGGAAATTGTGCGGTTTTTAAAAAATAAATGATTAGCCTTGTGTCAAAATCAAATTTGACACCTATGGGTACATGCAGTAACCTAGATACATATAGAGAGATATAGTAATTTTAGCAAATAGGGAGTTTATTAAATATGGAACGTAAAAAATCTAACAATACTAATTTGATTTTGCTTATTGGTCTAGGTGTTGTTATTCTAATTCTTGGTGTAGTAGCATTTTATTTTTATAACCAATACCAAAGTATAAAGAAAAACCCTAATCAGGTAGCTAAGGCTGAGACCGAAGCTCTAGTTGCTGAAGTAGGAAAGCTAATAGATCTACCAAAAGACGAAACTCCCACCGTCGCAACTGTGCTAGATAAAGAAAAGCTCAAAGATCAGCCCTTCTTTGCAAATGCTCAAAACGGCGACAAAATTCTTATTTACACCAAAGCTAAAAAAGCTATTATTTATAGGCCAAAAGATAACAAACTAATCAATGTTGGCCCTATTGCTATCGATCAAAAATCTCAAATACAGGTAGCTATATTAAGCGCAGGTGGTGATTCAGATAACGCAGAAAAGAAATTAAACGATAAATTTGCAGGTACCATAACAATACTCAGCAAAACCGATGCCAAGAATAAAAATAGTGTAAAAAAACTTACCGTTGTTGATGTAACCGGTCAAAATGCTGACGCGGCCAAACAAATTGCATCAGAACTTGGTGGTGAAGTTGGTAGCTTGCCTGCGGGCGAGACTGCTCCTCAAGGCGCTGCAATAGTTATCTTTGTTAAATAGTTCTACACCCGGTTATTATAATATTTATGCTGTAGTACAATAGAGATTGTAAAGTTAATCACAGTAAAAAATTTGCGTAAGCATTTAAAAAGATTTTCTATATCAATTAAGTTGTTTGTTAGGCGATTGAGTTGCATAAAAAAATACTATATATATTTCCATTTCTAATAATATTACTGGTCGGGATATTAATTTTACCTAAGACTGCCAATGCAGATACATCTACTGGATTGGTGGCTTATTATAGCTTTGATAACATTAATAATGGCATAGCAACAGATAGTTCTGGTAGTAATTATAGTGGATTACTAGTGGGTGACCCAGCGGTAGTTACTGGAAAGATTGGTGACGCGCTTAGTTTTGATGGTGTAGACGATAATGTAGATATTCCGTATCAATTAGTCTCTGGCCAAACTGCAGATTTTAGCTATAGTTTTTTTGTTAATGCAGATTCAGCTGGTGATGAGTTGCAGTATTTATTATCACAAGCAAGCAGTGGCACTAATAATAATGATTGTTTTAGCGTAGCCTACGACAATGTGGCCAAGTCAATAAAGGCTTTAACTCCCAATCACGCAAATGAGCCAAAAATTGTAACAAACTATGACTTGGCTAATAAATGGACACATATAGCCGTTACTAACTCTCACGCCAATGGCACTTCAAAATTATATATAAACGGAGCAGCTATTTCGGGCCTAGAGTCGACTTGCCCGCAGGCACTTGGGGCACAGTTTCTGTTAGGCCGTTCACCTTGGGCTGGCTACCATTTAGAGTTTAAGGGTAGTTTAGACGAAGTGCGAGTATACAATAGAGTGTTGTCATCTGCTGATGTGAGAGAGCTTGCTACTCAGAATGCTACCAATAGTGTTGCCATAATAAATCCGGTCAACGGCTCTACGGTTGGCGGTAGTGTAGAGTTGTCAGCAAGCGTTAGTGGTAGCCCCAATATAAACTCAGTTCAATATTATGCCAACGGTAGTCCTATTGGTCCCGAAATTCTAAGTGCTCCATATTCATTTGGTTGGGACACTGCCGCACTTGATCAAGGAAGTTATGATCTTCTGGCAATAGCGACAGATATTAATGGTGATAAAATACCATCACCCACAATTAATGTAGATGTAGATAATAATCCGTTACTCAAAATGGATAGTGTCAGGAGTCGAGCAAAGACTTCGGCAACAATAGTTTGGGTTACAGATGAACCAACCACCGGTCAGATAGAGTATGGTTCAAGTATGGCTTATGGCAACCAAACTACATTAGACTCTAATCTATCTTACTTTCACAGCCAAACTATTTCTGGCTTAGAGCCCAATACTACGTATCACTATCGCTTACTATCAAAAGACAATAACAACAATTCACTTGCTCTCAGCGATAAAACATTCTCTACACTTACCAATGTAGCTGGTAATGAGTGGCATGTTACTACAAACGGTACAGCAAACGGAGATGGAAGTATTGAAAGCCCTTGGGATCTTGCCAGTACTTTATACAATCAACCTTCGAATATACAGCCAGGCGATACGATTTGGGTGCACGGAGGTACGTATGCCGGATACTTTTATAGTAGATTAACTGGCAGTGCTTCGGCACCTATAATCGTGCGAAACTACCAAGATGAACGCGTAATTATAGATGGTGGTACAGGTAGCGATCCGGGACATTTTGTTGGTCAATCTGCTATTTATGTAGGAGGCTCAGACACATGGTATTGGGGTCTAGAGGTGATGAGTTCAAGTTTGCAGCGAACGGTCACCGAGGCAGGCTCGGCACCATCAGATCTCAATAGATCTTATAGCTATTATATAGAAGGCCCACGAACACGTGTGATTAACAATATTGTTCATGACGCAGCTCAGGGTTTTGGCTTTTGGACACCAGCCGTAGATGCCGAATTATATGGTAACTTGGTTTACTATAATGGCTGGGAGGGCCCAGACAGGGGCCATGGACATGGCATGTATGTACAAAACGATACAGGGTTAAAATATATCGCCAACAATTTTGTTTTTAAGAATTACGGCTGGGGTTTGCACGCCTATACGCAAGGTGGTCGTATAAACAACATAATGACCGATGGCAACACATTTTTTGAAAGTGGCATACTCTCCACTCAGGGACGTACTTTAGATATGTTGCATGGTGGATTTCAAATAGCCCAAAATCCAATGCTATTTAACAATGGCACCTATATGCCACAATCTAGTGGTTCAGCTTTGGGATTGGGATATGTGGCGGGCTGTGATAGGCCCACGGTAGAAGGTAATTATTTTGTCGCTCAGAGCGCTGTTAGCCTTAGCGTCGATTGCCTACATAAAACTATAAATAATAACTTATTCTATGGTACTGCTCCCGGAGGCATGTCATCGGACCTTCCCGATAACACTTATACTACAAGTGCACCAACTAGCAATGTAGTTCTGCTAAGGCCCAACACCTATGAACCAGATAAAACTTATATGACTATCTACAATTGGGAGCAACTCGATAGTGTATACGTAGATGTCTCCAATAATTTAGAAATAAATGATACTTACGAAATCCGTGACGTCCAGGACTACTTTGGTACTCCTATTGCAGCAGGTACTTATCTGGGCGGAAACATTGAAGTACCACTTAGCCTTACATCTGTGACTGAGCTTATAGGTAGCGATGCGCCTGTTGCCCCAACCCACACTCCAAAAGAATTCGGCACATTCATATTAGTAAAAACTGGAGTTACACAAAACAATCCTTCGCCAAACCAAGATAGTCAGGCCCAAGATCAGAATAATTCCACACAAAACGCAGCTATTGGAGTAAGCACCAAAACTCTTGTCAAACTTTTGAATTTTGTTTACTTCGGCCAAGTAAGCCCAGTCGATTATGTTAACCCCAACAACAGCGTAGATGGTAACGTCGAAAAGAACAAAAAAGATCCCGTTACAGGCGACGATAAAAATGCTAGTAAGATAACTATCTACTTTGGGTTAGCTGGTGTTTTGGTAGTAACTGGTGCGGTGTTTATTTCAATATTATATATAAAACGTAAAACAAAATAATGAGAAATTTATTGATGCTTAGAAATCAAAAACAACAAAGGTTCGGGTTGGTATTATTAATTCTATCAATTTTTCTTACTGTGGGGGTTTTATTCAATATTGCAAAACCCGTAAAGGCAGACCAAGGCACCGGCTTAGTTGCCCACTATAGCTTTGATGATATTGACGGAACCACGCTTCGCGATAGTTCTGGTAATAATAATGATGGAATAATTTATGGTGGCGCAAGTGTAGAGCCGGGTAGGGTGGGTAATGCAATGAGATTTGATGGCGACGACGACTATGTTGATATTCGTCACAGGTTGGTGGCTAGTCAGAACCCCGAGCTAACCTATAGTTTTTTTGTAAAAGTAGATGCTGATGCCGACTTCTCACAGTTTTTTCTATCACAATCTAGCGAAGTAAATGCAAGCTCGTGTTTTAATGCTGCCTATAACAATACTGCTCACACAATAAAAACCTTATCTGTAGATCTGGGGAATAGTGCTACCATCTATAAAACTGCCGATCTAAGCCAGTGGACTCACATTGCAGTCACTAACTCACCTAGCACGCACGAGACTCGACTATTCGTTAATGGGATTATTTCTACAGGCCTAGATGCATCATGCTCCAAAGAACTAGTAGATCAATTTTTATTGGGGCGAGCGCCATATTACTGGGATTTTCAACAGCACAAAGGCTTGCTAGACGAAGTGCGAATATATAACAGAGTATTAAGTAATTCTGAAATTAGTCAATTAGGACAGTCTGGTAATACCAATAGTATCACTATTACGACTCTTTCTAATAACCAAACTATTGATGGTTCGGTTACTCTAGAGTCAAGTGTTAGTGGTAGCCCAGCCATTTCGTCAGTTCAATATTACTACGACGATCAAGCAATTGGTTCACCAATAACAGTAGCTCCCTATACCTTAAACTGGGACACTGTACCTGTGGTGCAAAAAAAGCACTCAGTTGTTGCAGTAGCAACAGATGTGAATGGCAATACTATTTACTCGCCTGCAATTGATGTAACAATTGATAATAACCCACTAGTAACATTTAGCGCATCAAAAAGTGCTGGCAAAACCAATTCTAATATAGTCTGGACCACAGATGAACTTACTAAAGGCAAATTGCAATATGGAGTGACAAATTCTTACGGTAGTCTGACCAATATAGACAGTGAAGATGCGTACTTCCATGATCACAAACTAGAAAATCTTCAGCCAAATACTACCTATCATTACCGCATTTATTCCGTTGATCTAAATGGCAATGAAAGTTATTCGGCCGATAAAACCTTTAAAACCCTCACAAATACCCCTGGCAATGAGTGGCATGTTACTGTTAATGGTACTAGCGGGGGCGACGGTAGTAATGAAAGCCCCTGGAGTTTAACTAAGGCATTGTCTCATCCGCCTAGTGTTCAACCAGGGGATACTATTTGGGTTCATGGAGGAACCTATAGTGGATATTTCACTAGCACCTTAACAGGGAGCGATACTGCGCCAATAACTGTGCGTAATTACAACAATGAAAGAGTTATTATTGATGGAGGTGAATCGAATGAAGGAATTATCACAGTTTATAATCCATATGTATGGTTCTGGGGGTTAGAATTAACAAGCTCAAACCAACAGCGAGAAATTAACGAAACTGGGTCTAATCCAACTAGCCTACATCGTGGTATTGGTTTCTATGTTTTTGGCGCCGGCACGCGTTTTATTAACAATATTATTCATGATGCTGCACAGGGTTTTGGTTTTTGGACACCAGCAAGAGACTCCGAGTTATATGGCAACATTGTTTACTACAATGGCTGGGAAGCACCAGACCGTGGACATGGGCATGGACTTTATGTACAAAACGATACTGGCCTAAAGTACATAGCTAATAATATGGTCTTTAAAAATTTTGCTGTTGGGCTACACGCCTATACTGAAGGTGGTAGCATAAATAATATCATAACTGAAGGCAATACCTTCTTTGATAACGGTATGTTAAACTCTGATGGTTATTCTCAAAATATGCTTCATGGAGGTTACCAGGTAGCAAGAAATGCCATTGCACTAAATAATATGACATATTCTGGTCATCCTAATGCAGGGGGTCTCAATGTTGGTTATTTATCGGGTTGTGATAATGCAACTGTGATGGGAAATTATCTTACATCAGGCTCGGCGTTTACTTTTAATACCTACTGTAGTGACAGGCTTAATTTTAAAAATAACCTTTTCTATGGTGGAGTAAATACCGGCATGGAAAATATTTTTACAAATAATCAGTACTTTAGTGGAAGTGCGCCAACAACCAATAGTTCGTTTGTTCGAAACAATAAATACGAACCTGATAAGTCTTATGTGTCGGTTTATAATTGGCAGAATCTTGATAGCGTCAATGTAATTTCTACTTCGGTACTAAGCACGGGGGATACCTATGATGTTTATGACATGCAAAATTATTTTGGTGAGCCAATAGCTAGCGGTACATTTAGTGGTAGCACTATTGAAATTCCTATGAACAGCACATCGGTTTCTACTACGGTTGGCAACACGCCCAACACACCTACCCATACTAGTAATAAGTTTGGAGCGTTTATCTTGGTAAGAACAGGAGTTGCACAAAACAACTCCACACCCATCAATGATGGCCAAGGTCAAGCTCAGAATAATATCAACCAAACCGAGTCTTTCGGTGCAAATTCTGCAGCACTTACCAAGTTATTGAATTATGTATACACGGGTCAGATTACTCCATCTGATTATGTTGTAATAAAAAATAACGTTGACAGTATTCAAGATGATAGCAACAAAACTCCTCAAAAAAACTATTCTAATGATAATGATAATGCTGGTAGTCGGCCTCTAAAGAGTAATTATTTAAGTACGAGAATAGTTATATCGGTAATTACAATTCTTTTTATTACGGCCATGGTTACCATACTCTACTTTCGTAAAATAAGATAATCTCATCAAAAACAAAACGTCAAAAAATATTGGTCTAGTTTGAACGGAGTAGGTAATTGGATTCTTTGGTAAAAAAATAGTAAATTATTTGCCATCAATAATTTTGGTGACTCAAATAGTATAGCTTGCATTGACGTGGACAATATCTTGTTTTATATGTACTAATAAAATAGATAGGTATATGTTAAAAGTAGTTATGCTTTGGTGTATAATGCATATTATAATCTTAGTAACAAGATATTAATTACAATACGAGGTAAAAAATAAAAGATATTCCACAAAAAGTATTTAAGGCGAAGGTGGTGTCAACCGAGAACGTTGCTCTTGCAGTTAAAAAATTCGTTTTCAGGTAGAAGAAGATTTTAATTTTTTGGGTTGGCAATATGTATGGGTTGAAATACCTAATCTTGCAATAAAAGATGTGAGGGGCAATCGTCGGGCGTTTTCGATACTAAACACCAAAAACGACGATAATTTTGTTGAGATAGTGGCTCGGTTTAGTGAGAGCGGCTACAAACAAAGCCTCTTTGCACTGGATACCGGTGATGACGTGACTTTATATGGACCGTTCGGTAATAGCTTTGTGATTGATGAAAAAACGCCCGACAATATCATTATGATAGCCGGCGGAGTTGGCATAGCGGCATTTTTACCAATGATAAATACAATCAAAAATGAAAAACTAAAACAGCGGAGTTATCTCATATATCTAAACAAAGACGAAGAGTCGACGCCATTTTTGGATGAACTAAAAGGTCTAAAAAAGAATATGGACTTTTTTGACTACTCAACTGTATATGACAAATTATCAGTTCATTGTATCAACTCTATAAATAAAGATCTTAAAAACAACGCCCAGTGGTGGATAGCTGGGTCGCAAGGCATGGTAGATTATACGTATGACATTCTAGAAAGTATTGGTGTATCTAGAGCTGATATGGTGTTTGAAAACTTTTATCCCACCCCAAAACATAATCTTACTGCAGATGATGTAGCCAAAAATTTGGCTAACGACAATGTGTTTGCTCAGGCTCTAGAGAACTCTACCAACCATACCATCATCACAGATTCTGAAGGTATAGTACTATACGCTAATCGGGCCGCCCAAAATACAACCGGCTTTAGCGAGCAAGAAATACTTGGCAATACTCCACGTCTTTGGGGAGGGTTGATGAGCCCAAAGTTTTATAAAGATTTTTGGAAAAGAAAAACTTCAGGATTACCATTTGAGGGCGAGATAATCAATCGTCGTAAAAGTGGCGAAGTGTATTATGCTATGGCACACATTGCTGGCACCAATGGAGCAATGTATTATAATGCCAGCACCAACAAGTTTAGGTGTTTTGAAAATAGCGCTTGGGCCGACTGTATTACTACATCGGGAGCATCTGGTAGTACTAAGTCTGTCACCAAGACTGCCAACGAGACTATTACTGCTGATACCACCCTCAGTAACGATTCAGAGCTAAAATTCAACATTGGAGCTAACGAGTCTTGGACATACAGATATGTTATGCAAATCAATTCGCCAACTCCTGCCGATATGAAGTTTGCAATTGCAGCACCTGTGGGTGCTACATGTCAAGCAACTGCTACGTCTTACAAAAACAACAACTCTATCTCTCAGCTTGGCTGCGGGGTGTCTTCTGGGCTCATGTCGACATCGGCCACCGACGAAATGATAGAGGTAACAGGTTCGGTGCAAAATGGTGCTAATGCTGGTACAATCACTGTTCAGTGGGCTCAAAACACCTCTAATGCTGGTAATACAATTGTGTACAAAGGATCATTTGTGAATGCTTTTAAAGAAACTGGTGCTGACCTTGCTGAAATTTATTACACTCATGACAACGCTCAAGCAGGTAATTTAGTAAGCTTAGATTCGTCTATGCGTGCTGGAGTTCGCAAAACCTCAGGTTCTTACGACTCTACGGTTATGGGAGTAATAAGTACCAAGCCTGGCTATGTGTTGGCTGATTCTGCGGGTAGTGACCCAACCGCCGCTCCAGTTGCCCTAGCCCTAAGCGGTCGTGTACCAGTAAAAATATCAGACGAAAATGGCCCGGTAAAAGCCGGCGATCCCCTCACAAGCTCGTCAACTCCTGGAGTGGCTATGCGAGCTACACAGCCGGGCTGGGTAATAGGTATGGCTATGGAAGACCAAACAGCAGATATAGATAATGTAATGACTTTTGTAAATCGCTCTTGGTACGCAGGAAGTGGTAATACAAAAGTGCCTTCACTTACTGGTTTAACGCTTACCGATGGTAGCTTGGACGGCGTAGAAACTGCTCAAACTGAAGGGGTTAAAAACGGCTTAGAATCGAGCGATCCTCATCTAATCAGCCAAGCCCTAGATATCTTGCATGGTATACAGACCACAGTGGTAACTCAACAAACTCAAATAAATAATATTGAAGCCAAAAACAACACTCATCAAATTGCCCAAGCGGCCTTTAGCGGGGGATTAATAAGTGGCGATACTGAGTTTCAGGCCAATGTAATTTTTGATGCACTTACCACTTTTAAGGGTCAAACGGTCTTTACTGGCAATTCAACCTTTGATGGAAGTGTAGCCTTCAATGGCGATGTGGTATTTAGTGAAAATAGCGCCGGTACAGTAACTATCCCGGCTGGCTCCACTACTGCAAGTGTTAAATATACCAAGGCTCTTAATCCCGTTCCCACACCTAGCGTTACTCCTCAAGAATTTATTACCGGCCAATACAGGGTAACGGCTATTACTGCTACAGGCTTTGTAATAGAGCTCAACCAAGCTCAAGACGTACCAACCAAGTTTAGCTGGACTGCTATACAGTCTAAACCATAAATGAATATTTAATAGGTTAAAACTACTTTACAATCTATCAAAGTTTTGTTACTATTAAACAAGTCTTAAATTAAACATAAAAAGGTGATTATATATGAGCAACCAATTACTACAAAGAGGCGCTATCGCGTAAACTAAGTTTTGTTGCTTGTATGTGGTCGCCTCTTGAAAAAAAGACGCGGTCATTTTTGTTTCTTTGAAAACTGAATAATAGTGTATATATTACATCCTAACGATGTATACATTAGGGTAAAACAAATTCTTTATTGCTTTGATAGTTGAATAGCAACATATCAAGTAATAACAAAAAAATAAGAGAATTGACAAACAGCAATTTACAGAATTGATCTATTTCATATCTGCAAATTGCCAGTCTAATTCGCAATTGCAAATAAAAAGTTACATAAGAGCATATGATGGATGCCTTGACGAACTGTGCCGATGAAGGACGTAGAAGGCTGCGAAAAGCCTCGGGGAGCTGCCAATCAAGC
>CAYMHI010000018.1:0-15119 GCA_964390265.1 uncultured Candidatus Saccharibacteria bacterium | reverse complement strand
CGTGCTGAACACAATGATTTGGGAATCCACATAGGTATAATTGAGCCGGTTAGCCTACTTGAAGATCTACTGAAAGATTATCAACCCGAGGCTAAGGCTGCCGGTCTAGATATGCGAATTGAAAAAATGACCAATATTAACTCACTACTCAGTTCAGAAATATATATCAAAGAAATATTACAAAACTTTATAACCAATGCTATTAAGTACACCAAGCAGGGAGTAATAACTCTAAGGGTTGCTGAAGGTAAAAATGGTAGTGTGATATTTTCGGTCGCCGATACCGGAATAGGTATATCAGCTAGCGATAAGAAAAATATTTTTACAAAATTTTATCGCAGTGAGGCTTTTGAGACCCGCCAAACACGTGGCACAGGACTAGGGCTGTATATTACCAACAAGCTCGCTCGGCGTGTTAGAGGCAAGATATGGTTTGAGAGTGAGCTCAATCAAGGATCAACTTTCTACCTAGAGGTTCCTCCGGTTGGTGCTCTCAAGCAAGATCAACAGAAGGTCGCCCAAGAAGAAATAAAAGAATTTGCCAGCTCCGTTTAATCTACCGCGCATTAGTAGCTAAATTATGCTTTTATTGCGTTTTTTGTGCTAGACAAGCCCGGGCGAGTTGAGTTATTATAATCGTAAGCTTTTGTTTGTGTGGAGCATATTTAGCCCATTAGCTAATATGTGCTATTAGATGCATAAGCAACTAGGGGGTATTTTTAAATTCGGGGTATGTTTTTGCCAAATTGCGTCACAAAAGACTCTCTCAAGAGGTCTAAAGATGTATTTGACTTGGCTATAAATACTATATATAGTGTTTAATAAGAAGCATAAGCGCTATATGTGGATTTAATAAAATTAAATATAAATTGTCAAAATAATCAGGAGGGTGAATCAATGACCATAAAAAGTATAAAAAAGCGTAATGGACAATTAGTAGATTTTGAGCCAGAGCGCATCATTGTGGCTATTCAAAAAGCCAGTGATTCGGTCGAAAGTGAAATCCCCAATGGCGTTATCCCTAAGATGGTTGATGATATTGTATCGCATATGGAATCGATCATTGGCGATTCTGTTCCTGAGGTTGAAACTATTCAAGACCTAGTAGAACAAGAGCTTATGCGATCAGATTATTACAAAACCGCCAGAAGTTATATATTGTATAGAGAAAAACACAAAGCCTTGCGCCAAGCCGAAATATCACGCTCGGCCGAGAAATTAGAACATAACGAACTCAAAGTAACTCTGCCTGATGGTCGAATTGATTATTTTAGCTACTCACGTCTTATTAAGAATCTTGTGGAAGCCGCCGAGGGCCTTGAAGACTCGGTAGATCTCGATGAGCTAGCTCAGTATGCTAAAAGTAATTTGTATGATGGTATTACACTTGAAGAACTGCAAGATGCTCTAATAATGGCCGCTACCTCGAGTATTGAAAAAGATCATGCTTACTCCACCCTAGCTGCTCATTTGCTGCGTAAAAAAATATATCGTGAGGTGTTAGGTACCGACACAGAATCTGAAGTTCCACAGGCCTACAAAGATGCTTTCAAGAATTTTATTACCAATACGGTCAAAGAAGGCCGACTTGACAAGCGACTACTAAGCTTTGATCTTGATGATCTGGCTAATCACATCAAGCCAGAGCAAGACGGGCTTTTTGACTACATGGGCTTAGATATGTTGCACGACAGATACTTTGTGCAGTCTGAAGGTCGGGGTGTTAGGCTAGAGGCACCACAAATCTTTTGGATGCGTATTGCTATGGGGCTATGTGTATTAGAAAAAAAAGCCGATCAAAATACTTGGGCTAAAAAGTTTTATGATGTACTCTCTACCCTACGATATGTTCCATCCACACCCACTCTGTTTCATTCGGGTACATCATTTGCTCAACTTAGTTCTTGCTTTTTAAATACCGTTGACGATGATCTCAAACATATCTTCAAGGTCTATCTAGACACTGCCCTTATGAGTAAATTTTCTGGCGGCATCGCCACCGACTGGAGTAATATTCGTGCCACCGGGTCGCTAATAAAAACCGTCAATATACCATCTCAGGGCGTCATACCATTTTTAAAGATTGCTAATGACACTACAGTAGCAATATCGCGCTCAGGCAAACGCAAAGGTGCTACCTGCGTTTATCTAGAAACTTGGCACTTAGATATAGAAGATTTTTTGGAGCTTCGTAAAAATACCGGCGATGAACGTAGACGTACCCACGATATGAATACTGCAAATTGGATACCCGATCTTTTTATGAAACGGGTTGAAGCTAACGAGGAGTGGACGCTATTTTCACCCAATGAAACTCCTGAGCTACACCACCTATATGGCCAGGCATTCGAAGAAAAATATGTAGAGTACGAAAAACTAGCTGATGAAGGCAAGATTGAGCTATTTAAGAAAATACCAGCATTGCAATTGTGGCGTAAAATGCTCACTATGTTATTCGAGACAGGCCACCCATGGATTAATTTTAAAGATGCTTGCAATGTTCGATCACCTCAAGATCATGCCGGTGTAATACATAACTCCAATCTTTGTACCGAGATAACTCTTAATAATTCAGCCGAAGAAACTGCAGTTTGCAACCTAGGCTCGGTCAACTTGGCGCGACATATGAGCGGCGGAAAATTAAATCGTGAGTTGGTGGCCGAAACTGTCGAGGTAGCGATGCGCATGTTAGATAATGTAATTGATATAAACTATTACACCACCGAGGAGTGCAAGGTGTCCAACTTTCGGCACCGTCCAGTTGGCCTAGGAATAATGGGTTTTCAAGATGCACTATACTTAATGGACTGTCCTTTTAACTCTGATAAGGCTGTTAAGTTTGGAGATGAAAGTATGGAGCTAATTAGCTACTATGCTATATTGGGCTCTAGTAAGCTTGCCAAAGAAAGAGGTGCTTATAAATCATACAAAGGCTCTAAATGGGATCGGGGCATATTCCCGGTTGACACTCTTGATATGCTCGAAAAAGAACGCGGCATAAAAATAGATGTAAAACGTCAAGGCAAACTAGATTGGAAAGAAGTTCGGGCGCATGTTAAAAAACATGGTATGCGCAACAGCAATACTATGGCTATTGCTCCCACGGCTTCTATCTCAAACATCTCTGGCTGCTACCCTTGCATAGAGCCTATATACAAAAACCTTTATGTAAAATCAAATATGAGCGGTGATTTTACAGTAGTAAACTCCTATCTAATAGATGATTTGAAAAAGAACGATCTTTGGAATGATGAGATAATGAATAAGGTCAAGTTCTTTGATGGATCTATTCAAAAAATATCAGAAATCCCGGCCGAGATACGAGCCAAATACCAAGAAGTTTTTGAGATTGGTCCTGAATGGCTAATTAAAATAGCTGCCCACAGGGGCAAATGGATAGATCAAAGCCAAAGTTTGAACATTTTTGTACAAGGAGTGTCAGGTAAAAACTTATCAGATATTTATACCTATGCCTGGAAGATGGGCCTAAAAACTACCTACTATCTGCGCTCAATGGCTATCTCTCAGGTCGAGAAGTCAACTGTTGATACCGCCGAGTACGGCAGCACTCACAAGCGCGAGTTTGCTACTGTAGCCCAAAATGCTCCTGCACCTGCTAAGAAAAGTACACCGCAAACCTGCTCTATCGAAGATAGTGACTGTGAAGCTTGTCAATAATAAAACAAATTAAGGAGACAAAGATATGCCAATCAAAATGACCAAAAAACGACCCGATGTAAACAAACGACGCATCATAAATGGTGAAGACGTAGATGTTATTCAGCTACACCCCATGAAGCACACCTTTGCCTGGGATACCTACCTGGTGGGTAATGCCAATCATTGGTTGCCTACCGAAATTCCTATGCAAGACGATATTGAGATGTGGAAATCAGACAAGCTCAGCGAAGACGAAAGATTGGCGTTTATCACTGCCCTTGGTTTTTTTACCACGGCCGACTCAATTGCCGCCAACAACATTGTCTTGGCGTTATATAAACACATTACTAGCCCAGAGTGCCGCATGTATTTGCTAAGACAAGCCTTTGAAGAAGCTATTCACACTCACTCTTATCAGTACATCGTAGAGTCTCTAGCCCTAGACGGTGGTGAAATATTTAATATGTACCGCGAGAATGCAGCTCATTACTCTAAGGCAAACTTTATACTCACCTTCAATGAGGGTATATTTGATGATAATTTTAAGACTGGCACTTTTGAGACTGACCAAAAATTTTTAGAAAACCTCTGTGTGTTCTCACTTATATTAGAAGGAATATTTTTCTACTCTAGTTTTGCCGTGATCTTTGGGTTTCAACGTCAAAACAAATTGGTAGGCTCGGCCGAGCAAATTCAATACATTATGCGCGATGAATCTCAACACCTCAATTTTGGTATTAATATGATAAATACTATCAAAGACGAACAACCTGAGCTTTGGACTGATAAGTTTAAAAACCACATTATTGACTTAGTAAAACAAGCAGCTGAGCTTGAGTACAAATATGCTCAAGAGGTGTTCCCACGCGGAATATTTGGTATGAACGCCGATGGGTTTAAGCAATACATTGAGTATATCGCCGATAGACGTTTAAGCGCCGTGGGCTTGCCCAAGCAATTCAATGTAAAAAATCCATTCCCCTGGATGAGCGAGGCGGTTGATTTGAACAAAGAAAAGAACTTCTTTGAAACTCGCGTTATTGAATACCAAACCGGTGGCACCCTAGACTGGAACTAAGTAAAATTACGTAGTAGAACTTATTAATCTGTGTATTGTCTTGTTTTTACCTAGCGTCTGCATTATATCGAACAGCCCAGGTGCTTCAGTTCGACCAGTTAGAGCGATACGTAAAATGTAAAACAGTTGCCCTGTCTTAATGCCAAGTTTTTCTGCAAGATCGCGCAGTGCTTTTTCAAGCGAATCATGGTTAAACTCAGTATTTTCTAATACTTCTGCAGCTTTTTGTAGCCAACCTTTAATATCTTCAAGCGAGTCTTTCTTGCTAAGTAATTCTTTATCAACCCTTGGCTCCTCAAAAAATATCTCCATCAGATATTTAGCATCAGCGAGAGTTTTGAGGCGTTCACGGTCGAGCATAATAACTTTTTCTATGTAATCTGAGTCTCTGTACCATTCTGCCGGAATAAATTGCCTGAGACTACTCAGAAGCTCTTGAATTGACAATTTACGAATATATTCTCCGTTCATCCAATCTAGTCTGGCAATATCAAATACGGCTGGACTTTTTTGGACTCTTTCTAAGCTAAATTTTTCAATAAGTTCATTCTCGGTAAATATCTCTTGTTCGCTACCGTCGTTCCAACCTAGTAGTGCTAAAAAGTTTAGCAATGCCGCGGGTAAATAGCCTTTTGTTTGATACTCAAGTACATCTACGTCGCCATCACGCTTACTGAGCTTTTTTTTGCCATCGGGTCCAAGAATCGCGGGCGCATGAGCCCACTTGGGTCTCTCCCAGCCAAATCTATCAAACAAAATTGCATGCTTGGCGGTAGAGCTTAAAAACTCGTCGCCTCGGATTACATGGCTGATTTTCATAAGATGATCGTCTACCACATTGGCAAAATTGTAAGTTGGGTAGCCATCCGCCTTGAGTATCACAAAATCATCAATAAGCTCATTGGGAGTTTTTGATTCCCCTCGAATTTCATCGTACCAAATAGTTGTGCCACCAGAGACTTTAAGTCTAATTGGTAAACCTTTTGTATCTGTCGGTAAATTGCTTGGCTCCATAGATTGCTTATACACAAATGGTTTTTTGGCATGTATAGCTTCTTCACGTAATGCCGTGAATGCTTCGGGGGTAATACAAGAGTAGTAAGCATCACCACTTTCAATTAGCTGCTTGGCATATTTTTGGTATTGCGGCAATCTTTCTGATTGTACGTAAGGCCCGTGCAAACCTGGTCTTTCTTGATACCATACGCCCTCGTCGGGATGCAAACCAACCCAATCAAGACTCTTTATTATTTGCTCTACCCCGTTTTCAACAAATCTTTCTCTATCGGTATCTTCTAGCCGTAGCACAAATGAGCCCCTGTTTGATTTTGCATACAAATAAGCAAACAATGCTGTACGTACTCCACCAATATGTAGCATTCCAGTTGGGCTAGGGGCAAAACGGGTTCTTACAGGCTTGTTCATATACTAGATTATACCTGAAAAATCTATAGTCAACTAGCTAAGCATCGATTCGGGAGAAATCTCGTTGTAGCTTCCACTGGGAAGTTTTTGGTAAAAAAACACTTTGGTAGTTGTGTCTACTGGGTCATAAACATACTCTACTCTGTTGGCAGAACCTCGGTGATGATAGTGAGTTTTTCTATCAATAATTGCAGGGCTTTCTACCCTATCTATACGATATTTGATGTTGTCTTTTTCAAACTCAATGCGTTCAATTGTTTTTTGAAGGCTAGGATTATCCTCTAATTTTTCAACTATACGATCATTTAAATCAATTTGATATTTCTTATCAATTAAATCAGTTAATTCTTCCCAGGCTTTGTCGCTCATCGTTCCCCCTATAAACTAGTTGCCATTTTAATGATTTGGTCCTGACTAAGACCGTGATTATCACCTTCTATTCTATACCAGGTGCCGTGGTTTATCCAGCTGGCTTGATTATTGTTGTATAAATAAATAGTTAAGCCTTCGGACTGAACAGTGGTGTACTTGCTAGTTTTGGTGGCTAAATAATTTTCGGCTAACGCCTGAGAATCCCACTCAGATCTATCCTCGCTCACAGCAATAGTTTTGGCCCCATCTGATGATCTTAATTCATAACCAATACTACCTGGGTTGGATTGTATGTCGCCCGACACTTGCCAGCCACTTGGTACGTAAGATGGCAGTGAAGCGCTGATTCCGGCCTTTGAGCTGGCAACCTTAAGCGCTAAATTTGGATAATTAATTTGCCAAACATATACACCAAGTAGTATTAGGCCGGCCAAGCTTAAACTAACGCTAGCAACTTTACTACCGAGTTTTTTGGCGCTTCCATTACTGCTGTTTTTGGTTTTACTAACATTATTAGACATTACTTGTGAGTTAGTACGTTGTGAACTATTGGTTTGAGGTGTTGCACTTATAGTTGGTGGTTTGGGTCCAACGGGCTGCACGGGCTTAGACAGTATATGCTGCGAGGATGGTGCTGGTTTACCAAGTGGTGCCTGATGATTCGGTGATCGATTAACCCCGGGCTGCATAGAAAGGTTGGTATTTGTCGGGGTTGTGTCCTTGTGAGTGGCAGGGTTTGGTGCGCTTGTGACTGTACCCCTACTAAGATGGCCATTAGTTGGACTAGCAGCATTCGTGTTGGTTTTAATATCGTTCATTGGTCTAATGTGGGCTGGCTGTGGACTTACTAAGGCAGTATTAGTAGTCGGTGGCGTGGCAACTATATTGTTAACTGTATTTTGGGTGGGTAAATTATTTACGGAGTTGTTTTGCGGCGCTACAGGCGCTTGTGGCGCAGGTGTAGTTTTAGCAATAACACTAGGTCTGGTTGGTGCGCTATAGCCTGGGCTGTTTGCCAAAGCATTGAGTTGATCATCAGTAAAAATACCTTCATCCTTATTATCGAGCGAGGTAAATTCGCTATTGCTGTTGGCAGCCGATGTGGTGGTGTTAGTAGGCTGAGATGGTAGTTGGGGGGTAGCCTGCGCTGGCGATATTGATGGCTGCTGATTTTGAGGTTGTGTATTATTTATTGGCGCCACTGGCGGGCTGATTGGGGTTTGTGCTGATATTGATGCTGGAGTGATTGGTTGGGTTGGTGTAGAAGTCTTTTGCGGTACATTTGTTGGACTAGTATAGGCAGAAATTACTGGATCATTTTCATTTGGTGCCTGGCGTCTTAATGAGCTTGTAAGCTCGCTAGCTAGAGTGTCAGAATTTTCAGCTTCTACTGGTGTACTACTTGTACTATTGGCAGAAGTTGTAGTGGTAGTGCTCGATGAAGCCAGGGTTGATGTATTCAGTATTGGCGGAGATGCCACTATTGATTGTGGGCTAGCAGTACTAGGGCTTTCGCTTGCGGGGGTACCACAATTGGCACAGAAGGTTTTTCCTGCGATAGTAACTTGATCTTTGGCATCACAACTTTGACACTGCATTTTTGCTCTTTTCTTAGCTATAACTTGGTTTAATAAACAATTTCTATACCTATTATTGTAATATATATTAACACAAGCGTAAACAGTTTAGTTGAGTTTTCGAGCTTGAGAGTATATCAAAATTAAAAATTTAGGAATTGCCAATTGCCTAAAAACTCTTGAAGGTTGAATCATAAGCCGCCAAAGCCATTCAATTCCGGCTTTCTGCATCCATTCCGGCGCTCTCTTAAACTTACCACCAAACTGATCATAATCAAAAGTTCCTCCCTCACCTATAATTACTTTGGCAATTTTACTGCCTAAATTGCGCCTAATAAATTGCTCTTGTTTGGGAAAGCCCATGGCCACAAATAAAATATCAAGCTTGGCAGATTTGATTTCTTCAACTAATTTAGACTCGCTGTTTGGTTCGTAGTAACCACTCCAAGTAAAAATGTTATTAAGTTTTTTGAAACGAGTTTGGATATTACTCTTTAAGGTATCTGGATTAGAATAACTACCTATTATACCAACTCGCCAGTTATTTTTTTCAGCCATATGAAGCAAAGGGATGGTTTGATTAGCACCAGACATTTTATCTGGCAAAATCTGTGAGCGCCATTTAACATTCTGGAGCCAAACAAGACCACTGCGTGGCATTTTTGCAAATTTCTTCTTAGGTTCCCCATACAAATAACTGGCTGCCCATTGCAAAGAGACACCATCGGCAAGTACTAAGTCGGCGTGATTGAGAATATCTTTGATTTTATCGTCCTTGTTGGCTTTCACTACAAATTCTACATATGGCTTAACTACATAATGCGTTCTGGCGTGGCTACTATTTATAATGTCGGCTATTATGGTATTTGCTTGGTTGATAGTTAAGGGGTCGATTTTTACGCCAGCTATATCTATACGTTTGTTTGGCTGCAAGCTGCTAGTCATTTGGTGTTCTCCACTATTTTTGCTATTTCGTTTTTGAATTGTTTATCAAATTTATTGGCACTATATTCTTTAGCTGAGCCGATTAGATCTGCATTGTCAAATTTCATCTTTTCAAATTTATCTATCGCCAGTTGCAAACTTTGGGCGTTACTCTGAGCAAAAAAAGTACCAGTAACACCTTCCTGTACTGTTTCTTTTAGACCACCTCCAGCAAACGCAATAACTGGCGTGCCGGCACTTAGTGCCTCAATCGGTGTGATGCCAAAATCCTCTATTGAGGGGAAAATAAACGCCTTAGCTTCACCGAATAGCTTTTCTTTTTGATCTTTGCTCACTCGGCCTACAAACTCTATATTTGTTGACTTGGCTGATAGCTTAGTTAGTCTTTCCCTATCGGGGCCATCACCGGCAATTATTAACTTTTGTTTATTTTTAATAAAAGCCTCTATTACCAATTCAATATTTTTATAACGGCTCAAGACAGATAGAACTAAGTAGTAATCTTTTTTTGTTCTAGACGTGTTTGCAGCAATGTCTACGGGTGGATAAATTACAGTTGAATCTTTGCCGTAATATTTTTTTATTCTTTCAGAAATATACTTGCTAATAGCAATGTATGCGCTGACGTTATCGCTCGAGTAGTAATCCCAAAGTCTTATTTTTGATGCCAATTTAGTAACGTAAAATTTGGTGA
This sequence comes from uncultured Candidatus Saccharibacteria bacterium, assembly GCA_964390265.1. GTDB lineage: Bacteria > Patescibacteriota > Saccharimonadia > CAILAD01 > BJGX01 > JAUPVL01. The sequence goes on along the minus strand of CAYMHI010000018.1, from coordinate 5,368 downwards.
GCCTGCCCGGCTTGAATCTACCAATTTGTTGTGTGTCTAGATAGCCTGGCCAACTATCCCAGAGCATTCTGGCCGGACTAAAACAATAACAAATGTGCGTACAGCTTTTTGACACTTTTATATTCTTTACCCAAGCACTCGAAACCGAAATTACCAAATCATAGCCAGTAAAATCAAGAGCATCAACTGCCTTTGGTATAAAAGGTAAAAGTAATTGCGGATTTTTCTTAAAATAATTTGGAAACTTTTGTAGTCGCGAAGTTTTAATGTTTCTCCCAACCAAGTATTTATCGAATTTCTCCTTATTATAAATCAAGCAGTAAATATCAGCTTTGGGATACAATTTGGCAATCTCAAATAGCGTAGCCTCACCGCCGCCGACTTTTTGATTAAGCCAATCATAAGCTATAGCTACCTTCATGATCTCAGATAACCTCTGTTTATGCCCAACAAAGCAAAAAGTATTATCGACAGGCTACTATCACCCAAACTATGCAAAAACATAGCTGTCACTAACACACCCATTAGACTGCCAAATAGCGCCGTCGATACAACGCCGTTATTTTGCGATCCTATATATAACTCAACAAAAATTAGCCCAAACAGCGTTAAATACATGATAAGACCGACTATGCCTACTTCGATGGTGATTTGTAAAAACCAGTTCTCTACAATGCGTGGAGTACTAGAATAAAAGCTGGCTGGCCCAGAAGATCCAAGCCCATAGCCCAACGGGTTGGCCGAAATAGTCGATATACCAGTCTGAATAGCTTTTATACGCTCAGCGTCCGGTCCTTCAATGTTGCCCGCCACACAGCTACCATGAAGAAATTGTGCCTGAATATTCTTGAATTGACCGCAGGGATTGATACTAACAAACATTATTACTCCGCCAATAGCTGCTAACCCCAATATTGAACCTATTATTATTTGGGCTTTTTTATTAAGCTTTAAGGTGAAAATTAACACAGCAGCAACTAGTAATCCAATCCATGCGCTGCGCGAGTAAGTCATATATATCGGTAGGCAAAATAGTGCGGCAGCTGCAAGCCATAACCTTGCTTCTTTTCTTAGCCCCATCGCCAAACAAAAAGAAAACGGAATTATCAAATATGTTCCGAGCTGATTTGGCCCACCGAGAGTAGAAAACACTCTTATTATTGATTTAGAGGATTCTATATATTGACCAATAACTATTGAATTTTCACCATAACCAAGCCTACTAAGTAGTGCTGGGCTAAATAACCAGGGCTGTAAAATGGCAATGATCGCAACTGCAAAGGCCGGATATATTACTAACTTGGTTAATTTAGAGCTATCTAGGTATTTGCTTAGCGCTTGGGACGATATAAACAAAACTAACACCGCAACGTTTGTTTTGATTCCTGCTAAAGTGCCGGCCAAATCAGTATGGATTAATGTAGTTAGTAACAAACTAAAACCAATAATAACAAGTACTAACTTATTGATATTATCGAGCTTGAGGATACTTCGATCTTTACTATAAGCTAGCAGAGTCAAGGCTGCAATTGACAGAATTACTATTTCTTTCCAACTTTGAAACAACAACTTATAGCCTGCGTAGTTACCTATAATAGTAACAATAGCGGCGTGGAACGGCATAACCACTAGCAACAACCCAACCCCTACCGCAGATACCTCTAGCAAAAGATTGTTGTGAGATGTTTTTTTATTTAGCATGGTTAATAGTTTATCGATTAGATATTACCGAACGCATATAATCATCAAGATTTTCAAGAGCTATGCCGGTACCCTTAATAACACAAAGTAGAGGCTCCTCGGCAACGTAGCTTGGCACCCCAGTCACTTTGGTCATCAATTTATCAATGTTTCTAAGTAGGCTCCCCCCACCCGTCATTATCATCCCCCTATCGATAATGTCGCTAGAAAGTTCTGGTGGAGTTTGCTCAAGAACAGCTTTAACAGCAAGAATAATATCATCAAGTCGTTCACTTATTGCTTCGGTAACAATAGTAGAGTTTAGCTCGATAGTCTTGGGTAATCCCGCTACTACGTCTCTACCTCGTATTTGCATCTTCATTGGCTTATCAAGAGGTAGCGCAGAACCTATCTCTTTTTTTACATCTTCGGCTGTGCGTGCCCCAATTACTAAGCCATATTTTTTACGTATAAAGTCTGCAATTGCGCTATCAATTTTTGCGCCGGCTACTCTCACACTGTGTTGAGCAACAATGCCACCTAAGCTAATAATGGCCACCTCGGTAGTGCCTTCACCGATATCAACTATTAGATTTCCAGCCGGAGCAGAAATGGGCACATTGGCTCCTATAGCCGCAGCCACAGGTGCTCTCACAATATATACTCGTCGCGCGCCCGCACTCATAGCCGCATCAATAACCGCTCTTCTCTCGGTAGAGGTAATGCCGGTTGGCACACTGATCATTAGTTCTGGACGACGTAGCCTTATTTTGCCAGCGACCTTTTGAATTAGATATTTTAGTAGGGCCTGAGTTATGCGGTAGTCGGCAATAACACCATCTTTATAGGGTCTTGAGGCGGTAATAATATCTGGTGTACGGCCTAGCATTTCTTTGGCTTCGTTACCAATAGCAACAATTCGATTGTCATCAATACTAACAGCGACTACTGATGGCTCATTAGCCACTATTCCTTTTTTGGGCAAATACACTCTGGTGTTGGCGGTACCCAAATCTATAGCTATTCTTTTTGCAAGCATAAACTTATTTTAACAAATCTTTGGCTGTACTCCAAAGTTACTTCACAAATTAAGCCTATAGTTGTATAATAGACTATATTATTATGCCAAAAATATCACCAACATTACGCCTGTGGGTAGTATCGTTATCTGCAATTTTATTTATAACTATTGGTACTGCGCTACTTGTCGCCTATGGTCAGGGCTATAGTTTTGATATCAAAACTCGGCAATTCCGATCTAGTGGTCTGGTTTTGATCGATTCTGACCCTAGTGGTGCCAAAATCAAGCTCAATAATAAAGCAACCGAAAAACAAACACCTTACCGTTACACCAACGCTATGGCCGGCAATTTGCAAATAGAACTACAAAAAAATGGCTATCGTACCTGGCAAGCTATTGAAACAGTAGCAAACGGCACGGTAACTTTCTCAAATTATGCACTGTTATTACCCACAGTATTAAGCCAGCAGAACATCGACCAAGGACAGTCATATAGCACTATCATTCAGTCTGAAGATAAACAAAAGACTATTGGGCTATCCAAATCTAAAATCGGTCTATATGTAATTTCTGACAAAAGTGATTCAAAACTTATTTATCAGCCGCCACAAACTACCGAACCAAGTAAATCGATAGTAGAGCTAACCAATATTGTCTTATCGCGTGACGGATCGAGCGTGCTTTTACAGCAAAGACTTGCAAATGGCGAAGTGCAATCGATAGTTATACAGACGAACAATGGTCAGATAAACAACCTTAGCGCAGAATTTGGCTTTACTTTTAACGATCTTAGATTTAATCAAAACGACCCAAACGAACTGTTTTGGCTAGAAGCGGGTGTACTTAAAAAAATCAAAATTAATGAACGCAGTATCTCTTCTAACCTGATAAGTAATATTGCTAGCTTAAGTGTTCAAAAAGATAGATTGCTAGTTGTCTCTACTGCCGCTGTGGGTGATACCAGTCAAAAACTCCAAAGTTATGATTTGGCTGGTAATGACAAGCGAGAGTTGTCGAGCTTAAAACTAGACCCCCTAGGCTACCAGACTGGTTTTGTTCGCTCACGCTATAGTGAGTATATAACTGTTATATACAATACCACCAAAGAGCTAGATCTTATAAAAAATCCTTACTTCAACCAATCTGTAAGTTCTTTGGGCACAGGTGTAAATTCACTTATCGCAAGCCCGAATGGAAGGTTTATAGTTATTAGCCAAGAGAATAGACTAAGAACTATCGATCTTGAATTTGCCCAAGAGTACTCATTTGGCACTAATCTAACAGGACTTATAGATTGGCGCTGGTATGACGACTATCACTTGCTACTACTACAAAATAATCAATTACGCCTGGTAGACTTTGATGGTCAAAACAACCAATTACTAACCCCCATAGCCGATGTCGTTGGCTACAGTATACACCCGAGCGATAAATACGTTGTTCCACTCAATAGTGTAGGTAATATATTTAAACTTTGGCTAACTAAAAAGTAGTTGGCATAGTACTGTTCTTACTAACTTCCGGTAAGTGAGTGGATGGCTGGGTAGAAGGGTCAGCAGATGACGGGCTATTTGAGTTACGGCCCATTAACATATTTATTAGATTACCAAATGCTATTTGAATTTGCTCAACAATTGAAGGGGGTGCGCTCGGCAAAACGGCTGGTTTGGCTAGGGTATTATTGTTGATAGCTACCTGGGTAGCCCCTATTGGACTAGTTTGCTTAGCTTTTACAATAAATCTTTTCCAGCTCGTACCCGGAGGAGTACAGGTAATAAGTGTTGAATACGGTGTAGTAGTTTGGTTAAGAACCGAAAGATCGGTGGGCGCTACTACTTTGGTTTCTTCGACAGTGTAGATATATTTCTTATTTTGATAATGAATTTCGTATTGGTCGCCAACAGTTAATTTTTCTAGTAGGGCAAATATAAATTTGTAATTACCCTTCTCCCATAGATCGTTGCTAGAATGCCCAAAAAACACCGAGTTGCCATTCTCGCCAGGGTTGGCGGTTCCAGCATAGTGAACCACACCATCTTGAAGAGCCGTTAGTACGCTTTTTTCTTCAGTGGTATCAATAAAAACAATTGGTGCCGTCACATTTAGCTTGGGAATTATCAATACATTTGGCCCCTCCACCACTTCGGCCTGATTGGTCGGTATAACTGGCTTTATAGGGGTGGTGCTTGATGATTTTTGGTTGAATCGTGAATTAACAAGAAACTGAGCCTGGCTATAAATAAACTGAAAATTAAATATAATCAAAAAAACTACAAAACTAATTAAAGCAAATCTTATTGTGTGCCAGTGACTTTGTTTGCGCATTTTTATTAATTTAATACGTGCATCTTGTTTTTTGTTATCAACTCTTGGGGCGTTAACATGACCATGTAAATGATTTGTTGTGGATTCGTGTTGAGGTTTGCGTGGAATTTCGGTCGGCTTGGCAGCTACTAAATGACCACTGTGGGTCGAGTTGGGCTGGCCTGAATGGACATTTGGTGCATGGCTAACCAGTTTATCCTGGTTAGTTTTGGAGGATTGCGAATTATGAGGGTTGTGAAATTTAGCAATAGTATTTGGATCTACAATCGGAACTTGAGAATTACTATTTGGGTGGTGTCCCGAACTATTTGTATTATGGTCTGGGTGGGGGTTTTGTGAGTT
>CAYMHI010000017.1:0-15417 GCA_964390265.1 uncultured Candidatus Saccharibacteria bacterium | reverse complement strand
GAGCGTTACGGTGTTACGCCCCAAGAGTTTATTGTGTACAAAGCCCTCAAAGGTGATACCAGCGACAATATTCCAGGTGTAGCCGGCATAGGCGACAAAGGCGCCACAGAGCTCGTGGCCCAGTACAAAACGCTCAATAACATTTACGCGCACCTAGATGAAATAAAACCAGCTCTGGCCAAAAAACTTGAGGCTGGTAAAGAAAATGCTTACTTGAGCCTAGATCTTTCTACTATAAAACGTGATGTAGAATTCAAATTTGATCTTAAAGATGCAGCTCTGCACGAGTACGATCGTAAGAAAGTGTTCGATTTGTTTCATCAACTAGAGTTTAAAAGTTTACTTTCTAAGCTACCCAACCAATCATTTACCGAGGAGCAACAGCTAAACACTCAAGAGGCGGCTGAAGAGATAGAAAACACCACCAAAAGCCGAGACCACCTCAAGAAATCCAAATACCATATGGTTAATACCCAAAAGGCTCTAGAAGAATTAGTAAGTGCTTTGGCCAAACAAAAAGTTATTAGTGTAGACACCGAAACCACTAGTGTAGATGTTATGGTAGCGCATTTGGTGGGCATCTCGGTTTGTTTTGCAGAGGCGCAAGCATATTATATTCCTGTTGGACATACCGTTAGCGGCGAAAAAGACGACGAAAAAAATATTTCGAATAGCAACAAGAAGAATCAAGCCACTATCTTTGATGGAGCTTCTACCGAGTATGAGCACCTTCAACTCGTCGATGGCCAGCTGGCTAAAGAGCTGGTGCTAGAAGAACTGAAGCCAATTCTAGAAAGCACCAAAATTGGTAAGATTGGCCATAATCTCAAGTATGATTATGAGATTTTCGCCCAAAACGGCATTGAGCTAAATAATATTGTGTTTGACACCATGGTAGCGGCGTTTTTAATTAATCCAATTGGCCGTGCTCAAACTTTATCAGAGCTAGCCTACAATGAGTTGGGAATATCGATGATAGATATTGAGGAGCTGATAGGTAAAAAAGGTAAAAGCCAAGGCTCTTTTAACCAAGTAGAGGTAGCTCAAGCCACTCAGTATGCTGCCGAAGATGCCGATATCGCCTGGCGATTGTATAAAAAACTAGCGCAAGAATTATCAAGCGAACCTACCGGCACCAAAAAACTCGCCAAAATGGCCCAGCAATTAGAGTGGCCGCTTATAGAAGTTCTGGGTGATATGGAGCTTACCGGTGTTACATTAGACACTGATTATCTCAAGGGTTTGGCCAAAGAGTTTAATAACAAACTAAACAAAATTAAATCTGCTATCTACAAACACGCCGGCCATGAATTTAATATTAGTTCTACACAACAGCTCAAGGTAATACTATTCGATGAGCTAAAGATTGACACTACGGGCCTTAAAAAAATTAAAACCGGCGTAAGTACTGCAGCGGGTGAGCTCGAGAAACTCAAGGGCAAGCACCCAATTGTTGACGAACTTTTTGAGTACCGAGAGTTGACCAAGCTTATGACTACATATGTAGACGCCCTACCTGGTTATGTTGCTAAAGACGGCAAGATTCACACAAGCTACAATCAAACTATTGCCCAAACTGGGCGCCTTAACAGCACCAGCCCCAACTTACAAAACATACCTGTCCGCACCACCGAGGGCAAGCGTATTCGCAAGGCTTTTGTGGCTAGCCAAGATAACGTTTTTGTATCAGCTGACTATAGCCAAATAGAACTTCGGCTTGCCGCGGCTTTGGCTGGCGATAAACCGATGATAAAAGCTTTCAAAGAAGGTGCCGATATTCATACACTTACTGCCGCAGAAATGTTTGATATTCAACCTAAGAAGGTGTCGCCAGAACAACGTTATGCCGCAAAGGCGATTAATTTTGGCGTGTTGTATGGTATGAATACTCATGGATTAGCAGTAGCTACAGGGTTTAGTTACGAGCAAGCCAAAGACTTTATAGACCGTTATTTTCAGCTTCGCAAAGGTGTAGCCGATTACATTGCCAGTATAAAAGCTATGGCACATAACAAGGGATATACTGAAACTATCTTTGGTCGCCGCCGACCTTGCCCCGATGTGCGCTCGAGTAATTTTATTGTACGTTCAGCGGCCGAAAGAGCAGCAGTAAATATGCCTTTGCAAGGTACAGCTGCCGATATGATGAAGCTGGCTATGGTGCTTATACACAAAAAGTTACCAGATAATGCTAATCTTATCTTACAAATTCATGACGAACTCATAGTAGAGTGTAAATCGTCGCAGTCTAAAGAAGTTGCCAAAATAATGGAGCGCGAAATGATTGGTGTGCACAAGTTTGAGGTGCCAATAGAGGTGGGTATAAAGACGGGCCAAAGTTGGGGAGATTTAGGTTAATACAGCTGCCGTTTTGGCACATTTCGCTAGTTTTTTCGCGAAGCTCAGTCGACGTAGGCATGCTACGCCTCCTTTAATCTTCTTTAAAAAGAACTAACGAACTGCACTCAAAACGTCAACCGTATACTATGGCCAGATTCATAATACTTTCCTGTTTGCGCACAAAGAAAAACCGCCCCGGCATCTACCCCCAAAAGGGAAGACGCCGGGGCGTACTGCTTAGCTCAGAACTCTTATGTCCACGGCCTCGAGCTTGAAGGCGGTGGCACGGCCCTTGGTGTTGACGGGCTCGCGCAGGTCGGCGTAAGAAACACGCTGGCCGGGCAACAGGTAGGAACGCTCGGGCTCATCGGTACGAACCGCGATCTCGCTCCAGTGCACTCGAGCATTGCCGTGCATGGTGCGGATCATACCCAGGCCCTGGGCGAAGTTGAACCAGACGACTTCACCTTCGCCCTCTGGGATGGGGGCGAGCTTTGGTTCGTCAGGTTCGCCGGGGTACTGCTTGAGCGACGAGGCATCTACCAGGCCACTGAGCTTCTCGAGCATCTGTGGCCAGTTACCAAAGCAATCCACCTTGAGCGCACCGTCCTGCTGATACATGGTGCCCTCACGGGTGACTTGGTTGGTCACCCAGAACTCACCAGCTTGGCTGATGATGGCGATCTCGTGGTAACGAACGGTGTCGCCATCGATCTCGATCACGCAGACCATGTTGTTGGGGTACTCGGTGTGGTACACCGAGGTGTTGTAGCCAGCACCCTTCGGGTTAGACAACTTCACAGACATCTTGGTGGCGAACACACGGTAGTTATCGGTGCCGTGGTTCTTGGCGAGGGCGACGCTCTTGCGATTGTCTACCCGCACCGGTGTGAAGTTGCCGGGCAGCTGACGCAGTGACAGCACAAGCTGCCGGCCTTCGAGCTCACCGAGGTAGCCATCAGCTTCGGGTTCGAGGTCTACACCATCAAGCCTGATGGCAAGGTTGAATAGTTCTGTTGCGAGGGTCATTGACCCCTCCTGTATCTGTAGGTACGGATATGAACATATAGATATTAGCATAAAATGGCATAATAGTCAATAGTTTTGTTAATTTAACCTCATAACTTATTACACCATATAATCGCCATTTTAGGCCTTTTTGGTATAAAATTAACCTATGGAGCCTCAAAACCCAACAACAGATGATTCTACTCATGATTCTACTCAGCCCCAACCAGATAAAATACACAAAGTCGTGCATGAGGCCGAGGTAGTAGAAGGAGTACACTTGCAGCGTTTTGAGTTTGTGCCAGATCCCGAACAGATAGCCCCACCATCGGAGTGGGAACAGGCCGTTAAGGCCGCCAAATTATTGCACCAATGTAACCACGAAGCTGTAATAATAGGTGGGGCGGTGCGCGATTTATTAATGCACCAACACCCCAAAGACTACGATTTAGCAACCAGTGCGGGTGAAAAAGACATTGAAAGCTTATTTGAAAAATCTAAAACACCCGATACCTCTCAAGCTTACGGCGTGAGTCGAGTAACAATTGATGGAGTTGAGTTAGAGGTAGCAACTTACCGCCAAGATCTCGAGGCCCACCTCGGCCGCCAAGCCACCCAGGTAAATACCGAGGGCGTTACCTTAGAGCAAGATCTGCAACGACGCGATTTTACCATCAATGCCATTGCACTCGATCCCGCTTATGGTATTGGTTACTATATAGGTGAAAGTCTTAATGACTTGAAAAACAAACTTATTCGTTTTGTGGGAGAGCCGCGCGAGCGAATACAAGAAGATCCACTACGCATATTGCGGGCAGTGCGGTTCAAAAACCGTTTTGGTTTTGAGTATGAACTTAAGACCCACCAAGTCCTAAAAGATGCAGTAGCCGAGGGTGTCCTAGAAAGTATTCCGGGTGAGAGGTTACGCGGCGAGCTTTCGGCTATGCTGCGTACGGCTCAGTCGCGACGTGAGTGCTTAGAAGACCTAGATGAGTTAGGCATACTCGATAGCATTTTGCCTGAGCTAACCGCTGGTAAAGGTGTAGACCAAGGCTCCAAGTACCACGCCGAGGGCGATGTGTGGGTTCATCAACTGCTTATAATGGAGGCTTTGCCGCCAGATGCCAGCGAAGAACTCTTGTGGGCTACATTGTTACACGATATTGGTAAACCTCTCACTCAAAGGGCAACTGAAGACCCCAACTACTTTAAATTTTATGGTCATCCCGAGCTTGGCGAAAAAATGGCCGAGAACATACTCAATCGTCTTAAATTCACCAACAAGCAAAAAGCCAACATCAAGTGGATGATCAAGTGGCATATTAATGTTGGTCAACTACCAAATTTTGGTGGTCAGGCGCGTAATAGAATGTTCAATCATCCAGCCTTTGCCGACTTACTAGAGCTACATAGAGCTGATGGCATAGCTAGTCATAGTAGTGTGGCAACCGAAGGAGAGAAGGGTAAAAAACCCAATTTTGATAAGATTGTAACGATGTGGGAGGCACACCAATTACTTCCACCAGAGGCTCAAAATCCTAGCATTTCCCGCGATCTTGGTGTTGACGGTGCAGTTATAAAAGATTTGATACCAGAATTTAAAAAGTCAGACGAGCCACTGATTGGTAGAATAAAAGATCGATTAGAAAAACTATTTGCCGACGGCAAAATTACTACTCGCGATCAGGCTATTGAAATAGCTCAGCAGATGATTGCCAGAAGGCGTAAATAACAAAAAACCCACCCTGGGTCACCAGGGTGGGATACTTACTACTTAGATGAGCGGTGGCTGGGCAACTATGAATGTTGTAGGCATTTGTGCTCGTCACAAAGTGGCCTACCGCACACCAGCGAACCGGCATTGCTACATTCTCTGGTAGCTTGAGCGCCACAGCGGCATTGAATGCCAAGATGGTCGCTACAGACGCTATGTCCGGTGAGTGCCTCGTTTGAGCATAAGCCTATCCAGGCTTGATCGAATATACACAGCCCTTCTGAGCTATGCTTCTCAATAGCGGCGCGCTTATGGGCTTTTGCTTTTTCGGACCATTTCTTCTGACACCCATTGTGCCAACAGAAAAATTGGCCATCGCCAAAACCAGTTCCGCCCCAGCATTTCCAACCGCAGTTACTGCAAACCCGAAAAGATGGCATGTACTCCACACCGCCGTGCTGGCACTCTACCATAATCGTGCCTTTACGAATCTTAAGGTTCGGCAGGTCTTCTTTGGTAAGGATATGTCCGCCAGCATCGGGGCAACCATATTCACGCTCAAAGTTGCCAATGTGCGTTAGTAGCACGTACTTGAGTTTGGTTGGGTCGGTGGTGTGCAGTTCAACTGGCTCACGGCTGGGGTGAAAGCCACCACGCGTGATTTCAAAATGTTTAGGAGTGTCTTCTTTGCAAGTTACAACGATTGAGTATCTAGGCATTGTCTTAACTTTCTGAGTAGTCTGGAGAAGTGTGAAAGAACGAACACATGTATTATACCATAACTACATTATTACATCAATATTTAATGATGCTTAGTAAAATATAGAATGTACCACCTTTGGTTTATAATAGCTATATGCCAGAATTACCAGAAGTAGAAACAGTTCGTTTGGGCCTTCAACAATACTTGCCCGGCCTACAGATAGATTCGATAGATTTTGATTGGCCCAAAGGGTTTCCTAACCCTCCCAAACTTGTGGCCAATGCTTTAATAAATTCTACAATCGAGAGAGTAGATCGTCGTGGCAAAGTAATTATTATTCCGCTTGTGAGCGGCTATAGTTTATTAATACATCTTAAGATGACCGGTCAGCTGGTATTTGTAGACGGCAAAAAACGTTTTGGCGCCGGCCACCCCAACGACAGCTTGGTGAGCCAATTACCCAATAGCTCTACAAGAGTCACATTTACTTTTACCAATGGCGCCAAACTGTACTTTAACGATCAACGCAAGTTTGGTTGGGTTAAGCTCGAACCATCAGAAAATTTATATGTTAATAATAAGTTTTTGAGCAAATTGGGTCCCGAACCTCTAGAAGATAATTACACTTTTGAACAATTTAATTCTGCACTTCAAAAACGTAGTGGCTCGGCTATCAAAGCGGCCATCCTTGACCAGACAGTTTTGGCCGGAGTAGGTAATATTTACGCCGACGAGGGCTTGTTTATGGCCCGCATACATCCGGCTACTAAGGCGGGAGATGTAAGCCAAATTAAGCTCAAGCGACTTTTTAACTCTTTGCGCGAGGTAATGAAACTTAGCATTGAGCTGGGTGGTAGTAGCGATCGCAACTACGTAGACGCTGAGGGTAAAAAAGGTAGTTATCTTAAGTTTGCCAAGGTTTTTAGGCTCAATGGCCAACCCTGCCCCAATTGTGGCCGACCCATAAAAAAGATAAGGGTAGCTGGGCGCGGCACCCATATTTGTACTCATTGCCAAAAATTACCTCCAATAAATAGATAGTGCTATAATAATTATTAAGTTGGTACCTTGATCTAAGGGGGAGAAATGTTCATTATTAAGTCTTTCTTTTCGCTGTTGGGAATTGGTAAAAACAACAGAGCAAAATATCCTTGTGAGACATTTAAGGGCGATGCTGGTAAATCGTGCACAGAATGTGGGTTTCACCAGTCAAATCATTCACCGGCTATGCGAGCTCAGCTCATAGCCCTAAGCGAGAAAGGTGAAAAAAAATGACTGGGCGAGCTAATGTGAAAAAACCGCGCAATAGTGAAGGCCCTTGCGAAAATTATTCGGGCGGTCTAGGTGGCTCAGAATATTGTGACACCTGTGGTTGGTCACAGTCAGAGCATGGTAGGCAGCTTAGGGCCGACATTATAGATGAAATAAGTAGAAATACATGGTTGGCTCAACAGTTCGACAACTTAGATGAAATAGAGGATGAGGGTAATGACATATAATCCAATACCCGGCAGAGATGCCGGGATTTTATATAAAAACCCCAACTTTCGTTGAGGTATATATTAACTACGTTCCGTCGTGCATGCCGGTGGGTGCACCGGGGCGCATATGGCTTTGAGTCGAAACTGGCGGCTGCCCACCAATCCACATTACGTTTTGGTGGGGAAGTACTTCGTCCTCAAACTGCCAAAGACAAGCCTCGGCAATTAGCTTGAGACCACGCTTGGCGACCTTTCGGTCTTGCTTGGCCTTACCACCACTGTAGGCCACAATTAGTGCTACATTGGCGCCTTCGGGCTTGAGAATTGCACTACCGCCCCAGCGAGTCCAGCATTGCTGATACATCCAGGGGTATTTGTTGAGCTTGTGGCTGGGTAGACCAGTCACAAACGATGCGAACGCCTTGGAGCGCGCCACCATGTCGAACGGCTTTTCTAGCTCGTCGAGCCCGTTCCACCAGGTGTACTCACGCAAGATCACTTCGCTGCGAAAAGCATCGCTTTCTGAGTTGTGATAACGTGGCTGCCAAGGTACTGCCCGTAGTACTACTAGGTGACCTTGCTTGCGGTTCAGAGCACTAGGCTTATCGCCACCAATCTCCATACGTTCTTCGATAATCGGTTGCAACTCTGTGAGCACAATTCTATCTACCAACTTAGGCGTTAGTCCTTCAAACATATCTGCCTCTCTAGTCTGGGGTACATTTACTCGTTTGAGTAAGCAACAAAGAATATATCACGAACTAGCATATTGGGCAACAATAAAAACTGAGCACACTTGATACTTACTACCTGTTGCCAGATACTAGTACTATGATATTTTATTTTTACGGTGACAATAGCTACGCCATAGCTCAGCGCATAGCCGATATCAAAGCTCAGTACATCAAAAAAACCGGTGGCGATGCCGACCTAGAAACTTTTGATATGGGCGAGCGCAACCTAAGTTATTTGCTCAATGCACTATCGGTGGTACCAATGTTTGTTACTAGCCGGTTAATAATTGTGCGTGAGCTGAGCACCCACAAGCTAACCGCCGATAAGATGGAGGCTTTGCTAAAGGCTATTCCAGACAGTACCAATGTAATTATTACCGACAGATCAGTAGACAAACGCAGCGTATATTTTAAGACCCTTAGCAAGATTAAAAGTGCCAAGAATTTTACTTTGCTGGGCCCAGCCCAACTGGTGGCTTGGGTCAAACAAGAAATACAAAATTGTGGCGCCGAGGCCGACAATAGAACAATAAGTGTACTCATAGAACGTGTGGGTAACGACCAGTGGCAGCTACGTAATGAAATAACAAAGCTTGCAGCATACAATTCTAAAATTACCACCGAGAATATCGACGAGCTGGTGGTGCCCAATCTTCAGCAAACAGCCTTTATGATGACCGATGCCATTACGCGCCACGATGCAAAGCGGGCAACTGAACTTTACAACAATCTCGTACTAGCTGGCGAGGCCGATCAGAAGATACTTGGCGCAATAGTTTACCAATACCGGGTGATGGTGCTAGCTAAAGACAACGAGGGTAAAGGCAATACTTGGCAGAAAGACTTGGGCATTTCGCCTTACGCTAGTTCTAAGGCCCAGAATTTGGTTAGAAACATGTCTATGGCTCAATTGCAACAAGCCTACCAATTAATTGTAGACAGCGATTTTAGCGTAAAGAGTGGCGAGCGAACCTCGCGCGATGCTATGGAGGATTTAATTTATAAGCTAAGCGTACTTTAATAATTTGGTGCTTGGTGCTATACTCGCTCGTAAGTTTGTACCTTACAACCTCAACCATAGCGAGGAGAGAGCAGTGTCTGCAGTTAGTCCAAACGATATTGTATGGCACACCTACCCGGCGATAATTGGACATAGCCATATACACGAGCTATATGTTCAGGGTGGTTATTTTGGTGCGGTAGAAGAGTACCTCGATCATACTTGCACTATTTATACCTGTATTGGTACTCGCCTTGGGCCCGATAGAACTACCCTAGGGCCAGCCAAAGCCAAAAAAATGCTACTGTGCTCAATTGGCATTAGCCTAGATGTGTAACTGTTCAGCGTAGATTTAGTAAGCTTTAAGATTATTCTTAAGGCTTATTTTATTTTTATATAAATACTTGCTAAAAACCTATTGACATATGTAGCGGGGTGTGATACTATTTCTTTCACGAACTAAAAATCTTAACCTTGTTTTTAAACAACAACTCACAAAAACAGAGTTGAGGCTTTTACAGCTCAGGTCAAGACACCATACGTCTATGTACATTTCCAACAAGAAAGAAGGCTCTAATGAGCATAAAAAGCAAACTCACAACACTTGCGGTGTGGTGGCTCTGGATGCCGGCGTTGTATGCCGTCCTCTGGGGTATCCTGCACTACCTCATGGAAGGATTCCGTTTCGGTCAGCAGCTCGATCAGTTCATGCTGGCCAACTTCTGGTCCGGTAGCGTCATGCTCTGGACCTGGCTGGCGATTGGGCTGATCGGCACCGTCGTCATCTTGATGTACGACGAGCAAACGATTGATGCCGGAGATCGGTACTACGAGCGCACGGAGCGTACGTTGACGAGCGGTCCATTACGGGTCGTCGCAGTCTTCGTGGCACTCTTGGCGATCGTTTCGGTGGTTCAAGTGTTCCGAGTGGCATGGGACAACGACAAGGACGAGGCCCGGTACTACAACCAGGCAACTACCTTCTATGTTCCGGACGTCACTGATCCACCGAACTCACTTCAACGCCTGACGGATGGGGCAACCCAATCGTCAGGTGAGGAGTGTGATCTGGTTGGCGGTGCTGACGTTCCTTCCTGTGTCAGGGAGGGTACGCTCGACGCTGCTGGCTGGGATCCGCGGATCGGTTCACTCAACGGCGCCATCTTCGCGTTGACTCGCTCGACAGGCGATCGTCAGCGTGTCAGCCTCAACGAGGCCACGATGGCGTACCTGAACGGTGAGTCACCGCGGTGGAGCGGAATTCTCGACGGAAGTGGCACCCAGCAAGCGCTGGGTGGCGTGGCCGAGTGGGAGGGCGAGGGCGAAGCCAACCAGTGCCTCTTTGAGGGCGAGTTTGCGCTCGATGAGGCATTCGGCGGGAGCAAGAGAAACTCGCTGAACAACCTGTTGGCGGAGGAGTACCCAGCTCTCCGTTTCACCATCTCTGATGTCTGGGGCTATTGCGACGGCGATGAGCCGATCGTGGTGGTTCCGATGACGAGGCAGGTGCGCACTGCTAGCCGTACCGTGGACACCGCTGGTGGACTCGTGACGGTTCGTGGTAGCAACGGTCAAACCCAACTCACCTACGTCGCTTCGGCGGACCCAGGTGATTACCCGGGGCCGGTTTACCCGGCTTCGTTGGTGGAGACTCAGCGCACCCAGGTGGAATGGGCTGCGGGTCGCAAGAACCGCAACAACTACGGCTTCGGGTACGAACCTGCCACCTCGGAAGTCCAGGAAGGGAACGTCTCGGAGTACTTGCTCCGCAACGCTAATACTGGGCGACTGGAGTGGGTGACTCCGCTGACGCTTCGAAATAGCTCTTCAGAGCTGTTCGTGGCTTACGCGGTTTCGCCGGCGGATGAAGTTTCGTCCGGAAACCTCAACCAGCTCGATGTCTATGTGCTCGCGGACGATGATCCTCGACGCATCAACATCGACAACCTGGAAGCCGACGCCCTGAACTACTTCGTCGAGAACGTGGGTACGTTCAGGAGCAACGGTGGGAAGCTGGTCGAGTTCGTTCCGGTTGATGGTGATGTCTGGCGCGCCTTCGGCGAGCTGAACGGGCGGGTTGTTTACCGCCTGGACATCAGTGCCAACAACACCATCTCACCGCAGCTGGTGAGTCTCAGCCCTCAGGGAGAAGAGCCGGAGGGTGGAGACAACACCCCCGACAACGCCTCATGTGGTGAGCCAGTAAGTGGCCTGACACCCACTCAGTTAGTCGTCTGCATCCAGCAAATGGCCGACGAGCTACAGACCAGGCAAGAAAATTCGGGCGGCTAGTCCAAGGGCAGTCACCAACCGCCACTAGGTAATCAACCCTAGGGTGGCAACAAGCCGTCAAAGAGCAGCATTATTTGATCAGCAATGATCATCTAGCTCTTTGGCGGCGTCTATCTAAAACTTCTTAGTTTTACTGATGAGCTCTATACAAGAGCGAAATAGACACAATAAAACCGAGCAATTCAGCTCGGTTTTTTTGATCAAACTATTTGTGTTTATTTTTTCTTAGGTGTAGCTTTTTTGGCTGGCGATTTGGCAGTAACAGTCTTTTTTGGTGTGGGCTTTTTGGCCACAGCTTTTTTAATGGTCTTTTTTGCACCTGGCTTGCCGGGGTTTTCGGTGCCAAATGGTTTCTTAGCTACAGCATTGTACTCGCGAGTAAGACGCGATTTTTTGCGAGCGGCGGTACGTTTGTGCAGCACGCCTTTTTTAACTGCAGTATCGAGCTGGGCAATGGCTAGTATAAGTGCTTTATTACTCTTAACATCACCGGTAGCTACCTCGGTTTTGACAGCTTTAATTTGCTTTTTTACGGTAGTTTTGACGGCAACATTGTAGGCGCGACGCTTTTCGGCTTGCTTCATTCTTTTTTTGGCTGATTTGATTATGGGCATTTTAGTTGTGATGTCTTCCTGTAATTATAAATTCACTTGCTATAGATATTTGTGTAACAGATGAAAGTATAGCGCAAAACAGCCAGTATGTAAAGCCTTCTTGGTGCAAACTGCTATTATATGCTAGTATAAGCAGTATGAAAGTAGCAACCAAAGCGCCAGTGGCAGAGCCAGCAAAGGCTCAAGATGCTAAGCCCAAAGTGCCCAAAAGGTCTCAATTTGAGCTGTTTGCCGAGGTGGTGGTGGCCAAAAAGCAAGAATTTGATAAGGCAACAGCGGCACGCACGGCGGTTACTAAGTTGAAAGGCAAACACGAAAGAGAGTTTAGGCGCCTTCAGAGCCTAGCCCGACAAGTAAGTGATGAAAACAGTACTTTTAGCTTAGATAAGGTGGTAGGTGAAAGTACTAAAAAAAGAGTGCACTTAATGGTTACACCACCAGAAGTTGAAGTGCAATTGGCTCTAAAAGCCCGATTTTTAGACAACCCCAAACGAGTTAGTCCAGAACAAGCAAGGTTTTGTAGGTTTATTACGGATGCACCTATGGCATTAGAAAACCAACAAGCACTAGACAAACTAAAGGGTCGGCGCCTTACAGACAAAGAACAAAAAAAATATGATAATCTCAAAAGAAGCTTAATTAGTTTTAACCATATACTCCGAATAATTGTTCAATATTGTGATGGGTCTTTTACTCGCGATCAGTTAATTCATTGGATGATAGGGGTGGGCAAATGGCCAGAAGACATGGCTAAGCAAATAATTGCCGAAGTTGTAGCTGAGGTAATTGGTTTTGAGGTTGCTAGTAAAATGAGTGATGTTGCTAAAGTAGCACACCCAACTATAGAAGAAGATGCTAAAGGGGTAGATTTATATATTACTACTTTGACTGGCAGAAAGTATGCAGTCGATTTTAAGTCTGGCACCCAAAAACCCGACCCTAACGATTTAAGTAGGCCAAACTATTCTGTAGTCAAAATTGTTATTAATAGAGAATGGGTAAGTGAGCTGAAGGTAAAAGAAAGCAAGAGGGCAGAGGTAGAGCGGCATATTAGAAGTGAGTGCAATATGCCACGTTTGGTTGACTAAATCACTCTATTACCGCTCAAAACTCACCATAAGGAGCTAAATCTAGTTGCAATATTATGTTGAAAAGCCTTGACAACAAGCTATAAAATTGTTAAGCTTTTAGTAATTAATACGCAAAGGTGAATTATGCAAATTATAGAACTCGCTGCCAAGCTCCAATCTGTTGGCTTTAGCGACAAACAAGCCAAGGTATACGTAGCGGCACTTTTTTTGGGCCCTAGTGCGGTACAAAAAATTGCTGAGCAGGCCGAAATTAATAGGGCGACTGCCTACGTAATACTCGATGAGCTAGCCCAAATGGGCTTGGTAAGTGAAAGCACACAAGGCAAAAAAACCGTCTTTGTAGCTGAGCCACCCGTAGCTATTGAGAGGTACTTGCAAACTCAAAGCCAGGCCATTGCCCAAAAACAATCTGAGTTAAAAAACTTGTTACCCGGGCTCAAAGAAGTGTCTCGTGCAACTGATGGCGACGATGCGCCGGTGGTGAGGTTTTACAAAAGTGCCGACGCTGCACTCAATATGTTTGAGCATTATCGACGCAAAACTAAGCCCAACTCTCTAACTTACGGCATGGCCAATATTGATGAAGTAAAGAAGATGTTTCCAGAGATAATTGAGGGTAACTCCAAAAAAAGATTACGCAAAAAGATATCGAGTAAATTAATTTATTCATACTCTGATGGTGAGATAAAAACTGACCGTAGCCTACTTAGAGAAACAAGAAAAGTCAACTTTCCTATAAAAGCCGATATTAACCTCTACGAAGATGCTGCAACTATCTCTACTTACAACGGCAAGAACTCGGTAGGCATAGCAATTGAGAGCAAAGAAATTATTGGGCTGCTGCGCCAACTTTTTGAGATGGCTTGGGACAATCAAAAATAGCATATTTTGTCTAAAACTATTGACAAAACACAAGTAGTTTGTTATATTAACTAAAGCTAATCTCACCACAACCTACCAAGGGGGTGATGGTATGGGGGCTCTCTAGCCTTCGTGTTCCCCTAAGGCGGGGGAGGTGAGGTGCCCGGGAGGGTCCCGGGCTGGCTGTGGCCATTAGCAAACTTGAAAGGAAGAAATGGAAAGTGGATAACCTATTGAGTAGTTGATTGGTTCATCTGCACCTGTAAGGAGCCTGGACAGCTAGACCGTAAGGTTAAAAAGTCTAAATGAAAAATTCAGTCGGATAAATGTGCTTTGGACCCTCAAGTTCATTACACTATTTTTCCGACTCAGTCTCTGGGGCGCTAAGCCCAGACTTTTGTCGCCCAGGTGCGACAAACAACACAGTCTTGCAGCTTCTGTGCCTGCGCCTTGAGCGAAGGACAACAAAGCCCGTACTTGGGCTAGCTAGCGAGACATGTTATAGCCTACCTCAGCCACGCAAAGCGCGGCTGGGGCTATTTTTATTTTTAGCGAATTATTTTGCTGGTTTGTGGTATAACAATTGACTAAAGTTAATAAATTACGTATAATCATGGCGATGTGTACAGATAGTACACCAATAGCACCTACTTGTGAGGAGGTGAGCTGTGGCAGAGCCCAATTGGCAAATCGTTACTCAGTTCTTAGACCAATTACGGGCTATGCCCGAACTTGGTGAGATAGGTATAGCCAGGCATTACGTTGCGCTAGTTCGAACTCTAGATTTTATGGACGAGGGCGTTGAACTATCAGATCCAGAGCAGCTTTTTGGTTTTGTGTTTGGCACTATGGAGCCAGCGAGGATGATGATGGCAAACTACCGTGCCGGTAATATACCTCTATACGAGCTAAGGGTAGCATTGAACCCATTTTTGAGTGTTCTATCTAGCCTTATCAACTACCTGCCCGAACAATATTTTTCAAAATACTATGTATAAATTCCCGTTTTATTAAGTTAAGGCGGGATTTTTGATTACAAAAATACCATAGTATTGTACCTCTATAACACTATTTATCAAATAAAATAACCGAGAGAGATTTATAATACAAAAAAAGTGTAAATAAGTATTGACATAATAAATAAAGTTTGCTATACTACTGGGCAGTACCTAATGTCTAGAATACAAGGGGGTGAGAAATGGTCGATACGGCCAAGCAAGGCAAGAAAGTGGTGACGATGTCGCCAGAAGAGCACGCAGAGCGTGACATGCGTGCCCGCGAAGCTCTGCGTGTATACGAAGAGCAGGCCGCTCGTGAAGAGTGGTTGGCGCACCGCGACAAGTAGTCGCTGCCTTTTGCGAACAGCTACGCTCAACATGGTTGAGTGGTAAGCGGGGGTAGGTATATACCCTGGCAACAGAAGCGGTCAATTGATCGCATTATACTAGCAGCCTTGCACCAACTTTTCGCCACCAGCTCAAGCTATAGAGCTAACCAAATAAATTTAGCTGCCCGGTAGTGGGCGATGTGACCTCGGTAGAGCGATTGTTGCTCCTAAGGTAATCTACCAGCCCCGCTG
>CAYMHI010000016.1:0-17470 GCA_964390265.1 uncultured Candidatus Saccharibacteria bacterium | reverse complement strand
TCGTAGGTTCAATTCCTACCAGGCCCACCAGAATGGATTTATCTTTGGCAAATTCGCCAATCACTTCATAACAAACCCCTAATTTGGCGGTTCTAAAACCTTTTCCAAATTCATACTCCAAACCTTCAGGAAATACCAACTTTTGGAACCATACCTTTTGTTCTAGGGGAGCATCCTGCCATAACTTAGCAGCATTACCCATAAAAGAGGTTGCATACTTTACTACGGCCTTGGTATCTACCTCTTTCTCTACTAGCTCTGAACGCTTTAGCTGGAGTGCAATAATTTCGGCTTCTACCTGGTCTACTAACTGTGTCTTTTCTTCAATTGTCAGTTCATCTTTTACAAATCGGGTTACGGTTTTTCGCTTGAGTAATTCTAACTCTCTTATCTGGTCCTCTAGCTCATATCGCAGTTTTTCTACACTCGCATGATGTTTATCCCATTGCTTGATTAAAACTGTTTCAAAAAGCTTTAAAACGGGTTGAGAAGGGGTTACTTTGGCAAGTAGTTCTTGATATTCCTTATGTACTAAGTCTTTGCTTGCTCCAACAGGTTTTTTAATAACTGAACTCCTACATACTTTACAGCTATACCTAGGGTATCTGCCCCCATTGCCACGAGGTGCACTAGCAGTTAATGCATTAGTACACAATGCACACTTGATAAATCCACCTACTTTAAGAGGGTAGTCGCTCTTATCACTTTTTACTAAAACGTCTTTTCTTCTTTTACCACTTAGTATCTCTTGGTTCACAGTAAATTGTTCTACAGAAATTAGTCCGTCATGTATTCCTTCAATTCTTTCTTCAGACAAGGTAGTATCTACCAACCCAGCATAAACAGGATTACGCAGCCAGTTGATAATTGTTTGCATTCCAAATGGCTTACCTTTCTTATTTCTCAGACCAATATCTTCGGCTAATTGGGTAATTTTTGTTTGACTATATTGGCCGCTATTGAATGCTAGCAGTAGTCTAGCAATGAGAGGAGCAAGTTTATTCTGTTTGAGAGTAGCTCGCCCTTGTGAGTCTCTATAACAGTCGTAACCCGTAGGGGCACCATGTTGCCATGAGCCTTGAGCCGTACGCCTAACCATCCCGCCCTTACTGCGTTCAGCACGCAGCCCGTTATCAAACTCAGCAAAACCAGCAAGTATAGCCTCCATCAGCTTGCCCGTAACTGAGTCATCTATTGGTTCGGTAACTGAATTAACAGTTACGCCTAAGCCAGCCAAGATAGCTTTTACAGCGTGGTGGTCTGCAGAATTTCGAGAGAATCTGTCTAGCTTCCAGACAATAAAAGCACTTACATTACCTTTATTCTTGTTACAAAACTCAATTGCTTTCAAAAACTCAGTTCTGTTAGCAGTTTTAGCAGATTCACCTTCTTCTCGAAAGACCTCCAATACATTGTAGCCAAGCCGTTTTGCATATTCTTGGCATGCATCAAGTTGAGAATCTAGGCTCAAGTTATTATCAGCTTGTTCAGAGGTAGAAACTCTGATATAGATTATGGCATTACTACTAGTAGTAGGTTTAGAACTATTCATAAGCATATTATACACCTAACTATTAGTCTTATGAACTATGAATGCTTCAATTACAGTACTTGCTAACACCTCTAGCTGTGTAATGAGCTCAGTTATTTCAGCATCATTCATCGGCTCGCCAACAGTTCCGAGTAGTTTACGAGCTTTATTTATAGATATGGTCGTTTTCGGTTCAGAGAACAAAACACCCCCGAATTCACATTAGTTAATGTTGAATTCTAGGGGCTATTTATCCTAGATTTTCACTACTCCCCAGGTCGCTATCTATGAGTAAAGGGTTTCGGTGCTTATTAGCTACACTATATCAAACCCAAAGCGTTAAGTCAAGACTAGACATAATCTAGAGGCAAGTATAACCTATGCTCTATATATGCCATTCAATATATCAAGTAAATAGTACAAGTAACTAAGGCTTTTATCTGTTTTGCAAGTTGTACATCTAATATCTAATACACCATAAAAATTTTTTCTATAAATACTGGGCATTACTAATGATTTATTGCGAAGACATCAACAGTCCTTAATTGGTGCCTATGGGGTGCGAGAATGATGGAGCTTTGCGATACTTAGGAGTAAAATATATACAAAGGGGTTACCAGATGGATGATTCATTCTTAAAAGAGTTGAATAAAAGTAGTAAAAGACGCAATAAAAGGAAGCTATATTTATTGGTGCTAGCTTTACTTTTTATACCAGTTGTTGTATTTGGAAGTTATAAAGGTGTAAATGCAATTATTGGCCAGAGAAATAAACCAAAAAATGTAATTTTGATTAACAAGCCCGACACTACCAGCACAGAAGTAGAGAATAAGATTACTCCACCAAACAACTCACCACAGCCAGTTACTACATTAACACCAAGTTCGACACCAACCTCATCGTCAAATACTATAACCGATGATGCAATGCGAGCTGAATTATGTGCAGACAATAAAAAAAATGCCCTAGATATACATAATAGTAATAATGAAATTTACACAAGGTTTATGGATGATTTACTGAAATCAGATTATTCAATTGAAGCAATTAAAGAAAGTAGCAAACTTTACGGCGAACTATATATGAAGGACTATCGGGATAATGTAAATTCTCACAGGGCTCGTCTAGAATCTTGCGGAATTTCACCAGAGTCATTATTAGTGCCGCTAATATAAATATATACCGAACTGGATTCAAAGCCCGTTCAATCAAATAGGGTAAACTGGCTCAGTCCGCAAAAAATACCGAAAAAAACTCGTTCACGTAAGACTGTAAAGGGTTTTATTACGGATTATATTGTGTGCTTATTAACACATAATTTTGTGTACACTAAAACTCTATGCTACAATTAAAAACAGTAGACATCTGAGAGCCTTAACGGGCTCTCTACGTATTTAAGGGTATTTTTAGTTTTTGTGTTTGTTTTGGCACCAACGGAGGGACTCGAACCCCCGACACGATGTTTAGTAGACATCTGCTCTATCCAACTGAGCTACGCTGGCATTATTATTTTGTAAGTTATTTAAATAATTGTTAGTATACAAAAACAAAAAGCCCCCGAAGGGGCTTTGTGCCTGTAAAAACAATCTCAAATGAACCCCTCCAATGTAATGCGAAAAAACCATATTAACCTGTAATGTACGATATTTAGATACAGTGTAGCATGAGCACGTTGACAAGTCTAGTGTTTTATTATAATGCTTATGCTTAAATTCTAGGTAAGTCTTTTAGTTCTTATTGCTTTATATATACCATAAATAACTAGTTTTAAACTACTATAAGATGTAAGATTATGTATAAATAGGTTATACCTATAAATTCCTCATAACCAACACAGATAAGGAGTATTATATTATGCCGAGGAGAAAAGTAGTAAAAGCGTTCGTCAAGACCAAAGATATAGAGCAGTACAAACATACCGACAAAACCAGGTTGAACAACCCACAGGTCGGTATGGTAAAGGAAGCTAACGACCCCGAGGACGGCCAGAAACAGTATTCTTACGACCCACACTTAGACCCCACGCTTGTTTGGGCTGGCAAAAAAGAACAAAGCGAGCTTGATGTAGATACTGTTAGTATACATGTGCATGAGCGTATAGACTCCAAGTCGATAATCCAACAAGTACACAACCAAAACATTGATAACTACCAGTACAGTCTCTTTGAGCAACCATTCGACCATCGACCTATTCGTGAAGAAGTAAGTTTCTATCAGCACAAAAATGCCTGGGCCAACAGACTTATTGCTGGCGATAGTTTGCTAGTTATGAACAGCTTGCTTGAAAAAGAAGGTATGGCTGGACAAGTACAAATGGTTTATATAGACCCACCCTATGGTATTAAGTACGGCTCTAACTTTCAGCCCTTTACGGACAAGAGAAATGTGCAGGACGGCAAAGATGATGACCTAAGTAGTGAGCCTGAAATGATAAAAGCTTTCCGAGATACTTGGGAACTAGGTATACATAGTTATCTTTCTTACATGAGAGATAGGCTACTTTTAGCAAAAGAATTACTGAACGATACTGGCAGTTGTTTTGTGCAAATTAACGATGAGAATTTACACCATATCAAAGAACTTATGGATGAAGTTTTTGGGAAAGATAATTTTTTTAGCTTGATAACTTTCAAAAAAACATTACCCCTAGGCAGTACAGGGCTTGCAGGTATCTCGGATTACATAATTTGGTACGCAAAAGACAAAAAACAAATTAAGTACAGAGAATTATATGCCGATAAAGCTATTGGTAAAAATACAGGATATACATGGGTTGAATTTAACGATGGCAAAAGAAGAAAAATGACATCTGAAGAAAAAAATGACCCCTCACTGTTACCTGCTAATTCAAAGGTATTTTTTACTAGTGCCTTAAAATCTTCAGGCTATACTCAGTCATGCACTTATGACTTTGATTTTGAAGGAAAAACTTATAAGTGTGTTGGTAAGAGTTGGCGTACACATAAAGAGGGTATGAAAAAACTTATTGAGAATAATCGTATAATGGCTCCTGGCGGGT
This sequence comes from uncultured Candidatus Saccharibacteria bacterium, assembly GCA_964390265.1. Lineage (GTDB taxonomy): Bacteria > Patescibacteriota > Saccharimonadia > CAILAD01 > BJGX01 > JAUPVL01. Next base: position 12,920 of record CAYMHI010000016.1, on the reverse strand, counting down.
TACCTACATTTGTGCAATACCATGATGATTTTCCAGTGCAGCCACTCCATAATCTCTGGGATGATACTCATGGTGAGACTGACTTGAGTTATGTTGTTCAGACATCTAGAAAAGTTATCCAAAGATGCATGCTTATGTGTTCTGACCCAGGAGATTTAGTTGTTGACCCAACATGTGGGTCAGGCACAACTGCATATGTTGCTGAGCAATGGGGTCGTAGGTGGATAACTGTTGATACATCTCGGATATCAATTCAGCTGGCAAAACAAAGACTCCTTACAAGTACATTTGAATGGTATAAATTTGCACATGATACAGAGGGTATAAGCGGAGGGTTTATTTACAAAACTGTACCACACATTACACTAGGTTCGATTGCAAATAACGAACCAACTAACGATGAGACACTGTATGATAAACCAATTACGGATACAAATATTTTAAGAGTCGCTGGTCCATTTACTGTTGAAGCCATACCTGCCATAACTGTAAAGTCTATCGACGATATTAAAAGCATTGAATCCGTTGACAATAGCGTTGCTCGTACAGGAGAAACGGCAAGGCAAGATGACTGGCGGTCTGAATTACTAAAATCTGGCATACGAGCAAAAGGTGGTGAGAAGCTTGAGTTTGCTCGGGTTGAGTTACTGCAAGGCACACGCTACCTACATGCTGAAGCTGAAACTATCGACGGCAAACGAGTCCTGGTAAGTTTTGGACCAGACCATGCCCCACTTGAGCAGCGACAAGTGGAGCTTGCAATTGAAGAAGCAGGCAATACAAAGCCAGCACCAACAATGCTGCTGTTTGCCGCATTTCAGTTCGACCCAGAGGCAGCAAAAGATATAGACGAGACTAATTGGGCTGGTGTAGACCTACTAAAAGTACAGATGAATACAGACCTACTTACAGGTGACCTCAAGAAAAGCCAGAGTAGTAGTGAAAGCTTTTGGCTTGTTGGCCAACCAGATGTGTCTGTTCAGAAAGATAGTGACAAATATACCGTTACAGTTGACGGATTTGACTACTACAACCCTAAGAGTGGTGAGGTGCAAAGTGGTGGTAAAAAAGAAATCGCCATGTGGATGCTTGATACTGACTACGATGGCCGTAGCTTGTTCCCAACTCAAGTGTTCTTCCCTATGGCAGGTGCTAAAGACGGTTGGAATAAGCTTGCTAAGAACTTAAAAGCAGAGCTAGACGAAAGTTTGCTAGATAAATTTGAAGGTACAGAATCTATACCGTTCGGGGCTGGTGAATATAAAAGGTGTGCTGTAAAGATTATCGATAATCGAGGTATAGAGTCTTTCTGTATAAAGAATCTAGAGTAACAATATGGCCAAAAACATAGACAAACTAATAATAAATTCGCCATATACCGAGCCAAACGAGCATTGGTATTACGACAGAGAGACACAGAGCTTTGACAAGGTAGATGGTAGAAGACCTGCTGGCTATGTCATAGCTACTCCAGATTCTCAATCATTTGATGACCCTGGAGTTTTTAAAGAAATAGAATTAGCAAATCAGATTCGTGACCGAGTACGGCGATGGCAAACCGACGGTAGACCAGGTCTAACTGGCATCAGCAAAAGACTGTTTGAATACTGGAATGCCGAAGAGCGAGACCAAAAATTCTTTTTCTGCCAAATAGAAGCAATTGAAACCATATTATTTCTCAATGAAGCGCCAGATAGCTATAAGGTCGGTGTTGAAATACCAACAGACGGCGGAGATTTTCCACGCTGGTGTAGCAAGATGGCTACTGGTACAGGCAAAACTGTAGTAATGGCCATGCTCGTGGCCATAAATATCATCAATAAGACTACATACAGGCAAGACACACGCTTTAGTAAGAATGTATTGCTTGTAGCACCTGGTCTAACAGTAAAAAGCCGCCTGAGTGTACTCCAACCAAGCAATTCACAGAACTACTATGATGAGTTTGATATTGTACCAGCAGACCTAAAGACAAAAATGTACGAAGGTAAAGTAAAGATAGTAAATTGGCACATGCTGATGCCCCTCAAAGAGGTGCAGCGAAGTGTGGTAAAGATAGGTGTAGAAAGTGATGAGGCTTACACACGACGAGTGCTAGAAGACATGAGTGATGCACGCAATTTTATTGTCATAAACGACGAAGCACATCATGCTTGGCGCCTCAACCCAGGAGAAAAAGAATCTGACTATACTAAGCATGAGATTGCTGCAAAAGATGCTACCAGGTGGATGGAAGGCCTAGATAGGCTAAATAAATCTAGAGGAATTATTAAATGTTTTGATTTGTCTGCTACTCCGTTTCGTCCTATGGGCCGAAAATCCGACGAAGAACTGTTGTTTGGTTGGATAATTAGCGACTTTGGTCTAAATGATGCTATTGAATCTGGTCTAGTTAAGACCCCACGCATTGTGGTGCGTAGTGATTCTATGGATATAGATACTCAAACTATGAAACCAAAGCTGTATCATATCTACAATAGCGATGATGTTCGTTATCAACTAGGTAAAGAATTGGAAACAGAACCGCTACCCGACCTTGTGCGTAATGCATATTATCTGCTCGCTAAAGACTGGCAAGAGACAAAAGAAGCTTGGATAAAAGAAGGCCACGATATTCCGCCCGTAATGATTACAGTTTGCAACCGTACCGAGACTGCGGCACGAATAGAACATAGCTTTAGAACCAAACGATTCGAGATAGAAGAGTTACAAGACGAGGACAAGATATTAAGAATTGATTCCAAGGTACTTAGCACTGCAGAAGAAAAAAATGAAGCTGACACAGATGAATTTGCTGGAAAGAAAAAAGACGATTATCGTATCCATCTAGAAGCAATCGTTGCCGCTAATCATTCACTGAGTAGTGAAGAACGAGAACGATTATTGAAGTTGAAAAGTGATGAGCTACTTCGTGAAGTAGTGGATAGCGTTGGTAAGGCGCGAAGTGCTGGTGAGCAGATTCAACATGTGATTGCGGTCGCTATGCTCTCTGAAGGTTGGGATACAAAAAATGTCACACATATTATGGGTTTGCGTGCATTTAATAGCCAACTGCTATGTGAACAGGTTGTTGGGCGTGGTTTGCGTAGAGTAAACTATGAGGTTAATAAAGAAACTGGTTTATTCGACCCTGAGTATGTAAATATTTTTGGTGTACCATTTAGCTTCTTACCGAATGAAGGTACCGATGGCCCGCCTCCGCCTCCGCCATCCCCTCAGACTCGAGTAGAAGTAGTACCAGAAAATGCAGAATTCGAGATAACATGGCCAAATGTCTTAAGAATTGAATATAAACGCAAAGTAGAATTTACCACTACACTAGAAAGTATTGAACCTCTTAAAATCGATAGTTCAAAATCGGATACATACGCAGAACTTGCCGCGGTTCTTGAAGGTAAAACTACAAATACACTATCAAAAATTGACTTGCAAGATATAGCTGAGAAATATCGACCTCAGCATGTAGTTTTTAGAGTTGCCAGCGATATTGTCGAAAAACTTTCTGGACAATGGGAAGGTAAATCGAAACTAGAACTTCTGCCAAAAGTTATTGAATTGACGGAGCAATTTATGAACTCCGATAAACTTCAATTTACTTCAATGCTAGATGAAGAACCGATTCGTAGGAAGGTACTATTGATGCTAAATATGAATACAATTGTACAGCATATAGCTGACGCAATAATCTTCGGTAGTGAATCTATAGATGCAACTGAGCTAGTTTTTGACAAACAGCATGTCACTCGCTCGACAGCTGATATGCCCACATGGTACACCAGGAGAGAAAGCGAGCCAATAAACAGAAGTCATATTAGCCACATGGTTGGTGATGGTAGTTGGGAAATGGCTGTCTCTCGTGTTCTGGATAGCGATGAAGGCGTCGGTAAATTTGTTGAGGCTTGGGTTAAAAATGACCATCTTGGATTTGAAATACCTTATATGTGGGGGGGTACAATCAGACGTTATATACCTGACTTTTTGATTCGTCTCAATAACGGCATCAACTTAGTACTAGAGGTAAAGGGCGTAGATACTCCGCAGAATGAGCGAAAGCGTAAATTCTTAGATGAATGGATAAAGGCAGTAAATGTAGATGGCCGTTTTGGTAAGTGGGCTTGGGATGTAATATTTAATCCAAATGAGCTTGATAACGTAATTATTTCTAAAGCGGAAGAGTAATCAATATGGAAGGTAGGCCCAATATGAAACTTAGTTCGGTATTGTCTGGAGTAGCTGGTGAGTATTATGTGGCTGCAGAACTTACTGCTCGTGGCTATATTGCTTCAATTACTCTTAGAAACACTAAAGGTGTTGATATCCTATGTTCTAATGAGGATGCCACTAAGTCGGTTGCCATTCAAGTTAAAACAAATAGACGTTCAAAACGTGATTGGATACTAAACGAAAAGTCTGAGAAATACTTTGCCGACAATCTATATTATGTATTTGTTAATTTACATGATAATAATAAACCGCCAGAGTACTTTATAGTGCCCAGTAAAGATGTGTCTACATTCGTTACAGAAACTCACGAAATTTGGCGTAATACACCTGGGCGGGGAGGTAATAAACACAACGAAACCACAATGCGTAAATTCAGTGATTTTAATGAAGAATACTTAAATCGCTGGGATTTACTTGGGTTAAACTAAGTGGCCAAGTCATATACCATAGTGCTTAAATAGTAAGTAATGAAAAAAATAATCTACACAAAAGAAAAAGTGGCTGCATTGCAACTAGAATCAGCAATATGGATGTATGCTTACGATTTCGATGAAATAGCAGTACATACCGTTGCAGCTGCGGCTTTTGAACTATATGTACAAAGACTTGAATTAGGTAACTTTAAAAAAGAAATTAACAAGAGAATAGTTAAAGGCAAAGAAAAGTATTTTTGGAATAGGTTTAATAAAGCTAATAACTATTTTAAACATGGTGGTAGGAATGACGAAAAGTTAACCTACTATCCCGACTCAGTTGAGTACTTGTTGCTTGCAAGTTGCGAAGCTAATATTATGATGGATGATAAGTTATATAAAGTAGCTTCTGCTGATTCATTTCTTTTGTATTTTATTCTTAAGCATCCGAATACTATCAATAATGACAATCTTAAGATTCCTCTGAAAAAACTAAATAAAGAAGCAAAGAGTAAAGGCTTAAACCTTGAAGATAAGCTGATACTAAAATCACTATTAGGCACCCCGAATACTAATTCTTAAGAGAATGCATAATAAACCACTACATTATTAGTTCTATTCAAGCACGGTATTGACTTGTATCCTGTTTTTGCATCATCTGGTAGAATTCAACTAGGTCTTTCTTGATTTGGTTCCAAATCTTAATGTGGAGGCCCACCATTGTTATTATGCTTAAAAGACTCGAAAGAGTCTTTTAATATAAATTTTATTTCTTCTTCTGGGCATCTATTCTGGCCTGAATTTGAGCAGTTGCACTTACTGGGTCATCATCAACCGTAATGTTGGGCTCGGGTGGACGGGCTCGCCTGGCTTGGTTAACTCTAGCCTGTAAAAAAGCTGTTTGGGTGGCCGACGCAGTGATGTGGTGAGTGGGGGTGTGGTTGGGCATTAGTTGCATTTGGTTGGGTGCAACCGTAGGCTCACCACTAAACTCCACGAAAGTGGCATTGGGGTTCTCAAACTCTTTTATTTGCTGCAAAGATTTGTGTGGCACAAACTTTTGAATAGCAGGTTTTGGTTGATTGGAATCGTTATTTTGCATCATTTAGTAAGCTTAAATAGGAGTAGCTTGTATTACTAGGCGGTTGGTAGATGTCCAAAGAGGTGTACAAGTGTAAACAGTTAGTAGCGGCACTGTAGTGGGAGCCTCAATAAACATTTTGTCTTTAGACACCACAAAAGATCGCACGATCCTATAAGTAAATTTTTGATCGCCCCACTTAACCTCTACTAGATCACCGGCTTTCACTTTATCGAGCGAATAAAATGTTCGAGGCCCATTGAGGTATTGGTAGCGATGGCCAGCCAGTACCGTATTGCTATTAGTAAGGGGAGTGCCAGTGCCCGGGCGGTGCCATACGCCGTATGTCATGGCATTGTCGTCTTTACCTTCAACGATTGGTGCACCTACGCCAATGGCTGGAATATTTACCCAGCCCACTTGGTTGACCGCCAACTCTTTGGGGGCCTCGGCTGGTGGGGTGAGGCCACTCTGGGCAATGGCTTTAGACTCAGACTGGTCGGCTTGTGCATGATTTTTATTGCTAGAGCCCACTACTGATGAAGAGACCTTGAGCAGGCCAGGTAGCATTGGGCCAAAAATTAAATACAGCCCTGTAAGTGTGGCCACGGCGGTAAGGATGGTTTTGGCGTGAGGGTTTTTGATGTGTTTATTAATGAGGTTTCGCTCGTCAGTATCGGGCACATATGCATGGCGTTTATGGCCGTGCGTACGCTGATAACTAGCCTGAGCGCGTTGGTGCAAGTGTTGCTCGTGACCATATTTGCCTGGAGTATAGACTTGGCCAGGGATGCTTACCATTAGGTCTACCTCTTCAGAGCCCGCCAAAGACTGGTAGTCGTCTTGCATTGCTGTGTGAGCACGTTTGGCGCGTAAAAAATCTGCCTTGGCGGTGTTGTTACGTTTGTGGAGTGTGTGGGGTTTTTTAACAGTGCTAGTGGCAAAATAACTTGGTTGATCGTCAATAGGTTTACTGCGTCTGGCCTGAGAAAGTCGAGTTTGTAGATCGACAGTGCGAGCAGCGGCAGGGCTAGACTTAACATCTGGAATATCATCATCTGTCTGATCGGCCAAATACTCAGCAATTTTTTCAATCGCTTGAGGCGAAATCTCTATTTTGCCAGCTTCTTCAGTTGGAACAAATCCACCTCGCACAGTAAACTCATCGGCCTCGTTTGCGTTACTAGATTGCCCAAAACGCGCCACATATAGAGCCTCGCCATGGTTGAGAGGGGCAGTATTATCATTAAATAGCCTATACTTATCCATGCTTATATTGTATACAGGTTACGCTTGCTTTTCAATGCAAAAGTACTTGACGTACAGATTGGATGTAGAGTAGAATTAAACATAAGCACATAGGTGTAAGCAAAACCAAAAATAAACCGTGAAAAAAATACAGAATCATATCAAGAAATTATTTAGATTAAGTATCTCTACAATTGTAGGTGTAACGCTTTTGCTTACGCCTTTTGGCGTTGCTCATGCTCAAACCCTAGGCGTAAATGGTCGTATTCTTTGGGCTGCACCAACCACCCATTACTCCATATTTGCCGACGGCACTGATATAAAAAATACCAACATACCAAGTACGGTTATCTCAAATAAATGGGCGGCGGTGTACAACCCTGCCGGCACAAACATCTACTATCCCAACCAATGTACATCTGGTAGTCTAAGCAACGTGGGTATGTTTAGCGTTACCAATGCCCTTACGCCAGCTGGTACTCAAATTACCTGCCCTTCTGGTAGCGGTACTAGAAGCATGCAAGAACCAGCGGTATACAATGATGGCTCCAAAATAGCATTTGCAGTCTACACTACCAATAATGGCGGCGAACGCGAAGTACATGTGATGAATGCCGATGGTAGCAACAATATTACCTTAACCAATCAAATTAACGGCACTAATAGCCAAAACCCTGTATGGGGCCCCGGTGGGGCACATGTGTATATTGCCAACCAAAATAATATAAGACGCGTTGACGCTTCTACGCCCAACCAAGTTACGGCGCTAGATGTTACTACAGATGCTTCAACACAAGACTTAGTTTGCCGACTCAACGATATTCACCCTAATGATGGAAAAACATTACTCTATACAAGTAACGATCAATTTAATTGTAATAGTAAGGTATCAGGCCAAGGCGATCAATTAATGACAACTACTAGAACCCCTGGTGGTGTTGCGACAGCCATTACCAACGACAACAACGACTATATAGGTGGCTATTATTCTCCAGATGGAACACAAATAGTTGCGGTACGCTACAATCCCAGTAACAATTTGACCGAGCTTGTGACTATGGACGCCGATGGTAGCAATATACAGCTGGTGGCCAATGTGGCCGCTGCCGACGGTGGCCCGGGTGTTCTTAATAGTGGAACACTCTCAAGCTACAGCTACCGACCTTTTTGGAGTACCGACCAAACCAGTTTTCTCAATGCCCCTACTTGTACTCTGACCGCTACGCCGTCATCAATTTCTACTGGCGCAAGCTCGGCTTTGAGCTGGACTACTACCGATGCTACGTCGCTAACTATAAATAATGGAGTTGGTGATGCCTCGCCGGTGGCTGCTGGCAGTGTAACAGTTACCCCCGGTACAACCACTACTTATACGGGTACCGTTACCGGAGATGGTGGTACAGGCACCTGTACGGCAACCATTACTGTTAGCGATGGCCCAGTTGGCCCTAGTTGTACACTTATTGCCGACCCTACCACTATAGCAAGCGGTGAAAGCTCAACCATATCTTGGGGGTCTACTAACGCAACCGATATTAGTTTTGATCAAGGCATTGGTTCGGTCACTCCTGTATCGGCTGGTTTTATAGAAGTTTCACCAACTACTACAACGACATATACGGCGACGGTCACGGGCGACGGGGGGACAGGTGCGTGCACGGCCACAATCACGGTCACTGCTGCACCAACTCCTACACCAACCCCAACTCCCACCCCAGCAGGTGGTGGTACATTAGCCAACTCGGGCGGCAATCTAATGAGTGGTGGTTTGGTGGGCCTACTCATCCTCGGCTCGGTTTATGCCCTCAATTCTGAAAACATCAAAAGACGCTTGCGACCGTCCCCCAAAAGACGCTAATAGCTAAATACTTACGCTTGCAAAAATATGATTTAAATTAGAAAATCTCTACTAGTACCTTGTACACCAACCAAAGGACAAGACTTTGAGTGACTCTCTGGTAATAACCCAGCCTGATGATTGGCATGTGCATTTGAGAAGCGGAAAGACGCTTGATCAAGTAGCTTTATTTACCGCCAAGGTATTTGGTAGGGCGCTTGTAATGCCCAATACCGTGCCACCAATTCTGACTGGTGAAGAGGCCAACAGATATCGCTACGATATTTACGATATTCTTGGGGCGACAAGTATAAATTCAACATTTGAGCCGCTAATGACTATCAAGCTCACCATGGATACTACCGCCGAGATGATTTACGAGGCTCACCGCTATGGAGTAAAGGCTGTCAAACTTTATCCTACTGGCGTAACCACCAATTCGCAAGACGGTGTAGAGCTTGGCAAACTAGAACAGCTGGCTGGTGCTAATGTGTTCCATGCCATCGCCGACACAGGCATGGTGCTCTGCGTGCACGGCGAAAGCCCTGACGAAGAAGTGCTGCGACGCGAAGAGACCGTTATACCACACATTGTTTGGCTACTGCGAGAATTTACTGGCCTCAAAATTGTGGTCGAGCATGTAAGCACCAAGGCAATGTCGGACTTTGTGGCAAATGATGCTACCGGCCGTTTGGCTGCTACTGTTACAGCTCATCATCTTTATTTGACACTCGACGATCTGTTGGGTGGTGAACTTCAGCCGCACTACTTCTGTAAGCCAGTTGTGAAGCAACTAGAAGACCAAGCAGCTCTTTGGTGTCACGTGCAAAACTGTGGTAATTTCTTCTTTGGTAGCGATAGTGCTCCTCACGACGTTTCGCGCAAACACTGTAGTAGTTGTGCAGCTGGCGTGTTTACAGCACCTATTCTTTTGCCGCTGCTGGCCGACATGTTTGAGGCTCATGGCATACTCGATTGTCTCGAGGCTTTTGTGTCACAGCGAGGAGCCAGGTTTTACAACGTGCCGTTCAATAGAGCTCACACCACGCTAGTCAAGTCTGACAAGCCCATAGTGATGGCAGATAGATTGGTATTTGGTGTAGAAAACGAGCAGGTCATTATGCCTATGCCATTGCGGCCAGGCCACAAGCTCCATTGGCGCGTAGTTAGCTAATGCCTAGACCCCCACCATTTTGGTGGGGGATTTTAATTATCAGATTACAACTGTTGTTTGGGGCAACACAATCAGCTATAGTAGCGATATGAAAACCAAAATTACTGTGCCCGATGAACTAGAAATTATCCCCACCCAACCCACCGAATTATTGGTAATAAGTGATATTCATTTGAGTGCGCACAGCACCAAGGCTAGTCGCAACGTTGAGCGGGTGATAAGTGATAGAATCAAGACACTTGGCAAACTTAGCTCGGCCATAGTAGTGTTAAACGGTGACATTTTTGAGCTGTGGGCTGGCCAAAAACCCAGTGTAAAAAAAACTTTGCAACGCCACCCCAAACACACCAAAAGCCTGCAGGAGTTTTGCAAAGGTGCTAAAAATCAAGTGATAATGGTGGTAGGTAACCACGATGGTAAACTAGGCTGGAGCGAGACGGAGCAGCAAGTTCTGATTAAAAACTTCAATGCTCAAATTTGTTTTTCGCTAAGTATAAAATTATCTAGTAAGGCCAATGCCAAGCGGATACTTTTTGAGCATGGTCATATGCTAGATAGTGAAAATGCCTTTGAAGATCCTCGTGATCCGCACGACAAACCCTTCGGTCAATACATTGTGCAACGCGCCCTGCCGATGGTGCAGTCTACTCAAGGTAGTTTACTTACCGGGCTCAATCATATTGCCGAGCCACACAAGTTTGCCAAATTCGTAGCCTCGCGCTTAATGTATAGAGAGGTATTTAATAGGTTGTGGTGGTTAATTATCCCTCTAGCAGTTACTTTTGCACTTAGAGTTATAATAGGCTACGACGTTTTTACTTTTACTGGTTTTTCTTATTCTGAAGTGCAAAGAATTGTGCTTTATACCGAACTGGCGGTAGTAGTTAATGTAGGGGTAATACTTTTTGCGATTGTAATAATTGTTCAGCGAGTATTATCACGCGCTAAGACTGTTCCTGGTACTGGCGCAGGAGAGGGCCATAATTACGAGGCCCGTAAAAAAGCCAGCAATTTAATTGATCAAGGTAAAACCATTGGCTTTATTACCGGACACACACATAAACCAGCAATTGTTGAAATTAAAGATGGATTTTTTGCCAATAGTGGCTGTGGGGTAGAAATGATCTACGCCAGCCAAGCTCATTTTGGCCTACCCAACACCTATATATCTCTCAATCAACTCAGTTGGCTAGAGATAAGTTTGACCAAAAACGCCGGCTCAGTTGTGCTATGGCAAATGAGCGAAGATAATCATAAACTCACCAAGCTTGAGAGAATGGTTACTAAAAAATCTCAGTTTGGCAAAGCATTACACAAGTCGTACGAACATAGCTTTGAGTATTAGTTGCCCAATCCTCCTCCGACCATCGAACCACAAACCTCCACCATTTCTCTCCGACTCTCGAGCAACCTTAACGATTGCGAAGATATTTTCTAAAGCTAGAAGCGAGGACTGTCTGACGCTCCGATCGAAGACGGAAGGAGTCCCGCAGCTTCATCTTAGAAAATAGTTGAGCAATCCATAAAGTTGTGAGCCCGAGTCGGTGGCTTTGCTTCTTTGACTAGTCAAAGAAGGCCCGTGTGGCAAGCACATAAAAATTATATTTTATTTAATAAAGAGTTTCGGCCCTTTAAGGACCAACTCACTTTTTGGTCAGCAAAAAGATGAGATAAAAACTGACGACCCGGGCTCATATCTAGAATCACTAAATACCAAAAAGCTTTCTTTTCTGCGGGACTTGCTGCGCTTCGGACAGGTCCTCGAACAATAAGTACTTTTTAGTATTTAGCTTTCTGATATTCGAGAGTCGAGGGAAAAGGGCGGGAAAAAATTTTGTTGTTCGATGGCCGAAGGGGAGAAATTATCTACCTATCATATTTGTATCTTGCTTATGGTAAAATAGGTGCATGCGCAAAGTATTTAATTTTAGCAAAGCCGCCTTTTGGATAGGCCTAATTATTATTCTGTATATGTTTGCAATTTTGACCAACGAAACAGGCAGAAATTATCAATTGCGCTCTAAATCTGAGGAGCTAGAGGCACAGATAGTCCAAATGGAATCACAAATAGAAGAGCTAGGCTACAAAATCACCTATTACAAAACTGATAGCTATCAAGAAAAACTGGCTCGTGAAAACCTAGGTATGCAAAAACCTGGCGAGTCGGTTGTTATTGTCAAAAAAGATAGCAGTGTTGGTGCGACCACACAAACTGAAACAATAGACCTAAAAACTCAAGAAGAGATTGACGCAAATAAGTCTCACTGGCAACAATGGAGTGATTTTTTGCTTGGTGGACAATAAGGGTTGAATAAAACTGTAAATTGCGCTATAATTTCCAAGTATCAATAAATTTTCTAAGCCCAAAAATGAAACCGAATGAACGACGTGAATGTTTCGTTTTTGGAAGAGGAGAGTGGCTTGCCAAAAGCGAAAGAAATATCTATTAGTTGTTTCTGCAGCTGACAGCAATCACTCGACGACAACGCGGGGTAGAGCAGTGGCAGCTCGTCAGGCTCATAACCTGGAGGTCGCAGGTTCGAATCCTGCCCCCGCTACCAAGATAAAAGCACAACTACGGTTGTGCTTTTATCTTGCATAATGTGTGTGGTTCGAAACCCAAAGGTTCGGTGGAGTAAAGCGCGCAGTGTCAAAAGCAAATTGATTTGCGCTTTGACCAAGCACTTTACGGAGGTACGGCGAAAGCCGGACCATCCTGCCCCCGCTACCAAGAAAAGAACTCAACCTTGTGTTGAGTCTTTTTCTTGGAATTGAGTTAGATTCGGTTCTGCGACGCCAAATTCATTTGGCAAGTCGCTGGTCGTCGTAGCGAGTTCGTGCACAGGAACTCGTTTCGAGCACGAATGAGCGGAGAAGGCGTAGCCGCTATCCTGCCCCCGCTACCAAGAAAAGAACTCAACCTTGTGTTGAGTCTTTTTCTTG
>CAYMHI010000015.1:0-18893 GCA_964390265.1 uncultured Candidatus Saccharibacteria bacterium | reverse complement strand
TAATACGTTGGAATAATAAAGATTATAAATACCGAGTAGAAAAAGTATTTCAGGTAAAACCTACCCAAACTGATATAGAAGATGCGAGCGGTGAAGCCAAATTAACTATTTACACCTGTACCGAGAAGGGTAGTGCCGACGGTAGAGTAGTAGTGATTGCCAAGCCAATATAGATGAATATTTTTAATACTGGTTGCTAGACCTATGGTGGCTAAATTAACTATGCTATAATTTTAAGCATAACAAGTTAATGCATTAATGACTACAAATATTAAAGATAAAATTACCATATCGATATTGGCGTTAGGGGTTGTGACCGGACTCTTGGCTATTTATGCTAGTTTTAGGCTACACCCAGCCCAGCCGGCTTTTGCGGCTACTACTTATACTGTTACGAAGGTAGCCGATACCAACGATGGCACCTGCGACGCTGACTGTTCATTGCGTGAGGCTATTACGGCTGCCAACTCCAACGCAGGTGCTGATATTATTGAATTCAATATTACACCGGCTGACGGGACAGCATATACTATTACACCACTTTCAGAGCTACCTACTATTACCGAACAACTCAAGATAGATGGTACTGCTCAAAGTGGATCGAGCTGCTCAGCTCGTACACTCAAGGTTGAGATTGATGGTACCAACGAGACTTACGGTCTACAAACTACAGCTAACAATTTTGAGCTATATGGAGTAGCTATCAATAGAGTGGCTGGTCTGCACGGAGTGCGGGTGCTAAATGCCTCTAACCCTACTATTTCTTGCAACAACTTTGGTACCGATGTGACTGGTACAACTGCCGGTATAGGCAATGCCCAAGATGGTGTAGCGCTCGAAAACGTTACTGGCGGAACAGTAGGCAGTACCACGCTAGCTGATCGCAATATTATGGCTGGTAATGGCCAGGCCGGTGTAGAGCTAGTAGACGGTACCAACGGAGTAAATGTAATTGGTAATTATATCGGTACCGATTTTGCCGGCACTACGGCTATAGGTAATGCTTATGGAGTGGCTGTTTGGGGTGCTAATGGCAACACTATTGGCGGCACTACATCTACCTCGCGCAATATCATCTCTGGCAATACCACTGGCGTGGCAATTAACGACGATAACGATCCCGATCCATCTACCAATAATGTTGTAGAGGGTAATTATATTGGTATGCAACCCAATGGTACAACTGCACTAAGCAATACTGGAGTAGGTGTTACTATTCAGGGCGGTGCTACCGGCAATACTGTTGGTGGCACTACTGGTGTTACCCTAGATGGCAATTGTACAGGGGCATGTAATGTTATCTCTGGCAATGGCAACTCAGGAATATACCTCAACGGAGTAGGTGTTACTAGCAACACTTTAGCTGGCAACTTTATTGGTACCGACTACACTGGCGCACTAGACAGAGGTAATACCTTGCTTGGAATAGCTGTTAATGCGGCCAGCTCAAATACTATTGGTGGTACAACTGCTGGCTCGCGCAACATCATTTCTGGCAACAACTCTGTAGGTATTGGTCTTGACGGTAACAGCGACAACAACACCATAGCCGGCAACTATATTGGTACCAATACTACTGGTGCTAGTGCAGTCGCTAATTCCTTTGATGGCATAACAATATCTGATGGCTCGTCTGGCAATACTATTGGCGGCGATACTGCTGCAGCTCGCAATGTGATATCTGGTAATAACTACAATGGCGTTACCACCAATGGTACAGGTAACCCTGCCGGACCAAATAACGTTATTGCCGGCAATTATATTGGCCTTGCAGCTGATGGTGTTACAGACTTGGGTAATGGACAGTCTGGAGTTGGACTTTACGATGTTGATGGTACGACAGTGGGTGGTACAACTGCTGGCTCGCGCAACATCATTTCTGGCAACAACTCTGTAGGTATTGGTCTTGACGGTAACAGCGACAACAACACCATAGCCGGCAACTATATTGGTACCAATACTACTGGTGCTAGTGCAGTCGCTAATTCCTTTGATGGCATAACAATATCTGATGGCTCGTCTGGCAATACTATTGGCGGCGATACTGCTGCAGCTCGCAATGTGATATCTGGTAATAACTACAATGGCGTTACCACCAATGGTACAGGTAACCCTGCCGGACCAAATAACGTTATTGCCGGCAATTATATTGGCCTTGCAGCTGATGGTGTTACAGACTTGGGTAATGGACAGTCTGGAGTTGGACTTTACGATGTTGATGGTACGACAGTGGGTGGTACATCTGAGGGTGCTAGAAATATAATTAGCGGAAATACTCAAAATGGCGTACAACTACAGATAGCCAGCTCAGCGGCTTTAAACAACAATCAAATACTCGGTAACTATATTGGCACCGACTATACCGGTACGACTGATGTACAGAATGATGAACAAGGAATTACCACCAGCGTAGGTACCGGAACAGGCAATGTCATTGGCGGCACTACTACCGCAGCACGTAACGTTATCTCTGGTAATGTTATCTTTGGCATTAGCGTAAGTGGTAACATGACTGTACTTGGCAACTATGTGGGTCTTTCAGCCGACGGTAATACAGTCATTCCAAATGGCACTGTCGGTCAAAGAGCTAGTATTTTGGTTCTGGGCAATGACAATATCATAGGAGGCTCAGCAAGCGGCTCGGCCAACTATGTGGCTGGTACCCCTTCTCAAGCAGGTATTTCTGTACAGGGCGGCACGCCGTTTGGGGGTAGCTCAGCTAATAATAATACTGTTCAAGGTAATTGTATAGGTACCAATAAAAACTGCCAGTACGAGGCAGGATATGGAAATGCCTATGCGGGAATACTAGTAATGGCCGATGCTTATAATACATTGATAGGTGGTACTACGGCTGGTGCCGGTAATACCATAGCTGGTAACGGAGCAGGTATCATTAATCTTGGTATTGCTACTTTTTATCCACTAGGCACATCAATACTAGGTAATAGCATATATCAAAATTCTGGTGGCCCAATTTCTCAGATAGGTATAGACAATCTTCAAACAACCAACTTTAGTACTTTTATAAATCAAAACGTTACTCTAAATGACGACAATGACATTGACTATGACGTTACTAATACCGGCCCCAATCACTATCTCAACTTTCCGGTTATTAATTCAATCACCTCTACCAACGGTACAGCCACCATTAATTACGATCTAGATATAAACGATTCCGAAGCCAATGCTACGGGTTATAGAGTAGAGTTCTTTGCCAACGACTCACCAGATGCTACTGGTTATGGCCAAGGCCAAACTTACCTAGGTAGCGATACCGTTAGTGGTGATGTAACAGGTCGCCAAGCCACCATTACGTTACCAGCCGGTGTAGATGGCTCCAAATACATATCAGCAGTGACTATTATGACTACAGATGCTGTTTCTTTTGGGTTTGGTCACTCAAGTGAATTTGCCGCCAATGTGCAGGCTACATTGGTTCCAGCTTCACCTACCCCTACACCAGCCAATATACTTGCAACTACCGGCCGCAATATGCGCTGGATACTACCACTCGCAATAGCGCTTATCACAATTGGGGGCTTTGCTTTGTTTGTAGTTTACAAAAAACGCCAACAACAAAACCTATAGATACGGCTTTACAAGCATAAGTACTTAGTAATATAATATGAAATATAATAATCAAATGCTTTTTACTCTTGGCATTAAATATGAACAAAGACGACACTACAAACACAAACAAAATACATTCTAATACATGGCTAATCTGGACTCTTATTTTATTATTGTTGTTGGGCCTAGCTGCGATTTTTGCTGCCAAAGAAAACCTAGTAAGATTTCTAAATGTTGATGTTAATAAAGACAAAACAGTTGTCATAGGTCAGCGCGGAGCTGATGGTAAGGCAGGCTTAAATGGGCTAGATGGTAATAGTGGTTCGTCTGGCCAAAACGGCTCTAGTGGATCTAGTGGGGCAGCTGGTGCAAATGGTGCGCAAGGTGTGCCGGGCAGTAACGACTGTATAAGTGGCATATGTGTGTCACGCCAAGCTAGTACGCCGGGCACACAAGAGGCCGGCAATATCAATATCGATGGCGCAGTTATTGCTGCTCAAGCTGGTATAGGCACCAACTCACCCAGCAATACTCTTAGTGTAGCTGGCACAGCCAACTTTGGTGGCCACACAGCTACTGGGGCTGGTGCAACGGTTAATGGTATTACCTCGGCTAGCGATGCCATATCTGGAGCTACAGCCCACAACACTATTGCCGCAGTCTACGAAACAGTTACTACCCTAGATTCGGCTACAACCATGTATGAGGGTCTAGGCGGTGTTCTGAAGTTAAATCCAAGTTCTGCACCATTGTTTAATCAGCTAATCGGTAACAACGGTGGCGTTGAGGTTGTAGCGGGAAATGCTGAAAACTTTACAGGTAACATTACCGGCATGAATGGCTCGATAATACACTCTGGTACCGGTACTGCTACTACGGGTGTAGGTTTGCAGGGTGTACTGTTAAATCTTTCAACAGGAACGATTTCAAGCGGTTACGGCCTAAGATCAATTGGAATCAACCTCAACCCCGGCGGTAGCTCTGGCACCATAACAAACTATGTCGGAATAGAAAGCTCATTTGCTGCTAATGCGGGCACTATAACAAACCATAAGGGTATCCAAATCCAAACACCGAACAACTTTGGTACCATTACCAATAATTACGGTCTTTATATCCAAGACCAATCATCAGTTGGCTCTAGCAACAGTTACAACATCTATTCCGCTGGCGCAACCTCCAAAAACTACTTTGCGGGCCTGGTTGGGATTGGTGCAGATACAACCCCCGATGCTTCATTAGAAATTGTCAATGACGGCTCCGGTGATTCATTCTTAGTTGCCGATACAAATGATGCAGATACTACGCCGTTTGTAATAAATTCTGGCGGTAATGTAGGTATTGGTATATCAACACCCGGTGCAGCGCTTGGCATAGGTTCTACAGGTTCATCGGGCTTGGTAGTACTTAGAAGCGCAAGTACAGTCAATGGTGTCCCAACAGAGGCCGATCCAGTTATTGTAATTAATCGCTTAGTTACCGATGGCGGGCCTGCATCAAATTCTACTGGCGCAATATACTTTGGAAACTACAGCTCGCGAATATGGCGTTCTGGCAATACTTTAACTATGGGTGCGTATGGGGGTATTAGTATTGCCGCACAAGAGGATATAAATCAGACTGTACTAACCGTTAAAGGCATGATGGCACAAGGCGGCAATTTACAGGAATGGCAAGACTCTACCGGAACCGTAATAGGTAGCTTTAACATTGACGACTCTACAGGTAATAAGCGGGCCAAGTTAACATTGGGGAAAGCAGGTATAGATTATGGGCCAACCCTCGCACTTAATGGCGCAAGCGGCCCAGGTTATGCCGGCGGTCTAAATTGGAATATTATATCAGCAGGGCCAGCAGATTACTTCTCTACCGGCGCGTTAACATTTATTGATAACTCGAATGGAGAGGCGCGCGTAGCATTTCAAAAAAATGGCACCAATGTATTTCGAGCTAAACCCGGCCAAGCGGTAAACCTCCAAGAATGGCAGAATTCATCTGGTACACCTCTATCAGTAGTTGATAGTAGTGGCTATATAGGTGTTGGCACCACGGCCCCACAGGCAGAGATTGAGATATCTCAGAGTGCTACATGGCTTTCTTCGATTAATATTAAACATAGTGGATCTAACAAGGCAATAAGCATAGGCACAACGGGTGGTGCTACTAGTAACTGGAATGTTGAGAATGCATCAGGACTATTGTATTTCTATAATACTAACCTAAGCGAGACGTCACTAGATTTAGCCGATAATGGTAATGTTGGGATTGGCACTAATTTTGCAGCGCCATCATCTAAACTAACAGTAAAAGACTCGGCAAGTGCCGGCTCAGTACTTTCTCTACAAAATACTGCTGGTACATGTACACACACCCCCACGGCGGGCGCCGAAACTGTGAGTTGTAGCTCTGACGAACGTCTAAAAACCGATATAGTAGATGCTGCTAGTGTACTTAGCGAAATTAATGGGCTCAAAATCCACGATTATACAGTGATAGCAAATGGTTTAGAGACAACTGGTCTAATTGCTCAAGAACTGCTAGAAACCAATCCAGGCATGGTTCATATGGGTGATGATGGTTACTACAAGGTAGATAGTTACAACCCCTGGAAAGTACTAAAAGGAATTCAAGAGCTAAGTGCCGGCCAAACCGATCTTAATACTAGTTTTGTAACTGCTCTAGCCAAAACCAATGGTGATCTTGCGGCTACCAATGAGCTATTAAGCGCCCAGGGTATCAAGCTAGACACTATTTCTACCGAGCTCAAAGCCCTAGCAGATAGAGTAGATGCTTTAGAGGCTAAGAATGTCAGTCAAGACACTGAGATTGATGAGCTCAAGACTCAAATACAGCAGCTCAAACAACAGGTCAATACTACTCAATAAATTTGCGCTCTAATGGCTATTAGCACTAAACTAGGTGTATATGCCAACCATCGCTCAACAAAACATTTTTATATTAGGCACCGCCTACTGTGGCTCAACCTTGCTAGGTAGAGCACTAAATAACCACAGCAAAGTAGGTTATATTGGCGAGTTTTCGCGCTATGAGCCCAACTATAACGCCTATGGTCTCGATCACCGCTCGGCCAGCTGTATGCACTGCAAAATACTCCAAACCGATTGCCCGGTGTTTGATAATAAGTTTTTGAGCAGCGCACAAAAATCAAAATCTGCAAAAACTTACGATTTATTACGCACTAAGCTCAAAAAGCCCATCTTGGTTGATGGCAGTAAACATCCTGCTTGGCTAAGGATAGTACAAAGCCAAACACCCAAATCTGGCATAAAAGCTATTATATTGTCGCGTAGCCCGGTAGATTACTTGAGGAGTTGCTATAACCGCAACATCAACCCACTTTGGCCTGAGGCTAATGCATGGCGAGATGTTTATTATGATGCCCTACGCACCTGCAGCCAGCTAAATATTTCGTACTTAACAGTGCGTTATGAAGTATTCACAGAAAAACCCAAACAAACGCTCGAGCGCATTTGTGATTTTGTTGGTATTGAATATAACAAATCAATGCTTACTAAAGCCGGCCCGCTACACGCCATTGGCGGGAACCCTGGGGCATATGTGGGTGCACTTGGTGCAGGTAAACTCCAAAACGCTGTAGATGCTCAGGGCCAAGCAGAGATAGATATTAATCCTGCCCACCTCAAAACTAAAAGTACCAAGCTCTCTAGGCCAAAATTGATTGAATTACAACAAATAGCTATGCAAACCCCAATGCTAGTAGATGTGGCCAATTTACTTGGCTACAATGTTAAGTATTGAATATATAAAAAGCGATTTAGATAGTATCTAAATCGCATATGGCCAACGGCTTACTTATAACTATTACCGGCCTTAATGATAGAACGCATGCGCCAAGGGCGCACCATTCCAACTGTGCCAATAGCGACGGCATTGGCGCCAGCACGGCGCACATAAGCCACATCGCTGACGCTCTGAATACCATTACCAGCCACAATCGGCTTAGTTACGCCTAGCCGACGAGCCTCTAGTACTCTCTCGACGGTGTGAGGCAAGCAGGCTGGTCCACTGAGGCCACCACCACCTGGCACCGGCAAATTGCGTGCCGCTAATGGTGAGTCGTTGCTACCAAATAGCTTTGGCCAATCAATCCGCGGATCGCCCCACGGAATAGTATTGGCTATCCATAGTGCATCGCAGGCCTCGTGGTCGGCTGTAAGTTTCATTACTTCGCCAGGGACTGTAGGGTTAAAGTTAACGACAATTGGTATACCTAACTCAGCCAAAATATCGAGCGCTTCAAATGTTTCATCGTAGAACTCACTCGGTAGGTGGCCGGTGTTGGGGCAGGCGCGGTTGAACTGTATGGCCGGCTTGCCTCTAAATGCTGGCAAGCAGGGCTTGAGCTGGTCAACATAGGCACGGGTCTCAACAAGTCGTTCAATAGTAGTGGCTGCAACGCTCATAAACGAGATCATAAAGGCGTCGTCTCTGAGTTGCCAACTGCCATGGTTTAGCGCCCATTTGGTACCAGGGCCACTTAAGCCAACAGCATTGAGAACGTGGCCAGAAAAAGGCTTTACCACAATTGAGCGAGGCACCAAGCGTTCTTTGGGTGTGAGCTTGTTGGCGCGAAACGGCATATTACCGGCGCGTTCATCCAACACAATTGTCTTGCTTACAAACCCAGTACCTCGCCAAGTCATGCCTAGTGGCTTCATATATTTGTGATAGGGATAGCCTTCACCAAAGAACCCTAGTGCGCCGGGTGCGCAAAATACATTGCCGTAGTCAGTGCCGCGTAGTGTAAGCATTAGTTGCCCTTCGTTGGCTTGTATGAACAATCAGATTGACATCTGATACAGTTAGTAGTATGTTTGTACCTGTAAAAACTGTAAATTTAACGACGACATTTGTCGTCATATAACTCAACATGATAAATATAACTCACATTCAAAAAGAGCTCGAAAAGTTTGGGCTTACAAAAAACCAAGCAACTATCTATTTGCTCTTAGTGCAGCATAAGCAGCTACGTATTAAAGAGATTGTAAAGCTCGCTGGTATTGCTCGGAGCTCTGTCTATGAAAGCCTTAAGGGTTTGTTTGAGCTTGGTATAGCCGAAGAGGTAATAGGAGAAAACTACAAACTAATTCGCCCATACTCAATTGGCATTATTAAACATGGTCTAGATGAAAAAATATTGCATTTGCAAAAACTCACCACTGATTTGGGCGAGCTAGAAAAAGCTATTACTATTTCACCCACACAAACAGCCGCAGAATCTACAAGTGTACGTTACTACAAAGCTCGCTCTGGCGCTCGGCAACTGTATTGGAACACCTTAAAAGCCAAAGACACCCTCTATGTTTATAGTGATTGGGGGAGAGGTCGTTATGTGGGGATGAAATATTATGAAAGCTTTGTGTATGAGTCTCGCTTGCGCAATATTAAAGAAAAAGTACTAATAAATGCCAGTAGCCATGCTATTGAATCTATTCGCACATTTACCTATCCAAATTCAACAATATCTAGAACTCGTCTAGAAGACATTAGAGTGCTCGACGAAAAACATATGAAAATTAAAGGCGATACACTCATTTATGATAATATTTTTGCTCAGGTGTATCTAAAAAATGTTGAGATTAATGGGTTTGAAATAGAAAGCAATTACTTTGTGAGCTCCCAACGCTCTATATTTGAAACCCTTTGGGGGATGTCTAAGCCAATAAAGAATTTTCTCTAAGTTTAAAAACTCGACTTTTTAGATACAAGTCGCCAAAGCCGGTAAGGCAAACGAAAATGGTAATAAGTAGCTGCGCCCCACTTCCAACCCTGGTGAAAATAAAAGCTCTTAAATTGTGAACGATTGAGTAGCATCCACTTGTACGGCAATGATTTCTTGGTAGATATGTTTACCAGTGGACAAACGGGTTCACTGGCAGTGCCATAGTCAAACTCAAGACTAGATAAAACTTCTATCATTCTGCG
This sequence comes from uncultured Candidatus Saccharibacteria bacterium, assembly GCA_964390265.1. GTDB lineage: Bacteria > Patescibacteriota > Saccharimonadia > CAILAD01 > BJGX01 > JAUPVL01. Next base: position 9,350 of record CAYMHI010000015.1, on the reverse strand, counting down.
TGATGGCTTTTTGAGCGCCCTATAGAGTATCTTTTGGTTGTAGTTGTAGAACTGCTGGGCTGTGAGAAAGCTAGAGTTGTAATAATCAATTGCTTGGCTAATGCCGGCTATAATATCATTGCGAGTTTCTTTGCCTATATTGTCGTTATTTAAAAAACTCTCCCACACCTCAGGCTGGTACAAATACTTACTCTTTCTTCTCTTAAGTGAGTTAAATATTATGCCAGTTGAGCTGGTTGGTATGGCTGGGTCGAATATATTGGCGCCAGTACGGCCCAAATAAACACCTTCAAGATCGGTAGAGTTATAATTATTTTCAAGCAATATCTCTGTTAGTAGTATCTGAATGGTGTCGTTCCAGCCAATGTCAGAGATCATTACCTTGGAGCTGTTTGATACCTTGAGTGCGCGCCAGTCTTTGAGTACCAAGCTATGTTTTTGTTGCCAATCTTTAATTGCTGCGCGCGTATCTATTTTGTTGAGCGATTTTAAACTCAGTATAGATTTGCCTAGCAGGTGATGTTGTTTATTAGTGTAGGGTAGAATACCAAGGGTCAAAAGTGCGCTGGTGGTGTCTTTGCGTCTAAGTATTTTTTGTACCATTGGTACAATCTCGGTCAACTCTAAGCCCTTTTTGGTAAGTATGTAGCTGTAGGCTTGTATTAGCGAAGTACGGTTGAGCTTGGGTAGTTTTTTGGAGGCAGTAAAGCCCAGGCGGCCATAAAAGCTTTGCAGCGAGTCGCTTTCACTAGTAACAAAAACAATTTGTTTTTGGCTGGCTTGACTGCGCAAACCAAGTTGGTGCAGGTAATAAATTAGAGCCGGAGCAAACAGCCAGCCTAAGAATTGAGCTTCTTTTTGAGTGTTCATTATGCTTTTTGAAAACAATTTTCTTAACTGAATCTTTTGCATTCTGCCCTGATTGAGTTTTTCTTTTACCATTAAGAACTTAAGAGCTGTGCCAAATACAATCTTACCTAGTAAGAGTATGCTGCGGTGTAGTGGCATCGCTAACCACTTAGTTTGCAGACCAAATTGCTTAGGGCGTACAGAGTCGGCGCGGTATTGATCGCCAATATAGAGCGATGTATTTAACTTAATAGATGGGTATTTATGAGTAAGTTCTATAAAAGATTTGCCGCTAGCTTTGCCATATAATGTATCGGCTGAGCTTATGCCGCCGTTAAAGTATTTAACCTTAAATTTTAATAGTAAATTATGTAAATCGCGGTATTCTAAATACATATCGCTCACAAAATATATTTTAACTTTATTACTTTTGGCAGTTTGTAATATTTTGTGCAATGGTTTATTGAGTACTAATTGGTCAATCTCATAGCCAATCTCTATTTGGTGTAAACGTCTATATAGCTTATCTACTGCGTTGACAGAGAGTTTCTTGTTTTGGCGTCGGGCAGTGTCGGCTATAATGGCTTGCAGAATGGCTCGGTGAGTTGTCTCATTATCATAACCTGTCATTTTATTTTGTGCGCGCAAGGTAGAACTAATATAAGTGCGTTGCAATAGCAGGTAGAGTGGAGTAGCTTTTAGGCCGACTTTTTTATACTCTTCGGTAGAGAGCTTAGCCAACTCATAAAATCGCCACAGTTCAGGCTTAGGTCGTCGCAGCAAGATAGTGTCGAATATATCAACAATAATGGTTTGTGGCTTGAGTTTATTAATGTAGCGTTGCAGTCTCAGGTATTTCATATCACTCTACTATATACAATAATTGTTTGATACAAAAACATAAGCATTATTATTCTTTAGCTCAAAATATTGCAAAAACCAAAAATGGTATAATTATTTGAATGCAAAAACTTAACTTTTTATACTGTGAATAAAAGAATTGTACTAATACACGGCTGGAACGATCAGCCCAACCAAGGCTGGATGGCTTGGTTACATAATCAAGCTCAAACCTTGGGCTACGAATTTATTGCCCCGCAAATGCCTGTTCAAAAGTTACCTGTCATATCAAAATGGGTGGGCGCTGCCCAAGAAGCCATTGGTTCGCTTAAAGACAACCCAATCTTAATTGGTCACTCATTAGGTACGTATGTGTTGCTTAATTATTTAGCAGATTATAGTGGGTCTATTAGTGAATCTGCCCACGCTCTTATACTTGTTGCAGGTTTTTTAAAGCCAGGATCAAAAAAGGCCGATCATTTCTTTAGTCCTATCAAGAACATCGCAAATGTCAGCCGTCGAGCGCAGCGTATATACAACATATACTCTGACAACGACAAACTGGTGCTGCCATCAAGAAGCATGCAACTGGCCAAGACAATTGGCGGCGATAAGTTGTGTCTGCCTGGTTATGGTCATTTTTTAAATAAGAATACTAACGAGATACCAGAGCTGTTAAACATAATTCAAAACCTATAAAATTACTTATTGACTTTTACGGCACAATTTAATATAAATAAACCTTGTACCTTACCCTAGCGAGAGGAACAGTTGTGCCGGCAAATTACGACGACACAGAGACTACTATCAAGCGTAGCGAGATGGTAGCCATTGCGCATGATGCCATGGTAAGAGCACTAATTGAACTGAAGAAGGGTGATGAGTCGCTCTATCTCTACAGCTGCACGAGTACTCTCGACACCACTGCTTTCAACTCCATCCAACAGTTCATTGGCAAATCGCGTGATCGCAGGAGTTGCAGGGCAAAAGCCGTTAAGGCAGTGAAGGGCTTTTTGCGCACCAGGCCCAACTTCTTGAAGCCCAGAGCTGATGCTTGCTACAAAGCGGCCAAGATCAGGCATGCCGGCGTTGTGAGCGGCCTCAAGATCTGAGCTACATATACCAAATCAGTACCTGTATATCACTTTGTTGATGTGCAGGTTTTTCTTTATCTATCCACTAAATACCTTATACTAAATATATGAACGATGTAGAAGAAATAAAAAATCGGCTTGATATTGTAGAGGTAATAGGTAATTATATCCCTCTCAAGCAAGCGGGTAGTAACTATAAAGGCCTAAGTCCTTTTAAGACCGAAAAAACGCCAAGTTTTATGGTTAGTTCAGAAAAAGGTATTTGGCACGACTTTAGTACCGGCCAGGGTGGAGATATATTTTCTTTCGTAATGTTGATGGAGGGAATAGAGTTTAGAGAAGCTCTTGAGCTTTTGGCTAAACGCGCCGGAGTAGAACTAAAGCCGCGTAGTACTAGTGAGTTAAAGAGCTCCCAATCCAAAACCCGATTGTATGATGCCCTTGAAACTGCAATGAAATACTATCATCTAAGTCTTTCAAAGACTCCTCAAGCCCTGGAATATTTTACCGTAAAAAGAAATTTGAGTACCGATATAATAAAAAAATATCGATTGGGTTATAGCCCCGATAGCTGGGAGAGCTTGAGTAATTATTTAACCCAAAAAGGCTATAGCCAAAAAGAGCTCCAAGAGGCCGGGTTGGCCCGTCAAAAAACCGGTAGCAAAAGTATTTACGATATGTTTAGAGGCAGGTTGATGTTTCCGGTCTTTGATAAACAAAGTAGGGTAGTTGGGTTTTCAGCCAGAGTATTACAAGACAATGCCGATAGCGCTAAGTACATCAATACTCCAGAATCTTTGGTTTACCATAAAGGGCAAGTGCTATATGGCCTAACTCAGGCCAAAGAGGCGATTCGGAGTAGCAATGAAGTTATAGTGGTTGAAGGCAATATGGATGTGCTGGCTCTAGCCAACGATGGGGTAACCAATGTGGTGGCAGCAAGTGGTACGGCCCTAACGATTGATCAATTACGTATACTCGGTCGGCTTACGCCCAATATAAAACTCTGTTTTGATCAAGACTCTGCCGGGCTAAAAGCTACCATGCGGGTTTTGGAGTTGGCTCGATCTCTAGAAATCAAGCTAATGGTAATAAGTATAGCTGGGGCTAAAGACCCTGACGAGTTGCTACAAAAAGACCCTAAAGCCTGGGCTACGGCAGTCAAAGATGCCCAGTACGCACCTGATTATATATTTAACTACGCTCAAAAAGAGTATGATATTAGCTCAGCTCATGGCAAAAAACAATTTGCCAATCTAGTACTGCCAGCCATCGCCTCATTAGCCGACGATATAGAAAAAGACCACTACACCAAGAAATTGGCACAACTTTTGGGGGTAGAAGAGTTAAGCATTCGCAAAAAACTACAAGATGGCTTAGAGCGCAAGCCACTGGTAGTAGTGAGTGCCGCTCCAACCAAGACAGACGATAAAGTGCAAAAGCCCAAGCGTCAACTTACCAAGGCCGAGAAGATAGAAAGAATTATTTTAGAATTAATGTTGTCAAATATGGCAGCTCGTGATGGTTTAGAAGACATAGATTATAGCAATCTCTCGAATTTACATGAGCCGATCTTAACTACATTGCGCGCTCATCCTAAGGCCAATTCAATAAGACTGGCAAAGCTATTGCCTAATTATTCTGATTATGTTAAGATACTTTCATTACGGGGAGAACACATGTACTCTGATTTACAAGAGCATGACGCACGGCTCGAAGCCTTTACCCAAATACATAGACTCACAAAAATAGCTCAAGAAAAAACCAAGCGACAATTAACGCGTGATATAGCGCAGGCTGAAGCCGAAAAAGACACGGCCAAAGTAACCAAATTACTGCAAAAATACCAAGATCTTATAAACGAGGAATAACATTAATGTCACACCACCCCCACCTATAGCGTACTTATTAGCTGAGTATTGCAGCATCTAAGCTAATATCTATGTGAGTATTTAATTTAAGTAAAAATGGAGTAAAAAGTATGCCCAATAAACTACGCCAAGGCTGCGCTTATTTGTCAAGCCATCCGTATCAAGTGAAATGTAAAAATTATTAAATTAAGCGAAACGGAGAGAAGTATAATGCCCAAAAAACCAGACCCAGTTATTAATGAAGACGAAGTGCTACATAAGGCTATAGACAAGCTTGTAGCCAAAGGACGCCAAAAAGGCTTTGTTACTCAACAAGAAATAATGAACGATATTCCAGATGCCGAAAACAACATTGAGGGCCTAGACGATCTCTACTCGGCCTTAATAGAGCAGGGTGTAGAAGTAGTCGACCAAAAAGACAAAATGATCTGGCAAACTGAGCCAGAGGAAGATATCGAAAACGCTACTAGTGATGATTATATAAAAGATATTGCCGACGACTCAGTGCGCTTATACTTGCGCGAAATTGGTAAAATACCACTTATTACCGCCGAAGAAGAAGTAAGCCTAGCCAAACGTATAGAAAAAGGCGACAAGGCCGCCAAAGATGCTTTGGCTGAAGCAAACTTGCGCTTGGTGGTGAGTATTGCCAAAAAATACATTGGCCGCGGGCTAGATCTGCTAGACCTTATAGAAGAAGGCAACACTGGTTTGCTACGAGCAGTTGAAAAATTTGATTATACTCGTGGATTTAAATTTAGCACTTATGCTACTTGGTGGATTCGCCAGGCCATTACTCGTGCCATTGCCGACCAAGCTAGGGTAATTAGAATACCTGTACATATGGTAGAAACGATCAACAAACTTGTTCGCACTCAGCGTCGATTAACAACTGAACTCGGTCGCGAGCCATTGCCCGAGGAGCTCGCCAAAGAGCTTGAGATAGATGTAGAGAAGGTTAATCATATATTTAAAATCAGTCAAGATACCACTAGCCTAGATGCTACAGTAGGCGAGGATGAAGACTCGAGCCTAGGTGATTTTATAGAAGATCAAGACACCGTTAGCCCACACGAGGCGGCCACATTTGAACTACTCAAAGAGCACATCGATGAGACCTTGGGTATGCTTACTCCACGCGAGCAGAAAATACTACGTATGCGCTTTGGGCTTGAAGATGGCCGTAGCCACACTCTTGAGGAAGTGGGCCAAGAGTTTGGCGTTACTCGTGAGCGTATTCGTCAAATAGAAGCCAAGGCTCTTACTAAGCTGCGCAAGCACAAAGACAGCAAACGCCTCAAAGATTATATAGCCTAATCTACAATCCAATATTCTTTCGTCATTCCAAACTTGATTGCGAATCCAGAAAAATACCGAATTAATTCGTGGTAGAATATTGTTATGACAGGCGAACCAACTTACGACGATCAGCCAGAGCCTAAAAAAGCTGACACAGAAGAAGAAACTGATTCTTTGCTGGCGATAAAGAGTGGTCCAGAAGCAGAGATGGTGCGAGTATGGCAGCAGGCCAATGTTGAGTATATAAATCGGCTTTATAAAGAATTCCCACCCATTGATAGATCTAGCATGAATCGCATGCATATAAGTGGTGATGGTATGTGGGGGTTTAGTATAGCGGTTGCTTGTGCGCAACTAGGAGTACCTTTGGGATTCGAGAATGACAGGATGGAGGGTGCCCCGACCTACACCGCTATGCGTGGTAGCAATGCTGCCATTGACTATTTTTTGTATATAGCTGGTTATGAACATCGCCTCCCTGGTCGTGGTGAACGAGCGGCGGTTAATGAGCCGAGGTCCGGTTATTACACTCTTCTAGATGACCCTGTACATAAGGAGATATTTGAACATATCTATGCTGAGTATACCGGTCAATCTATCGAAGATGTCATATACTCTGATCCAGACTACGAACCACGACGAAAAGGTGCACCTGCAGTAATGCACGAGATTATTGATCATGCCGGTGTGGCAGCTATGTATGCCGAAGACCCTGACCATTGCTTGAGATTATTTCTTACAAGGCAGTTGCCAGTCCTCAAGTATCTCCGCGATCATATCGAACATACTCAAAGAACACTATCATTTGCAGATGGAGTGAGCGACGAAGATAGAGAGCGCTTTGAGCCACGCCTGGTGGAAATGCTTGACCGAATAGCTGCAGAAAGGCGTGAGATGCGCGGGTATCATCAGGCCCATCTAGAGCGTATGCAAATGCAATACGACTTTACACTCAGCCTGCTTATGGAAGGTTACAAACCATATACGCTTGAAGAAATAGTACCATTTACTATGGAGTATTTACTTGGGTTACTTGCAGTGCACCCAGAGCTGAGCCCGAGTGATCTGCAAACTGAAATTCCAGACATGAAAGCTCATATTCAGGGGTTGCTTGCCGATACTAAACGAAGAGGCTTGCACGCAGACAACCGTGATCGCGCTAAGGATAATTGATTGTACATGTATAAGTAAATCCGTAAACCAAGCTACGCAAGCACAAAGATAGTAAGCGCCTCAAAGACTATATAGCCTAGACTCTAATTCGGTCCGTCTGGGATAACGCCTAGCAACTTCATCATAGTAGTTTCGGTTTCTGACAATGGCTGGTTGGTGTCTAGCTTGTGTTTTGCACCTATAATTATCATTTCTGCGGCTCGAATAAGATGCCGCAGGTCTTCGGAGTATTGTTCTATTGGTAATGTTCCATCGCGGGTATCTAGCTTTCTTCTAGCTGCAGAATAAGCGTTGTCCATAGGTGTTTCGGGTGGTTCATTTGGTGGAGTGGGTGGAGCTGGCGGTGCGGGTGGAGCTGCAGCGGCAGCTTCTGGTGCTGGTTGAGAAGCTGTGTTTGGTGTATTTGGTATAAAAGTATGTTGGCCAGTTGTTGTGAATGGCTCTTTATCATCAGGTTGAGCTTGTGGCTCTAGTAGTGGTTGCATATTTATCCTTATTTAGTTTTGTTTATATTGTAGCATAACTGGTTTTTCATATAAAAAAGACCAAACAATTGCTTGGTCTATATAGTCGATAGATAGTTAAAATATTGTTTACGTGCCTCTACGTTCTCTTTGAGCGCGCATACGGGCCAAAAAAAGTTCTTCATCATGATCTAAAGTTTGGCCAGATTCTCGTTTGACGATAAGTTCTGCCTCGCGCTTAGTATCGGGGTGCTCGGCTCTAGCTGAAGCTGCTCCACGCTCATTGGTGGCTTGTTGAGCATTATCTAATATGCGGCGTGTAGTGTCTGGGTCTGGGTATCCATAGCCAATTCCCTGGCTTACAGCAAGGTCTACATCTTTCTCGGTAGGCGGAAAAGGCGGTACGCCTTTTGCTGGGTTTGGTGTAGGTTCTGGCATAGTGCTATTTAATCATAAACTTAAATAAATAAAAACCCCGCTACACAGCGGGGTAGCGGCGAATTAAGCTAAATAGAACATCGGCCTCTACATCTTTGGTGACTCTTAGCAAGGCGGTAGGCTCATTGATATACAAATACGTGCAGTCTTTGAGTACTATCCAGCAGCCATCCCCAATATTGTCAGGCTCAATTACAATGTGCCCATCAGTAACCGCACTGTCCCGCATAACCCTGGCAGTATATTGTGCCAACCCAGTGTTTATTGTGTGCCAGCGGGTGTTTTCGATGGCGAGTGGCCAGAGTCGTTGGCAAAGCAACCCGTCGTCTACGCCCAAGCCTCTTATGAGCATTCGCAGATCAATAATATGCAGCAAAGTCGCAATAATATCTTCGCGAGGAAACACCAATGTGTTGGCGCCCCAAGTTTGGCCTAGGGGCTCTTTGCCTACAAGGCAGGCGAACCCCATCATGCCCGTTGGGCCATGCGACTCAAGCGGTGCAGTAAAGCAGTAGTATTGTTCACTACTATCAGCGCCAACCCTCTGTACCCTAAACATCGTATTGGGCCGACACTCTATATTAGACGAAATCTCTACACCACTTTCTATCACCTCATATATTTCTATTACCTCATTATCTTGCCTAGTAAAGCTAATGAGAAACCCAATAGGCAAAAATGATGCAAAGGGTATTTCGGTAGGAAAATGTGCCAGTTCGCGCAGTCTCATAAGGTACACACCTCTATGGTAGAGAAGTAATATGCTGTAGTGTAGGCCAACGATTTAGCATTGTCAATTACAATGAGTACTAAATGTATCGTATAATAAATGCATGTCTAAACGTAAAAAAATTGTAGTTTTTGACGGCCATGCTCTAGTTCACAGGGGGTTTCATGCTATACCGCACCTCACTACCAAAGATGGCACCCCTACTAATGCTGTCTATGGTTTTACTATGATGATGCTACTAGCTTTGCGTGAGATAAAGCCAGACTACGCCATTGTAGCCTGGGATGCTCCAGGTAAGACCTTTCGGCACGATCAGTTTACTGACTACAAGGCTACCAGAGTAAAGGCACCAGACGAGCTCTACGCTCAAATGCCACTCACCAAAGAGGTGGTAGATGCTTTTAATATACCTCTTATCGAATCACAGGGTTATGAGGCAGATGACATCATTGGTACCCTTACTAAGAATTACGAAAAATCTCACGATGTAGTGGTAGTAACAGGTGATTTAGATGAGTTGCAATTAGTGAGTGACACCGTAAGTGTATATACTATGCGCAAAGGCTTTACCGATACATTTATGTACAATCCT
>CAYMHI010000014.1:0-23313 GCA_964390265.1 uncultured Candidatus Saccharibacteria bacterium | reverse complement strand
TCGCTAAATATAATCAATATTCATCTCTAACTATTTTAAATTTCTCGCTATCAAACAGGTCTTTTTTTCGAGCGATTAGTAAGTCTCTACTGTCCCGACCTTTAATGGGCTTAATCACTACAGTCTCTGTTCCTATCTCGCCAACTTGGTCATAAAACCTTTCTGGATCCAAAACAATTGTCGTTGGTTGGTAGTCGATAAAAAGTTTAGCAACTCTGTCTTTTTCTGAAAGTTCCCGTATCTTGGCAGTGTTAATTACAATGGCACCTGTTGATTCTATTTTGGGATCAAAGTTGGGGCCGTATCTACGAATAGAAGTTGCACCGGTTCGTATTGGTTCATCATAAGGAACAGTTTTAAAGTGCCGTTGCCCATCTTCAATAGTCTCCTCTAGACGATCTGGTAATACAGTTTCATCTTGGTAATTGAACCGTTCCATACCTCGCACCACCACCGGCTCAACTCCATTGGCGCGGATATGGTCTATTAGTCTTTGCCTAGGTTCTTTGCTGAGGGTTTTGTCGGATGCCTTGCCTTCGCGAAAGTACAAAATACTATGTGGACCACCCTCCATATATACCTAAGCTCCTATTCTATCTTTACGTCTTTTACCTTTTGCCTTTAAAACTACGTAGTCAATAATCTCACCAGCTATATCCTCCCCAGTTTGAGCCTCTATACCTTCTAGTCCTGGGCTAGAGTTTACTTCTAAGACAAGTGGACCGCGCTTAGAGCGAATAATGTCAACACCAGCAATTGGTAGCCCAAGTGTACGTGCAGCCTTTAGAGCTATGTTGGTTTCTTTTTTGGTTAATTCTACCGAAAATGACGTGCCTCCACGATGTAAGTTGCTTCTAAACTCGCCTTCTTGACCTTTACGCATCATTGCACCCACCACTCTATCGCCCACCACAATCACTCTAATATCTGCTCCATGTGCTTCTTCAATAAACTCCTGAATAAGTATGTTGGCGCCAAGGCCATAAAAAGCCTCTATAACCGACTTTGCCGCTTTGCGAGTCTCGGCCAAAACGACACCAATGCCTTGGGTTCCCTCCAGCAATTTAATAACTACCGGGGCGCCACCAACCAAGTCAATTAGTTCATCGGTGTCTTGCGATTGACGAGCAAAAGCAGTCTTGGGTATACCTACACCAGATCGAGCTAGTAGCTGCAGGCTACGTAATTTGTCTCGAGAACGTACTAAGGCCAATGATGATACGGAAGTATAGGCGCGCATCATTTCAAATTGGCGCAGTACTGCACTACCAAAAGACGTCACAGAGGGGCCAATACGAGGTATGACAGCATCAATATCTTCCAGACGTTCACCATTGTAGACGATGCCAGACTTATTTCGCTCTATATCTACATAGCACTTGGCATGGTTAACAATTATGGTCTCGTGCCCACGTTTTTTAGCAGCCTCAACAAAACGCTGTGGCGAATATAAATTTGGACTTCTTGAGAGAATAACTATTTTCATATCTTTCTACCGTACCACTTATCTTATAGGTTTATCAACATCTACTACAAATCTGCGTCGCAAGGCAAACCTGCCAAGCAGAACCGGCCTAGGCATAACACTTCGATCAGTGAGGCTAAATCTTGTTTTAATAATCTTGCCATTTATTTTTACATTTAGCCATATCAAAAATCGTGATTGTTTTTGTCCAAACGAATTATATACCTCTATAGACTCATACTCCTGGGTACAAACTGGGTCGGGCAAATAATTTTGATGAGTTTCATCTAGAGGATAAAAACAAAGCATGGGTTTTTCGCCATTAGTTTCTTTTAGCTCAATCTTGCTAACGTGAAGTACGCTGTAGTATGCCCCAGTATCTACCTTAGCCTTAACATCTACAAGTCCTAGCTTGGGAAAATCTACCCTTAGCTTTGCGGGGATAAATTCTTTTGATTTGTGTTTTTTATTGGCCGTCTCTTCTATAAATTCAGCAAAAGCCTGCATTTTATCTTCTTTGAAAGCCCCAGAATTGATTTGTGGAGCATAATTTACTTCTAGAATAGCATGCTTTTTTGTTTTTGTGTCTACAATAACGTCAACTCCAGCTATCTGCCTAAAGGTAGACTGGGTAGCATGAATAGCGTCTTTTAAAAGTCTTTTAGGTAGCGAGTCTGGACGCACCAGCAATACATCTGCGCCTCGTGAGGAATTATTTAAATGGCTATCCTCAGTTGTACGTTTTCTGTGAATAACTGTTCTAACTTGGTCGCCAAAAACGACTATCCGGTAATCACCTTCATTGGGTATATAATTTTGTACCAACCATTGCAAATCTGGCTTAGCTTTTATTATTTTTTCTAGTTCCTTAATAGACCCTACAAGGTGATTGTCTTTTCCCTTTGAGCCTTCCCAAGATTTCACCACCAGTGGAAACTTAAAATCTTTGGACTTACTCAGTGTAGATATTAAATGTTTTTCAGAAAATATTGTGTCTGGCACAGGCAAGCCATCTGACCATAGCTTAAAATATTCTGCCGCTTTACCTCGGGCACGGAAATTGAGCATCTCGGTATCAAAAAACGGTACTTCATGTTTCTGAAGATATAGGGCGCAGGCTGTAGCTTGCTCCGGACAACCTATCCAGAATCTGAAAATTACAGCATTATATTTTTTAAGATCCTTATTGTTCCTAGCGTCTACGATGTTGGCGACATTGTCTTTTATTTTATAAACCAAATCTTTATAAAAAGAGTAATAAACATCTAAATTCGGTGCACTTTCTTGAAGAGCCTCAGCGATACTATGTGGGCTTTTCTCGGGTTTTTTGGGGTTCTCACCAACAAATAGTATAAGAATCTTCTTTTTCATACTTTTCTTCTCCTTACATACTGGCTAAAACTTTGGTTAGCGACTCTAGTTTTTCGTCTACAAACTGACCAGTCTCTAGCTGTGGAAGGTTATTTACTTCTAATATTATGTGTTCACCCGTATCGGTATTTACTACAAAGTCTACTCCGGTAATCTCACGACTAAATAGCTTTGCAGCTACAATAGCACTTTCTTGTTCCTTTGGCGATAGCACAGAGGTCTCTACTAAGGTAGCTTGTGCACCTTGCGATGTATTGTTTAAGTGGGTATCGTCGTTGAGACGGGCACGTTTCATTACGAGTTCAACTTTTTTATCAAATACCAAGACTCGATAATCAAATGTGTTTGGTATAAACTCTTGAGCAATAAATTTTATTTCTGGATTAGCACTGGTTAAGGCTAATACCTCTGCATCGTTTTTAGCTAGGTGGTTGTGACTCCCACGACGGCCATAAATATCTTTTATGATTATAGGGTAATCAAAGCCCGGCTCTTTAGTCGCCATAAACTCTACAATGTGCTTGCCAGACCCAAAAAAGCTTTTGGGTACTCTTAAGCCAGCATAAGCCATTATGACATATTGAGACAGTTTGCTGTGTGAGCGATAATTTAGCACCTCTGAGTTTACAAACTTTACTTTATTGTGATGAAGATAGTGAGCAATAGCTTTGGCTCGTTCACCGTTTGAAACCCAGTTTCTAAAAAATACTAGATCAAAACTATTAAGCTCCTTACCTGTAAGCTTTTCGCGCATAACTACGCCATTTTCGTCTATACTTACAGTGATGTTTTCAAAGTAGGCCAAAGTAGTGTTCATATCGTACTTTTTAGCATAATTTTTTATTTTTTTAACTAGCAGCGCTGCAGAGTCAAATCTGTTTACTACCTCTGGGTCGTTGCCAATTATTAATACATTTTTTGCCACTTTTCACTTCCTTTCGTAATCTGAAGATTCTACCATTTACTGGCAGTATAATCAAGAGTTTTATGATTTGTTGGGTTATTTCTTTTTGTCTTCGTCTAATTGCTTTTTGGGTATAAACTGTATCGCTATTAGCCAAATAGCCAATGCTGCCATAAATATATATTTGAGATTAAATATTTGAGCAGCCAAGTTGAAGTCTGTAACCAAATTTTCTTGAGCTTGTGAGGGCAATATATATATTCCAAAAGCTACAATAAATAGCGCCGTTAATATACCCAATATAATTGCTCGAATTTTATCTGTGGCCTTTTTTTGACTGAGTAATGATCCTAAAAATAATAGAGTACAAACCAAAGCAATAAAGATGTATTTGGCAATTTCTAGTTTGAGATTGGTTTTTGACGACACTGTATTGATGAGGGTTTCTGAGGTAACCTGGAGCATAAAGAAGGCCATAAAAGCTCCGTAGCTTATGTTTTTAAGTCTATTTTCACCAAATATAAAACCTAGCGCACTTAAGCCGATTAATAAAGTGAATAGAATTAGATTAAAAGTTATTTGAGGAATTACCATAAGAGTATTATACTCTTATGGTTATATGCTGAGCAAATAGTAATTTTATTGTAAAACTATCTGATTTGATGAAGTTCGAGGCAAAAGCGAGAATCGCAGCTTTTAACGAAGAAATTCGCAAATCAGGGAGTTTTATTTACCAAAAATGTTTTTTGCCAGATGCTTTTTTATATTCTTCCAAAGCCTTACGTTGTTTAGAGCTAAGCTTTTTGGGTACTTCTACGTGAATAACAATTAAATGATCACCTCGACGATTAGTGCCAATAATTGGCAAGCCTTTTTCGCTGAGTTTAACAATTTTACCTGGCTGGGCGCCAGCTGGGATCTTGACCGTTACGTTACCTTTGAGAGTTTCTACCTCGGCTTCAACACCCAGGGCGGCATCGGCCATATCAAGAGTAATTTCTGAAATAAGATTGGGTCCTTCTCTACGCAAAGTTTTATGCGGGCGTACTCGCACGTGCACATACAAATCGCCACGCTGGCCCTGAGCATTTATTTCACCTCTGCCATCTAGCTTAATGCTCTGGCCGTCGTCAATGCCAGCTGGAATTTTTACCTTTACATCTTCTTGCTTGCGACCGCCAGCTTGATGGTCGGCCAGTCTCAGACTAAGTTCTTTAGTAACACCCTCGGCGGCCTCCAAAAAATCAATTGTTAATGCTATCTCAACATCGCGAGTTTGGTTTTGAGCACCTCTAAAAAACATTTCAAAGATATCACCCATACCGCCTCCGCCAAAACCTGAGAAATCAAATTGTACTCCGTCGCCAAATGGGTTTGCCCCGCCACCAAAGGGATTACCACCAGCTGCACCTCCACCAGCTTGATCGGCACCTGCTGCATGACCAAATTGGTCATAAGCAGCTTTTTTTTGATCGTTGCTTAGTACTTCGTATGCTTCATTAAGTTCTTTAAACTTAGCCTCGTCACCAGTCTCTTTGTCGGGGTGAAGCTTAATAGCTTGTTTGCGAAAAGCTTTTTTTATTTCTTCTGGGCTGGCATTTTTATCTACTCCCAATACTTCATAGTAATCACGTTTGTTCATCTTAGTGGTTTACCTTCTCAAAGCAATCAATAATATCGCGTCTATTAAAAGTAATGGTTTCATCAGCGTGAGCGACTATTGCTTTATTAAGCGACTTCTCGTTACCTATATAGGTAATTTTGTGACCTTTTTGCGAGACAACTCGTAATGCCGGAATAATATCAGAGTCAGATGTAGCAACAATAAAATGCATATTTGGATTGTCATAGGCCGACACTATCATATCGACGGCAATCGTAACGTCTACACCTTTTTCTTGAAACACTACTTCGCCGTTTTTCTTACGAGCTTTAAGATTGCCAGCTATAATGTATTCTACGCCTTGCTTGGCCAGCCAGGCACCCCACATACGTTTTTGGTCTACCATTTTTTGCGAAGCCTCTTGAGCAACCTCGCCCATGTCGGTTATAAGATGTAGTTTAGTTCCATAGTAGCGTACATTTATGGGTCTAATATTATCTTTAGTAGCAGCCATAAATAACGATATTATGTCGAATTTAGCTAGTTCAGCTCGCTCAGTAATTAGTTTGGCATGCACCAAGACATCTACTATTTGGTATAAGAAATTTTCGCCGTCTATATATATTGTTGCTGGATGCTTTTTCATACAAGAATTATCTCATGTTTAAACCATTTTTCTTGAAATTCTAAGCTTTTTTCAATTTCATCTATACTAGGTATACTACCGTTGGTAGCTATTAATTTATCTTCGTTATCGTCTAAACGATGAACGTAACCTATACATTTTGCCTTGATCTCTTTGAGTGGTTTGTCGGATGACAAATAATACACATCTAACTCCATTCCATCCCCGGCTTTGGTACCCGGTACAAACCCATAATTGACAGGATAAATATCGTCAAATTTAGGATGTTTGCTACCGAGCGGCCGGTCAAATGTTATTTGGATAGTTTTGCCAAGAAAGTCTTTACCTTGGCTAACTTGTGACATTACTTTTTGTCTTTTCCGTCTACTACTTCACCTTCTTCGCCATCATCTGATTTTTTGTCTTTGTCTTCTGTTTTAGAATCGTCCTTAACTTCAGCTTCTTCTACTTTTTCTTCGCCACTCTTAGCTTCGGCTTCTTTGGCTTCTTGCTTGTACATAGCCTCACCTACCTTCATGAGCTTCTCGTTTAGATCATCGCTAAGTTTTTTGAGTTCAGCAGTGTCTTCACTGTCAAGTTTTTCTTTTAGGGCGGCCATTGCATCTTCAACAGGCTTTTTGTCATCGGCACTTACTTTGTCGCCAGCATCTTTAAGAGTTTTCTCGGCAGTGTAAATAAGAGTGTCGGCGTGATTTTTAGCCTCAACCTGTTCTTTTTTCTTCTTATCTTCATCGGCGTGGGTTTCGGCATCTTGCTGCATTTTCTTAATTTCTTCTTCACTTAAGCTGCCGCCACCAGTAATAGTAATTTTTTGTTCTTTGCCGGTAGCTTTGTCTTTGGCGCTCACGTTTACAATGCCGTTTGCATCTATATTAAAGCTTACTTCAATTTGTGGCACGCCACGTGGGGCTGGTGGGATACCATCAAGTATGAATCGACCAAGTGATTTGTTATCGTTAGCCATTTCACGTTCACCTTGCAATACATTTATCTCCACACTGGTTTGGTTGTCGGCAGCAGTCGAGAAAGTTTGTGACTTACTGGTAGGAATAGTGGTATTGCGTTCAATTAGCTTGGTACTAACAGCACCCATTGTTTCTATACCTAGACTTAGCGGAGTAACATCGAGTAGTAATACATCTTTAACGTCACCACCAAGTACACCACCTTGTATGGCTGCACCAATAGCTACTACTTCATCGGGGTTAACACCTTGCAATGGCTTTTTGCCAAAGAATTCTTCAACTTTTCGCTGCACTAGAGGCATTCTGGTCATACCACCTACCAAAATTATCTCGTTAATCTCGTCTTTTTTGAGTCCAGCATCTTTTAGTGCTGCCTCGCAAGGCACTAAAGTTTTGTCTACCAATTCACTTACTATTTTTTCAAAATCTGCTCGACTTAGAGTCATATCTAGGTGTTTTGGACCGCTAGCATCAGCAGTTACAAATGGGATATTAATGTTTGTTTCGTTAGTAGTAGAAAGTTCTATCTTAGCTTTCTCGGCGGCTTCTTTTAGGCGTTGCATAGCAGCTTTGTCGCCTTTAAGATCTATGCCTTGGTCTTTTTTAAACTCATCTATAAGCCAGTTTATGAGCGTAAGGTCAAAATCGTCACCACCCAAGTGAGTATCGCCATTGGTACTTTTTACCTCAAAAACACCATCACCAAGCTCTAATACGGATACATCAAATGTACCACCACCTAGGTCGTAAACTACTACTTTTTCTTCTTTTTTCTTCTCAAGCCCGTAAGCTAGGGCGGCGGCAGTAGGCTCATTGATAATACGTTTTACTTCTAGCCCAGCAATCTTACCAGCATCTTTAGTGGCTTGGCGTTGAGCGTCATCAAAGTATGCTGGCACGGTAATTACCGCCTCAGTAACAGGCTGGCCAAGGTATTTTTCGGCATCGGCTTTGAGTTTGCCAAGTATCATGGCCGATATTTCTTCTGGAGTATAGTCTTTACCAGCCATTTGAACTTTTACATGACCATCGGCCTGAACAATTTTGTATGGCATTAGGTCTATATCACGTTTTACCTCTGGATCATCAAACTTACGACCAATAAGTCGTTTTACTGAAAATATTGTGTTATCGGGGTTAATAACGGCTTGACGCTTAGCGGTTTGGCCCACCAATCGCTCATCGTTTTTATTAACTGCCACTACACTTGGAGTGGTGCGTGCACCTTCAATATTTGTTATTACTGTAGGGTCACCACCCTCCATTACAGCCATAGCTGAGTTGGTGGTTCCTAAATCTATACCTATAATCTTACTCATTTTTATCTCCTTTTATTACTTTATCCTTTTTGCTGCTTGGCGGATTTTCTGGCCCACTACTTACCTTTACTTGTGCGGGTCTTACTACTTTGTCGCCTATCTTGTATCCGGGAATAATTACTTCTACTATTGTTTCGCCAGGTTTGTCTGAGACAATGTGTTCCACGGCATCGTGCATGGCGGGGTCAAACATTTCGCCCTTGGGATCAAACCGACTAACTCCCATGCCATCTAGTATTTCGAGCATCTGTTGCCCTACATACTGCATACCTTTTGCCCAAGCATTATCTTCTAGATCGGTTGGTAAATGTGTAGCTGCTCTATCAAAATTATCCAAAGCCGGTAAAAGCTCAGCGAGCACAGCTTGTTTGGCATTGTCCATCAACTCCAGTCGCTGGCTGGCTTCACGCTTTTTATAATTTTCAAATTCTGCCTGCAAGCGTTGTAAATGTAGAGTAAGCTCACCAATTTGTTGCTCATATTGCTCTGGCGATTTTTTCCGTGCCGGGTGGTCCGTTTCAGCGGATTTTACGCGGTTGAATACTTTTTTAGATTGTTTTTTTGGGTTCATATAATTTTATACCTAACTGGTTTGAAATATATCTTGGAGAGCATCTGTAGTGCCTTCTACAAGATTCATTACTTTGTTATAACTTTGGCGGGTTGGACCAACTATACCAATATAGCTATTGTCTGAATATGGGCTTGCGAAACGATTAACTATCATGGTTAGACCACTGTTGCGTACTATAGGGTTTTCGGCACCAATATATACCTGAAGTTTTTCTACATTAGCGCTCTCCAGCCACTGCTGCATGGCATCTATAAACCTAGCTGCCTCCAAAGCCTGAACTTGATCCAAAAACTCTGGCTGAGCAAAAAGTTGGCTCATGCCGTGTAGGTAGACAGAATCGCTTAGTGTAGCAAAAGCCATATTGCCGGTTAGATCGCTCAGTGTTTCAGCGGCAATCTTAATGGCGCTATCGGTACTGTCTTTGAGGCTACCTACCCTTTTAGCAATCTTCTGCACACTTTTGCTAGGGCTTGATTGGTCATGAGTTGCAACAGTATTAACAAAGTATCTATAGCCTTTATCTGTAGGTACTCGTCCGGCCGAAACGTGGGGTTGAAATATATAGCCCTGATCTTCTAGTATACCCATCTCAGAGCGAATAGTAGCCGAGCTTAACTCAAACAACCTAGCAAGCTCGCGTGAACTCACCGGTTCGGCAGAGTCGGCATAAAGCCGAATTATCTCTGAAAGTATCTGTTTTTGACGATCTGTCATGACATATATATGATAATACTATCGTTATTGGCAGTCAACACTATATAGTGCCAACTTGAATTCTATTATATATAAATTAGCACTCCTATGTCAAGAGTGCTAATTTAATTTATTCATCAACACTTTCGTCTACTTGATTGGGCTTACTAGTTTGTTTGGGTTCTATATGAATGATCTGGTTCGTTTCGTCGATGCCTGACTTGTCATCCAATATATTTTGCTCTTGTTTTTTTGATTGGCTATCATTTTTAAGTGTTTGTATTGAAGTGTATCGCCAGCGAACCAACCCTATAATAACTATCACGATTATTACTCCAACACCAACTAATGCTAATATAATCAATGATGACAATTTTGATTTTGGCATATCAAGATTTAATGTAGTATTTTGCTCTAAGTTCGTCGGAGATGACAACTGTGATTTTTGTAGCGAAGCTTTTTCTAGTTTGTCTGAGTTTATTAATACCACTAATTTGGTTGTCCTTTACTAATCCATAGCCAACTAGCCGTTTTCTTTCTTGGGACATTATCGTTAGGTTTGAAGGTATTGTTATCATATCCATCGGCAAAGCCTTTGTCTACCATCCAATTTATAGCCCTATAATAGGGTGAAGCGGTAGAAACGTCGCTAAAATTTCGATTGGGTGAATTAATTGGAGCACCGTTTAATACCCATATCCATTGAGCTAGTTGACCCCTGGTAGTAGCCGAATTTGGACTAAAAGTATTATCGTTATTGTTGGATGGAAGATTGTTTAATTTCGACCAGTTAATAGCTTGGTAGTTAGGATCTGTAGACGCCACATCGCTATAGCCACTTGGTGTGAGTGTAGCTGGTGACCCGCTCATTCTCCATAGCCAACCAATAGCATCACCTCTCAAAATATCGTCGTTTGGTTTAAAATTGTTGCTTGCATACCAACTACTTATATTGTTTTTAGCTGACCATACAATTGCATTAATAGTGGGCATTGACTCTGGCACGTCGCTAAATCCATAAGGAGGCACGTCGCAATCTCGACCTTTACAATCTTTTAGGGTCTTGAGCTTGGTAATCAACTTTTTCTTAATACTAGCATAAGTTGGGTCGTTGTGTTTACTTGCTAGTTCGTAAGGGTCGGTCTGTAGATCATATAATTCATTCTCACCATTCTGATACTGCAGATACTTATACCTATCGGTGCGAATACCAACAAATGACGGCCACTTAGCTGTGCCTTTGTCGCCCTGCAACAACATTGGTCTGTTCCAACTTGCTTGTTGACCCATTAGTAGAGGCCTCAGTGAGTGACCGTCTATTAATCGTAGAGTAGTTGCCCCCGCAAAATCCATGATGGTTGGTGCTAGATCAATGTTCCCCACCAGGTTTTGTATACTACCCTCTCGAATATTTGGGGCTCTAATAATTAGTGGTAAATGCACACCTTCTTCATAGGCAAAATATTTACTCGATGGTATTCTATGCTCACCACGATAAAAGCCGTTGTCTGAGGTGAAGATAAACACGGTATTATTTGTAAGACCGAGTTGATCTACTCTTTGCATAACAGCGCCAATAGCTTCATCTACGGCTTGTAACGCACCAAGCTCTTTACGATAATTTTGCAATGGTGTTATACCAAGGCGCGGATATGCAAGTTCTCCAATATCATTATCGCGAATGTGCGCCGGCTTGTCGCTTATATCGGCCTCATTCATTGAAGGTGTATTTGGCAGCATTTCATTTAAAAATAAGTTCTGATGACGCAATGCCGGCACGGGTGGCTCTTGTATGTTAATGGGGTCTGGATTGTAATGAGGAGCAAAAAATGCCAAATTGAGGTAAAACGGATTGGTAGAATTGCTAGCCTTAGTTATTTGTTCTAGCGCAATATTTTTGAATACATCGGCACTATAATCGTTTGGTGTATTGCCGTAGTGTTGTATAGTGCCATTGTGGTTGATATCGTAATTATAGTATCCATTTGTAAATCCTTTTTCTGGCAAAGCATGCCATTCGCTCCAGCCCTTTGGTACAAAACTGGGATTGTCTTTTCCGTACTCATTTAGATATTTTCCAATTTGAATAGTGGTATATCCAGCATTTTTAAGTGCTACCGGCATAATTGTTTGCTTGTCTATTAGTGAAGAATAACCTCCGTCTGGCGCAGAGTTACCATATACACCATTATTGTGGGCATACTGCCCAGTAAAGTATGTGGCTCTAGATGGGCAACACATAGAGTTACTTGCAATATAATTATTAAATGTAACGCCTTTTTGACTTAGGTGAGACTTTACATTAGGCATTACTCGCATTTGCTCTAAGGTCTGGTCGTCAGTCATAAAAACTATAATATTTGGTTTACCATTAGCATTTGCTTGCTTATAAACTCCAGTAATAAACAATACAAGGCCAAAAATCATCATAAACCCAATAGGTATGACAATATATAAATATTTATTCGTTTCTAATAATGACTGTATTTGTGTTTGAGGCTTTTTTAAAACACGAATATTTTTCGCACTTTTAATCATTTTTAGTAGCTAAAACTTTTTACAAAATTTTTAAAGTCTGTAACATTTGGGTCGCTCTGTAGTTCTGCCACGGATTTAGCTACCATATTGTTGCCATTTTTATAGCTGGCCGACACACTTATTCCGGTTGTTCCATTACCGCCTGGGTCGCTTACGGGTGTAATGTTTTTACTTGTGAGGGCAACCCCAAAACTGTCTTGTGCATTTGTGCCAATAATTACAGCATCGGCCTTGGGGCCACCATCGTAAGAAACAAAGTTAAGTGAGTAGGTTTTGCCCAAAATAGTAATCGGCTCGGCATACAATACCTTACAATCACCACAGCTACCGCCTATGCCGTAGAGGCCGGTTTGCAAGTCCATTTTAAAGTTACCGTTACTTATTATTATTTTGTCGGTGCCTGGCTGAATCATTTCTTGAGTGGTAGAGCTGTCGGCTAGTGTAAAAGTGCTAGGATAGGAAAATTTTAATTTCTCATATTTGGTAGTATATTGTTTGGTTTGTGGGCCCTGGGCTGGTTGGGCTGCAGGTTGTTTTTGTAGTTCAGTAATCCTGGCATTCAGAGCATCTATCTGCGCTTGTTGTTGTTTTTTCTGCTCAGCTTGTTTTTTGTTCATATAGTAGTAAGTACCACCAACCGCAACCACAAGTACTACTATAGCCAATACAACAAACAAAATGATTTTTTTATTATTAGAATCATTCTTTGGCGAAAGTTCTATTTTGTCCTCATGTTGAGTAGCATGATCTTGTTTATCTACCATAAAAGTTGATTATTATTACAGTTATTATATATCAAAGCTTAAGCATTTAACAACTTCGTGATTAATTATCTGATGCCGTAGCATCTTGAGTGTTACCACCTGTTTGATCACTATTTTCTGTAGCATTACTAGTTGGCTCTACTTGATCTGTACTATCATCTTGCATAGTTTGCTCAAATGTTTGGCTAGCTTTAATTTGCATTGTAAATCTATAGCCCAACCAAGCTAAGCTAATTAAAATAATAGCCACGCCAATTGCAATAACAAAGTTGGTTCTAAAATGCGAGGTCATTTGCGAAGTATTCATTTGGCAATAATACCAAAATATTTATTGAGTTCAAAGCATAGGTGGTATTCTCAATCTTTTTTGAGCATTACCATAAAGGCCTCGGGTGGGATATCTACTTTGCCAATTTTTTTGAGACGCTTCTTACCCTTTTTTTGCTTATCGAGCAGTTTATTTTTACGACTCACATCGCCACCGTAGAGTTTGGCGGTAACATTTTTGCCCATGGCCTTGATATCTTCGCGGGCAATTATTTTGCCACCTATTGCCGCTTGCAGGCTTACCTCAAATTGCTGACGAGGAATAACGTCTTTGAGTTTGTCGACAATACGCTTGCCCAAGCCCTGCGCTTCGTTACGATGAGTAATAAGGCTTAACGAATCTACCATCTCTCCACCCACCAAAATATCTACGCGCACCAAGTTCTCTACTCTATAATCACAAAAATCATAATTAAAAGAACCGTAGCCAGCGGTAATACTTTTGAGATCGTCGTAAAAATCGGTTAGCACGTTGCTTAGTGGTGCCTCAAACTCTAAAAGCGCAAGCTCTGCGTCTATATAACTAAGGTTTTTTTGAATACCCCTAACAGCGTTTACTAATTGAATAACTGAACCCAAGTAGTTACTTGGAACAATAATTTCGCCTTTAATCCACGGCTCGGCAATAGATTCTATACGGCCGGCATCGGGCAAATCGGCGGCGCTTTTGACCTCTAGATTTTGGCCCGAGGTAGTACGCACCTGATAGTCTACACTGGGGTTGGTGATGACCATACTTAAATTAAACTCACGCTCAAGACGTTCTTTGATAATTTCTAAATGTAAAAGACCTAAAAAGCCCAAACGATAACCAAAGCCTAGCACTTGTGAATTTTCTGGTTCGTACTTAAGCGCTGCATCATTAAGAGTTAGCTTGGAGAGCGCGTCTTTGAGTACTGGGTAGTCTTCACCGCTACTTGGGAAAAACCCAGCATAAACAAATGGCTTAACTACTTTGTAGCCCGGTAATTGTTCGGTGGCCGGTTGGGCATCTAGAGTAACGGTATCGCCCACGTTGGCATCGGCAATAGATTTTAAATTGGTAACGCAATAACCAATCTCTCCACAGCTCAACTTGGGGCTAGATTGCATGGTAGGCACAAACAAGCCAGTATCGATAGCCAATGTTTTTTTACCAGCTGCCATTAGCCATAGTTGATCATTTTTGGCTATCTCACCATCAACAATACGCAAGTACAGTATCACGCCCCGGTATTCATCATAAACGGAGTCAAATATTAAGGCTCGAGTGGGTTTGGATATATCGCCTTGGGGTGGCGGAACTTCGCTAACTATTTTGTCGAGCAACAACTCTACATTGGTACCGTCTTTGGCCGATATTTTAAGTATTTCGTCTGCTTCACAGCCCAATAGCGAGCTAATTTCGGCAGCAACTTTGGCTGGCTCGGCTGCTGGCAAATCAATTTTATTTAATACCGGAATAATTTTGAGATTGGCCTCAAGAGCTAAATATACATTGGCTAATGTTTGAGCTTGTATACCCTGGGCAGCATCTACTACTAGTATAGCTCCTTCACAAGCAGCCAAACTACGGCTAACCTCGTAGCTAAAGTCTACGTGGCCGGGTGTATCAATAAGATTCAACTGGTGATCTTTCCAGCTCATTCGCACCGGCTGGAGTTTGATGGTTATACCCTTCTCGCGCTCTAAATCCATAGAGTCGAGTAGTTGAGCCTTCATCTCGCGCTTTTGCACCGTGCCAGTCAGCTCAAGCATTCTATCGGCAAGTGTACTCTTGCCGTGATCTATATGGGCAATAATTGAAAAGTTTCTTATATTAGACTGGTTCATTTGCTAATTCTTTTTAGTATTTTTATGGGGTGCATAATTTTGGCTAGAATTTTGTCGGTCTCATGTACCTTGAGAAGCTTGGCGCAAGCAAAAAATATCATCACGCCACTAATTGAAATTACAGCAAACTTTGGTGCTATAGTCATGAATCCCGCATCGTTGGCATATAGAGGAAAGACTCGAGTTATTAAAATATATATCCATAGTGACATCACGCTACTTGCCAGAGTGAGCTTAATTCCAGATTTAATAATCGACTTGTAGCCGTAGTTACCTATTTTGCGGGTGAGCAGTATCATTAGTAAAATTAATTCATAAAAGGTTGAAATAGTAAGTGCCAACCCTAAGCCAGATACACCATAACGAGCCGAGAATATTATACTAAGAATAATGTTTATAATAATTGAACTTAGACTAGTAAGTAGCGGTGTAAGAGTATCTTCGAGCGAATAATAAACTCGCGCAATCATAAAAAACAAACTAGTTGCTACAATGGAGCCCGCCAACCAGCCTAGTGTATCGGCAGTAGCTTGATCACCAAACCCAAACAATAATCGCACTATGTATCCCCGCATAACAATCGCAATAGCTGCCGATGGAATTACAAAAAACATAATAAGACTCATATCGCGAACAATTGCTGAGGCTAGCCTGGCGCGGTCTTTTGATTTGGCCGCCCGAATAAGACTAGGGAATACTGCTGTAGAAATGGCCATACCAAATATACCTAGCGGAACATTTTTAAGATTATTAGCGTAATAGTAAGATGTAAGGCTACCAACTGCTAGCTTTGAGCTAATAGCGGTTTGGATAATCCAATTGAATTGATCTATGGCTAAATCGATAGATCGCGGTATCATTAGCTTGATAGTTTTAAGTACCCCTGGATGAAATAAATTGAAGCTGAGCCGATACTTAAAATGCAAGCCTATAATGCCAAAAAACTGTAGTGCCAGTTGAAGCGCAGCACCAAGAGCTACTCCCCAGGCTACACCGTAAATAGGTTGCTGTGGGAAAAATTTACTTAAAAAAACTATGCCGATAATTATACCGACATTGTACATAACACTAGCCATGGCAAATAGTGTAAATCTATTAAAGGCCTGTTGAATTGCGCCAAGCACGCTAGAAACTGAAAATAAAAACGGCGTTACTAGCATTATACGAGTAATGTTGACAGTTAAATTGTAGCGCTCGGCATCAAAACCAGGCGCTAAAAGTTTGACTAACTGTGGGGCAAATATAAATGCCAACCCACAAAGCGCAATAGTTACTACCGAAAATATGTTTAGAAGAGAGCTCGTAACATGCCAAGCTTCGTCGGTTTTTTTATCTTCAATATAGCCTATAAAAATCGGTATAAACGATACCGCAAAAGCTCCAGATACAAGTATGGTAAACAATAGATCGGGAATACGAAAAGCAGCGGTGTATGCATCGGTACTAGCCGACACGCCAAAGTTACTTGCCAGTAGCCTATCTCGAACCAAGCCAAGTAGTCTACTTAAGAAATAACTCAGCGAAATTAAAAACGCCGCTACTGAGAGCGCCCGAGATTTATTTAAACGTTTTAATATATTTTTCACTAGATAGTATTATACCAAGAAGCTGATGATAGTGGAAAGATATGATATAGTTTTTACTATGAGCAATAATAAAGATCGATTGTATGGCTATACAATTGTGAAACGCATTACAGATAATACTCGATTCTCTACTTATCAGGTAGAACTGTCTGGTAAAAATTACTTTCTTAAATGCGCAAAACCAGACGTAACTCGTAACCTAGCAAACGACGTGTGGTGGTCTCTAACACTCAATCGATTAGCTGAAGGAAAAAAAGATATTGGTTTACGCGCACCAAATGTAGTTGAGTCGCACGAAGATTGGGCGGTCTTTGAATGGATAGATGGTAATGAACTGGCAAAACCAGAGGCATCCGATGAAGAATTACAAAAATTTGCATTTTACTTGGCAAAAGTACTTTATGGACTAGATAGCGCTATTCATATCAATATTGGTAACCACCCCTATGTAGAAAAAAGCGAAACCGCCCCTTATACTTTACTGACAACTAAATGGCCTTTGTGGACAAAAGAACCTTTGTCGCAGGGCTTTATTAGTGATTCAGATATAAGGGCTGCACAAGATTTGGTTACCAAACTAAGTGGACATGTATGTGCCGGATTGTCCCATGGTGATTTTAGCCCATGGCATATTATAGTCACACCGCAAGAAAGAATTCTTATAGATGGCGACCATAGCAGTATTATAAAACCGCGCTATTATGATCTTGCATATATTTATTCACGGCTTTTTAGCCGTAACCGTTCGAGATTGGCAACTAGTCAGCTACTAAGAGAGTTCGTTGAACACTCGGGAGTCTCACCTACGGATTTTGCCAGTGCATTCTTGCCTGTACTTACTAGTCGAGCAATTGGTGTTTGTAATGATGCTGCTCACGATTTGCCGGCAAATCACGACTATCGAGATAGTGCAGCCGAACTATTACAGATTTGTATTAAACAAGACTTGAGTTCTTTACTCGGCTGATTCTTCTACAGCAGTCTTAGTATCTTTTTTAGGAGCCGATTTATCGAGTTTACTAAATAGCTTAGTAAATTCTGGGCCCTCGAGGGTTTCTTTTTCTATTAAAGTTTTGGCAATAAGATTGAGCTTGGCGCGGTTTTTGGTAATTACAGTGCGAGCAGTTTTGCTAGCCTCGGCAATAAGTTTCTGTACCTCGGCATCAATCTTGGCAGCAACATCCTCGGAGTAATTACGGCTCTCGCCCATAGATTTGCCCAAAAATACCGAACCTTCACTGTCACCAAATACTTGGTTACTAAGACTCGGGCTCATTCCATACTCGGTAACCATACGGCGAGCAAGCTCGTTGGCGTGCTTAAGATCGCTACTAGCACCTGTGGTGATATCACCAAACACCAATTCTTCGGCTGTACGTCCACCCAAGCTCATAGCAATATCGTCTTTAAAATCAGCGACTGAGTGCAAGTGTTTGTCTTCTTCGGGCAAGCTCCAGGTAACTCCCCCGGCCATTCCGCGCGATACTATAGATACTTTGTGCACCGGGTTACAGTGTGGAAGTAAATGACTTAGTAGTGCATGGCCGGCCTCGTGGTAGGCGGTAATCTCTTTTTCTTTTTCGTTTAGTACATGACTCTTGCGTTCAGGCCCAAGGGCAATTTTCTCTACGGCCTCATGAAAATCGGCTTGCACAATTTTTTTACGATTATTACGGGCCGCAAATATCGCTGCTTCGTTGGCAATATTGGCCAGGTCGGCACCAGATACGCCAGGTGTTTTTTTGGCTATTTCGCCTAACTTTACATCTTTTTCTAATGGCTTGTTTTTGGTGTGGACTTCTAAAATTTCCTCGCGGGCTTTCATATCGGGGCTGTCGAGGGTAATTCGTCTATCAAATCGACCCGGTCTTAGTAGGGCTGGGTCGAGCACATCGGGTCGGTTGGTAGCAGCCATTACAATTACATTGGTGCCTTGTTCAAAGCCGTCCATCTCAGTAAGTATTTGATTAAGAGTTTGTTCGCGCTCGTCATGACCGCCGCCCAAACCGGCACCACGTTGGCGACCTACGGCGTCTATCTCGTCAATAAATATTATACAAGGCGCATTTTTTTTGGCCTTACTAAATAGATCGCGTACTCTACTAGCACCTACACCTACAAACATTTCTACAAATTCTGAGCCCGAGATAGAGAAAAATGGCACTTCGGCCTCGCCGGCTACAGCTCGGGCCAACAAAGTTTTACCAGTACCCGGCGCGCCGAACATTAGCACACCTTTGGGAATTTTGGCGCCAAGCGCCTCAAATTTACCGGGGTATTTCAAAAACTCCACTACTTCTTGAAGCTCGGTTTTAGCCTCAATGGCACCAGCTACATCGGCAAATTTAACCTTTTCTTTCTCTAATCCAAAAACTCGGGCTTTGCTCTTGCCAAAACTCATAGCCTGATTGTTGCTGCCCTGAGCTTGGCGCATTATAAAGTAAAAGAATCCAATAATAAGTACTACCGGCAAAATACCCAGCAATATATCAAACCACTTATTGGCGCCGTCATCGGGGTTTTTTACATCTACAGTAACTTTTGAATAATCTAGCCCGTAATCTTTGAGGCTATTGGTACGCTCTTTGTAACTGACCTGTTTGTTTCCATCTTTTAAATAAACTGTCAGTTGATCGTTAACAACTTCAATTTTATCTACCTTGCCTTGCGAAGTTTCATCTATTACCTTGCTTAGCGATACTTGCTCGGGTTTTTTTTCGTTAAAATTTGCATAGCCCAATAGAGCAACTAGCACTACTATGCCTATGCCCACATAAATAAATTGCTTGGGAATTTTTTTCAACATTTACTCTTATACTACCTCAAATTTAATTCGAATGTTTTTTTCTTGCTCATCGACAATGGCGCGGCGGTCTTTAGCTAGCTTGGGCAGCCAAACAATTTCATTACGGCTATTGACTACTACTGGCCAAATATCGCGCATAGGGCGTGGAACTTTTTTATCTACAAAAATGTCTTGTAATTTTTTGCTACCCGCCATTCCAACTGGGTAAATTCTATCGCCGGGCTGGCGGTGACGGACTAATAATTTTTGGTGTGGCACTACTATATTTACGGCCTCATCATCAATTTCAAAAGTGCTTGGTTGCACACTTAATCTAAAACTTTCATTTTCAAACGGTTTTTGAGTGGTCAGAACGTGTGCCGATCGTTTGGGAGATGGTACTGGTTTATCTGATTGACACGTGACTTTTAAAGTATCATATCCTAGCCGTAAGTGCAAGCCGCTCTTAAGGTGCTGAGAAGAGCCGTTTTTTGCCGTTCGCAAGAACTTTTCGGCCTGGGCAAGATTTTGTTTGCTTATACTAGTGCCTGGCTGTAGTTTGCGAATTATATGTACCAATAGGTTGGTAGCTACTGGACGAGGTAAAATTAAAAATTCCTCTTTGTTTAGAACGACTGTGTCGTTGGTTTGGCTAACCACAATAGATTGCAATAACTCGTCAAGCTGATAATCTATTTGTTGGTTAAGACGTAGCAGATCATTTAGCCTTTTAGTAAATGAATGGTGAAAGTTGCGATAATTAAGACTACCCTGCGGCACCAACACTTTGCGTACAAAATTACGGCTAAAACCAATGTCGGCGTTAGTGCTGTCTTCTCTGTATGGCAAGCCTTGCAGGCCGGCGTAGGCAATGAGCTCGGCTTTATGAAACGGCAAAAGTGGCCGTACTAAATGACCACGACGAGATCGCATTGCCGTTATACCGTGCCGGTCAGAGCCACGTATAGTATTAAAAATAGCTGTTTCAATAGCGTCGTCGGCGTGATGAGCTGTTACAATGCTATCAAAATTAAGGTCTTTACGTAAACTTTCTAAATACTCATATCTAGCCTTGCGTAGGGCGGCCTCACTGGTTTGAGAGCCAGAGTACTTCTCGAGGTTAAATCTCATACCATTTTGCTCGGCTAATTGAGCTACCAATTCTATATCTTTATAGCTATCTGGTCGCACCTTATGATCATAGTGAGCTACCACAAACTGCCAATTATAAAACTGTTGAAGTTGAGTTAGGAGATGTAACAAACTTACCGAGTCTACACCACCACTAACAGCCACCACCAGCTTAGATTGTGGGGGCAGCAAATCGGTGTTTTGAATGTGGTCTTGAAACTTGGTTAACACTTTATTTATTATACTTTATCTTACTAGCTTATGTATAATAAGCATTATGACAAATGGAGAACCTACAGCTTATAGTTCAGCAGATCCGCCTGAGAAAAATGGCTTACAAGTCAAGCTTGATGTCGATACAAGTGTGCCGTCTGCGGAGCGGCACGAAGATCCAGAAACCGAAATGCCTCAGCACCAAGGTATTATCAATGATTTATTCACCGACGATGCACGCAAACCACTTACTACAACCCATCGTGAATTTTTAAGTTTACTGCAACAGGATATCATTGACGATATCGATGCTTTTCCACCCGATATTCAAGCCAAAGCTCTAGACCCAAATTGGTTTAATCCCGAAGAAAGTAGCGAAACGCTGAAAGTTATTAAAAAATGGTGGAAAGATAAATATAATTTTAATTTCTCAGAGGTACGACTCAGAAGAGATTTATTATTGCACAAGTATCGGTCTGAAAATATTGCCGATATCAATAGAAATCTTTATGCTGCTTTTTTAAAAAGCGTCGGTGATAAATCGGGTAACAAACTCAAGTTAAGGCTACATGAGCTATACCCTGAGGATGCTCAGCTTATTGAGTTTATCTTTGGATTTGGCCGTTATTTGAGTTCACAAAAGAAACTAGACGAAAAACGCGACAATCCCCAGGTCGAAAAAGACAAAGAGCCAGACCCACCATATCTCAAAAAAATTAAGCGGTTGCAAACAGTAAGAGACTTTACAGAGTTTCAAATAAATGCAACACATTTTATTCTGCAATATGGAGACAACGAGGCATACATGGAAAAGATTTGGCAGATCTTTACTACCATTGCTATTAAACTCGAAGCACTACCTATTTACGAAAGTCTGCGAAATGGCGTTCTGGCGCAAGTAGCAGCATTTCATGCACTACAAGATTCTGGTCTCCAACCAAGGTTATCTACCCCTGAGGAAGATGGTAGATATGCAATTGATATGTGGTTATCGGAAAATACAGCCTTACAGGTAAAAAGCTGGTGGCCAAAAAGACCAAGGGTTATCGATGTACAACTCCAGCCAGATATGATAAAGATGGGGCCTGATAAAGTGTCGCAACGCATAGCCAATAGGGATTTGCCTCAATTTAGTAGAAAACTTCAGAGCTACGCAAAAATACATCAAATAGATGTACCAAAGGGGTTAATGCTGCTCATTCCAAAAAGTATGCTCAACCCCAATACCGGAAAACCAACACCAGAACTTGTAAATTTTTTTAAACAAAAAATAGTATTATAATACCCAATCTGCACGTGAGCTGATTGGGTATGGTGCGAACTATTTATCAATGTATTTTAGGTAGTTTTTTGTTTGGCAAAACCAAAAAATATACTTTACTAGCTACTACAAAGTAAAGTTCTATAGTTACTCGGTTACCAGACTCGGTCAACCGAAAATGAGTAATACGCACTGCTCTTCTAATTAAAAAACTCTTCTCGCAAGTCAGCTTGATTGTTTTGTCCCATCTACTGTGCCAAAATGCTGAGCGATAGTAAACTTGGCCTCTTATCTTTAACTTACGCTCCTGCAGCTCTTTGAGTACTTCGTCAATTTCGTGTTGTATTATTTCGCGACTTTCAAATGGTGTTGTAGTAGAGGTAGAACCAATAACTAAACTGCAGCGGTTTTTATACATATTCAATCTATGAATAGCAGATGCCAGGCGCTCTATTAGAGCCTTATTGGTTAACTGTGACACCTCTGCAAACTCAAGCTGTGAACTCATTGCTCTCCCTGGTAGTAGGTACGATTAACGCAGATAATATACCACAAATTTATATAAAAATCCCAAAACTTAGCTTTGGGATAATTGAGCTACTTTGTGTAACTCAAGTAAAATCTATGGTAAACCGACCATCATATTCGCTTTGGGGAATCACCAGGTAGTGTTCCTCCCCGTTGATATCAAAATAGAATTGGATTGTTAAATCGATTTGGAAAAGTCCCAGTAGCATTACGAAGCGTGTAATGACAACTTGTTTTCTCTCGCTCAAATCCACTCTTTCGGTTACAACATGGCTCTGAGCACACGCTATGGCGCTTTCGTCTACTTCGTCTTGAGGGCCAAAAAAATTGTTGGAAGTATAGAGAATTTTATCAACCAACACCGTTCCGCATATTACTACTGTGGTTCCAACCAAACCCTTGGCATACTCTTGGGCTGCATGCCTAAATCTTTTTTCTTCGTCGGCTAGTTCTTCGAGCCTTTCGTTGGCCAACGCAAGTTCTTCTTGGGTCTTATATCGACCCAAAAACTTGTGGCCACAAATGGTCGCAATCTCTTCGCTACATTCTGTAGCTGTATAGATTGCCTCGGTGCACATTGTCATGAGCTGTTGGGGCGTATACACCAGCGGAAGTTGTGGTGGTGCGCTCAATTCATCTTCTCCTTTAAAGGAAGCTAGATATGTCTTAAGGACAATATTAATATTAATACATGTCTATGGCCGGCACAAA
Source organism: uncultured Candidatus Saccharibacteria bacterium (assembly GCA_964390265.1). Lineage (GTDB taxonomy): Bacteria > Patescibacteriota > Saccharimonadia > CAILAD01 > BJGX01 > JAUPVL01. The sequence goes on along the minus strand of CAYMHI010000014.1, from coordinate 117 downwards.
TACTTACCCTACCAAATTCAATTGCAATAAAAAATCGCCTCTAGTTTAGAGACAAACTTTTATTGGTGGCTGCGGTAGGAATTGAACCTACGACCTCGGGCTTATGAGTCCCGCGCT
>CAYMHI010000013.1:0-28326 GCA_964390265.1 uncultured Candidatus Saccharibacteria bacterium | reverse complement strand
CGCTTCCATGGTAAGGAAGAGGTCGCGAGTTCAATCCTCGCTCGAGGCTCCAGTATCATTAATACCTTTCCATAATTATCCTTATTCAATATTTAAAAATGAAATAGCATAATGCCAAAGAAAACTAAAAAACCATCAGAGTTAGAACTCAACACCAAAGATGCCAAAGTAGCCGGAGTAGCATCGGGCATTGCCGATTATTATCACCAAGACCCGGCCTGGGTAAGACTGGTTGGTGTAGTATTTATTATTCTTAGTGGAATTATTCCTGGTCTTATAATCTATTGGGCTTTTTACGCACTAATGAAAAAAACCGATGAGCACAAGTAAGCTCAACGTATTAGTAATTGGCTCCGGTGGGCGCGAACATGCGCTGGCCTGGAAATTAGCTCAATCAGCACGAATTAATAAACTTTTTATAGCACCAGGTAATGGTGGTACAGGTCAGCTAGCTACCAATATTGCGCTTGATATTACCAATCACAGTTCAATTTTGTCGGCATGCCGTGAGAATAGTATTGATTTGGTGGTAATTGGGCCCGACGATGTTTTAGCCTCGGGCCTGGCCGATGAGCTCAAAAAAGCTAACATTTTAGTATTTGGCCCCATCAAGTCGGCCGCTCAAATTGAAACGTCCAAAACATTCGCTAAAGAAGTAATGCAAACAACCAAGGTAAACACGGCTAGCTATAAAGAATTTAACAACTATCATAAAGCACTAGATTACTTAAACGATGCAATCTTCCCGATAGTTCTCAAGGCCGATGGTTTGGCGCTGGGCAAAGGTGTAATTATTTGTAACGACAAACTAAAAGCATCAAATACTCTTAAGAATATAATGCAAGATAATGTATTTGGCGATGCCGGCAAAACGGTAATAGTAGAAGAGTTTTTGCAGGGAGCTGAGGTAAGTTTGCATGCTTTTTGTGATGGCAAGACATACAAAATGTTCCCTAGCTCTCAAGACCACAAACCAATTGGCGAAGGCGATACTGGCCCCAACACCGGCGGTATGGGCACCATCGCACCGGTACCATGGGTGAGTCAAAAGTACGTAGATAAATTGGGCGGGCAATTAGTTGAGCCAATTTTAGAGGAATTGAAAACTCGTGGCGGTAAGTATAGTGGGTTGCTTTACCCAGGCTTGATGCTTAGTGACAACAATTACAATGTTATTGAATACAATGCTCGGTTTGGCGACCCCGAGACTCAAAGTTATATGCGGCTACTTAAAAGTGATCTACTAGAAATATTATTGGCCTGTGCTAAGGGCAAGTTGGCTTCGCAAAATATTGAGTGGGCCGATGGATATGCCTGCTGCATTGTGTTGGCCTCGGGAGGTTACCCAGGACCGTACAATAAAGGAGAAGTAATTACTGGCATAGCTGAGGCTGAAAAACTCGAAGATATTGTAGTATTCCATGCGGGCACCAAATTAGATGGTGACAAATTCGTTACAAACGGGGGCCGAGTGCTTAGTGTCACCGCCACTGGCAATACACTCAACGAAGCACTAAATAAAGCCTACGCGGCTGCAAGAAAGATTCACTTTAAAGGCATGCAGTATCGTACAGATATCGGCAAGCGACCAGTGCCCAATTGGATAAAATAACCAAAATAAGCTAAAATAAACCAGTCAAGACATTGTCTATCCTAAAAATACAAATTATCATTCTGTGGCGCTAAAGCAACTGAATGATAAATTGAGAGGATGACTGCTTTGAATGCTAGAAGCAATTTGATTCAAATTGCGAAAAAGAGAATTAAGCAGTGTGACGAAGGGGTGTAGCTCAGATGGCTAGAGCGTCGGTCTCCAAAACCGAAGGCCGCGGGTTCGATTCCTGCCACCCCTGCCAAGAAAAGTTGCCAAATTTATTTGGCTGGTTTTCTTGGCACTAGGTACCAGAGTCGAAACACGGGGTTCGTCGTAGCGAAGTTTGGCCGCAGAAGTTTACTTCGAGCACAAACTAGCGAAGAAGGCGTTGCCGCTTTCCTGCTTCCCCTGCCAATAGTATTTGAAAAAAGACTCAAGCGGGTCTTTTTTATATTATAAATATTGTGAATGAACTGTGATACAATTTATATAAATGAAAGCACAAGCGCAATCAAAAAAACTTGATAAGTTGGCACCACTGCGCTGGGTAATTCTGGTAACTTTGTTAATAACTGGTTTACTACCAACAATTACTGGTCCACTGGCCTTAATTATTTATTTATTGCCGGCAATATTTGTTTTTATGCACGGCAGTCGGTATTTGGGGCGCAAAAACATACTTATATTCTTTGTGGTCACTTACATAGTAACTTTTACAGCCGAATACTTGGGGGTCAACACCGGCCATATTTTTGGCTCATACTATTACAATACAGTTGGCAATGGGCCGCTGCTGGGTGGAGTACCGGTGCTGTTAATGCTTACATACTTTAGCCTGGCCTACGGTAGCTACCTGGTAGTAAGAATAATCTTGGGTTGGCTCAAAGTAATTAGAGGCCTGGCCATAGTAATAATTAGCTTGCTGGGTGGTATGCTAATGACCCTCTCAGACTTGGCAAACGACCCCATAAACTCTACTATTAACCAAGTATATACATGGACACAAGGAGGAATATTCTTTGGAGTGCCCTATCAAAACTTTATTGGTTGGCTGGGCGAGACCGCACTGCTTTTCTTGATAATATCTGTAATACTTGGCTATGTAGCTAAGGCTCCTAATCTAAAAAGCCCACCCAGCCGACGATTCCTATTTGAACCAATTATATTATTTGTTGCACCGATATTGCCGGTTATCATTAGCCCCATTTGGTCGTCAAAACCCGCTTATATTATTCAGCCAATGTCGCTGATTGCACTATTTGGGCTAGGCACAGTTGCTCTACTAGCTATTGCAAGATTAGTAAGCTACAAGCAATAAATATATTGCTAAAATATCGCAAAATTTATTAGTCTATTTATGATGTTATGAGGTATAATTAACATAACCGCTATTGAGGTTATTTTAACTATATTTATGGATCAAACCAATCAAATCCCCCAAGCTACCAATCAAGACGCTAACCAGTCTGCTGGCTTAAATACATCGGGTAGTATTAGCAGTGAGCCACAAAAAGCCGCCAGTGGCGTAACTATTCAAGATGCCCAAGAGGCCAGGATTAATACCGCAAAATGTATTAAAGATGCAATGTTGGCGCAAAATAAAATTACTCCCAAGCAACTTGAGACCATTGAGCATATCACCGAACTACACAGTATTAACTTTATTGACTATCTAATATCTCAAAACATTGTCGATAAAGACTTTATAGGTCAAACAGTAGCCAATTATTACAAGGTTTCTTACATTGATCTTGAGAACAATCAGCCCCCTAAAGACTTGGTACTTAAGATACCAAAAAATATTACCACCGAGAACAGGGTAATATTTTATTACCTAGACAAGTCACGTGCCGTTTTTGTAACCGACGAACCAGACCAGACAGGCTTAAAAGAAAAATTAGCTGAGTACACACATGGCCTACCACTTACCATTGCTTATTCGTTAAGCGACGATGTAGATGTGATATTAGCGCATTATCGCAAGCCATTGGTAACTAGGTTTAATCAGATTATTCAAGAGCAAGAACGAGTAGCGCCAGAAATAATCGATGAGATATTAAAAGATGCCATTGTTTTTGATGTGAGCGATATTCACTTTGAGCCAGAAGACAAAGTGGTGCTAATTCGATTTAGAATAGACGGTGTACTGCGCGAGGCCGGACAAATACCTATTCAATACTATGAAAACGTGCTTAATCGTCTGAAGGTGCAGGCCAGAATGCGTATAGATGAGCATGGTGCCAGTCAAGATGGAGCTATTCGTTACAGTGTAGACGAAGAATCTGTAGATATCAGAATTTCAATTGTGCCTACGCTAAATGGTGAGACTGTCGCACTTCGGTTATTGGCGGGCAACTCAAAAAACCTTAACTTTAAAAACCTTGGCTTTAACGTGTTTGATTTAAAAATAATTGAAAAACAAATCCATCGACCTTTTGGCATGGTAGTTACTACGGGGCCTACCGGTTCGGGTAAAACAACTACACTTTATGCCATGTTAAAGCTACTTAACAGCGCCGATATTAATATCACTACCATTGAAGACCCAGTAGAGTACAAGCTATTTGGCGTAAACCAAATTCAAGTAAACCGAGCTACCAACTTAGACTTTGCCGAAGGTTTGCGCACCATAGTGCGACAAGACCCCGATATTATTCTGGTAGGTGAAATTCGAGATAAAGAAACCGCCAAAATGGCTGTAAATGCTGCTCTAACTGGTCATTTACTTTTCTCAACATTTCACGCCAACGATTCAGCTACAGCAATACCACGATTTATTGATATGGGCGTAGAGCCATTTTTGCTAGCTTCTACTCTAAATACTGTCATTGCTCAACGTTTAATGCGTACCATTTGCGGCTCGTGTAGAAAAAGTTATTTAGTAAATTTAAGTGATCTTAAGAAAAAAATACCCAATGCTGAAATGTATTTTAAAAACCCACAAGTAACTATGTATTATGGCGAAGGTTGTGAGGCCTGTAATTACTCTGGCTACAAAGGTCGCGTAGCGTTATATGAAATTTTGGTTGTTTCACCGGCCATAAAAGAGTTGATTGTAAAAAACCCATCGGGCAAGGTGATATGGGAACAAGCTCGAAAAGAAGGAGCCAGAACCCTGTTTGAGGACGGCATTATAAAGATTCAAAATGGTCGATCTACCTTAGAGGAGTTAATGCGTGTCGCCGAACCAAAATAATCCAATCAAAGTAGATAATATTTCAACTGGCGCAAGTAGTGGCAACCAGCCAGTTGCTGCTACCCAAAAACCAGATGGCCCGTCGCACCAAGACAAGTCTAGGCCGGCACCCAAAGCTAAAAAGACTAAACCACTTTCTAAACACGCTGTAAGCAGAGATGCTCGCGAGTATTTTACCGAAACTCTAAGTATGCTTATATCTACTGGGGTTACAGTGGGCTTATCACTAGAAATACTCAGCAAAGAGGCACCTAGTAAAAAGGTAAAACAAGCAATTCTAGGTATGCGTGACAAAGTTGATGAAGGTGGAACGCTGTGGAACGCGATAGGTGAATCTGGAATGCTTAATGCTTCATCAGTAGCGCTCATAAGAGCCGGCGAAGAGTCGGGACGACTCGCCGAAAACCTTAAGGTGGTATCTGACCAGACCCATAGAATAAATATGATCAACTCTAAAGTTCGCTCGGCACTTATTTACCCAACTTTCTTAATTGTACTTCTTCTAGTGGTAGGTAGCGGTATTAGTTTGTTTTTATTGCCGCGCCTAGCCGAAATATTTGAAGGGCTAGATGTAGAACTCAACTTACTTACTAAAGTAATGATTGGATTTGGACTTTTTTGGTCACATTGGGGTCTACTTATATCTGGTTTATTTGTTGTAGCGGCTATTCTAATTGGATTAGGCATAAGGTATATTAAGCCTGTTCGCACTCTAGCTGAGAATATATTGTTTTTGATACCAGGCGTAAAAACCCTTATTTACCAATCCGAAATTGCCAGGCTCGGGTTTATTATGGGCTCACTTTTAGAGGCCGGTCTGCCAATTGTAGATGTGCTTGATTCGTTGGCCGACTCTTTCGCTACGGTACGCTATAGTAATATCGCCAAAATTATTCGAACCAACGTAGAAGAGGGTCAATCTATTGCAGCTACCCTCGAGAAAATTCCCGATAGAAAAGCCTTGCCCGGGCCCATACGTCAATTAATTGTTAGCTCAGAGCAGTCTGGTAACTTGTCTGATACTTTACTAAAAATAAGCAATATTTACGAAGAAAAAGTAGAGATTACTGCCGAGAACCTCGAGACGGTGCTAGAGCCAATTATACTTATATTTATTGCAGTAGGTGTGTTGTTTGTGGCACTCTCGGTAATACTGCCTATATATGGGTTGCTAGGGGGCATCAAATAGTCTTATGTATAGCCAAAGAAGCCAAAACACATATATGTCTGGCTTTACCCTCATTGAATTAATGCTCACAGTAGGTATATTAACAATTCTACTAATAATATCTGCTCCAATTGTTCAACGTTACGTACTACGTAATGACGTTGATGTGGTGAGTAATGTGATTACCCAAGATTTATATAGGGCGCAAATCTTGGCTCGCAATGGTGAAAATGACGGTAAGTGGGGGGTGAATGTGCAAAATGGTAGTATTACTATTTTCCAAGGCAATAGTTACGCTACCAGAAATATAGCCAAAGACGAGGTATATACCTTTTCATCTTCAATTAGTTTTAGTGGCCAAACAGAGTATGTATTTGAAAAATTTACTGGCAAAGTATTAGTACCTGGTAGCATAACGGTGGTTAATGCTTCTGATAATAAAGTAATAGCAGTTAGTTCGCAGGGGGTAATTGAATATTAAAGCTCTAACAACTAAGTTAAGAAGACAATCTTCACCCAAGGGGTTTAGCCTAGTAGAAATTCTGTTGGCAGTGGCACTCTTTGCACTTTTTGGCACAATAATGCTTAGCGCTTTTGTATACGGTAGAGAGGCCGTAAAACAAGCTGGCGACAGAAGCCGAGCGTCAGAAATTGCCAATGGTGGCATTGAGGTGGTGCGAAATATTGCTAACCCAAACTATTCCAATCTATCAGCTTTTAGCAACGGCACCAATTATTATGTTAACTATGTAGGAAATCAGTGGCAACTTACCACCACACCCCAGCTGGTTGATGGCAAATACACCAGAATAATTAATATTAGTGATGGACCAAACGGTTCAAGAAAAGTTAACGTCTCGGTAAGTTGGGCTCAAAATTTTGTACGCACATCCAGCGTAAGTGTGAATACTTATTTTGCTAACTGGCGGCAGCCGACTTCATCACCTATCAAAAGTGGTTTGTTTGTCTATGCCGATGGTGGTACTACTACCGATAGGATGGAATATCGGCAGCTTTTAACTACTGGATCTTGGACAGCGCAGACGGCTTTGCCAGATGTAAGTACTACTACGTCAAACAGGGTACCTAGATCTCTTAAGCTTTATTCTGCTCAAACCGGATCGGCAAAAATGATGGTATCTCGTCACTATGATGGTACGCGTCAATATATGTACGCTACAGCTTGGAACGGTTCTAGTTGGGCTACTCCCCAGTTGCTCGCCCAATGGACATCTAGCGCTGCCTTAAATTCTGGAAATTATGGGGGTGATTTTTTGGCGGACGGTTCATTTGTAGCGGTGTACTCAGATGGTAGCAACAATCCTAAATCACGTTCATTTAACGGCGTGACGTGGGGCCCCGAGGTAGGATTGGGTCAAATTGGTTCAAGCAACAACTATATAACTGCCATGATGATAAAAGCGCGACCAAACTCTAACGATATGATGACGGTTTTTCTAACCGAAGATTCCCAAGTAAACACTAGTTTTTACGCCAATAGTGCTTGGTCTGCATACACCCAGCACACCAATAGTTCGGCTGGTAATGGATCATTACTTGTAGACTTTGACTGGAGCAACGTAAATACTAATCAAGGAACAGTATTATTTACTACTTCTAGCAACAACCGTGCTTTACGCGCCCAGACTTTTACAATTAACGGCAGCGGGTCGGGTAGCTGGGGTTCTATGATTACTAGTGGAAATATTCCATCTGGTCAATCAATCATTTCAATTCGTCAAATTGCAAGACCCAATACTGCCAACGAGCTTCTTGCTTGCGCAAAAAGCTACAACAATCCCGGTTCAATATTTTGTTATGAAATAAACCCGGGTGGGGTAGGATTTGTATCGCCTAGTAATAATTTAATTACCAATAATACTGATTATGGTGGTCAAATAACATTTGATGTAGCCTATAAATATGTCAATTCTAATGATGGCGTAATTGCCTACTCTGACAATACCAGGAGCGGTAAATTAAAAATATATAATAGTAGTCTCAACTCGTGGGCTACTAGCGCCATTGCTTTGCCTAATGCTAGTGATAACATCGGCAAAACTCGCATCGTTGGCAGGCCTAATGCCGATGAAACAATGGTAATGGTTTCTGACGCTTTTCGTAATCTATATTCGGTCGTACTTGACGGCACTACCAACACTTTGTTTACAACTCCATCTGGCAAAGCCTGGACCAATCATTTATCGAGTGGACCAACCAATGATGCAGTATGGTTTGATTTTGCATGGGATAATTAAACATAACAATTATGAAAATATTTAACTACAATTCTACTAATCAAAAAGGCTACACCATTATAGAGATGCTTCTCTACATTGCCATTTTCTCAATTATAATTGGTTCAATCTTGGCTATAGCAATGTCAATATCTGACCAGAGAATAAAAAATCAAATTACTCAAGAAGTCGACTACCAAGGACAGTTGGTATTGAGTAATATTAATCAGAATTTGCGCAACGCCAGCACAATCAATACTCCTGCGGTTGGTAGCTCTTCAGCGAGTTTATCTATCAATACTCTTACGGCCGCAAATAACCCGACTATTTATGACAGCTTTGCAAACCAAAATGTTAATAAAGTGCGAATCAAACAAGGTACTAATGTGGCCGATTATTTAACCAACTCTAGAGTTAGTGTTAGTAATCTTTCGTTTGTTAACAGAGCAATTACCGGTGGTCGCGACTCTATTGATGTTAGCTTTACATTGACCTACTACAATCCATCGGGTCGGCCACAACTGCAATATCAAAAGAATTTTTATGGAGTAACAACACTGCGATGATTGATTCTAAACCAAATGGATATATAACCCTCATAACAGTTATTGGCGTTGCAGCCATTGGCACCTTGGTGGCTATTTTGGTGCTATTTTCAGGAGTAACATCGAGCAAAACAAGTTTAGGTGTACAACAGTCGGCCCAAGCCAAGGCTGCTGCAGATGGCTGCGCTGAGCTGGGCTTAGCGGCAATACAGGCTAACATCGCTATTGCTACGCCCACTACATCAAATAACACCGTGGATGCCACTACCAAGGCCGCTTGTAGCTACACTATTACTGGTACAGCACCCAATTACACCATAAGCTCTACTGGTACGGTTGATGGTAGTGGTAAAAACGTTGTTCGTAAAGTCACGATTGTACTTAACCGAGTAGGGCCAACGCTAAATATTTATAGTTGGCAAGAAACCCCTTGATGCAGAACTGCAAAAAAAATGCTATTTTGCTATTGCAAAGTAAGCATAAGTATTTTAATATGGTAGTAAGTAAAAATTACTAAAGAAAGAGGTATAAAAAATGTTAGAAAAATTAAAGAATAAAGCAGGCTTCACCCTTATTGAAGTTTTGTTGGTAGTTGCAATTATAGCTATACTTGCCGGTATCGTTATTTTGGCAGTCAACCCAGCCAAACAGTTGGCTGACACTCGAAACGCACAACGCCGTGCCGATGTAAACACTATTATCAATGCTGCTTATCAGTACTCAATTGATAATAATGGTAACTTGCCCGCAAGTATCCTTGTTGCCGGTGTAGCCCCAGCCAACGACATTTGTGTAACTGGCGGAACCTGCACTGGTCTTACAGACTTAACTGTACTTACTACTAATGGTAAATACTTAGTTTCTATGCCAAAAGACCCAAGTACCGCTACCGCAAACGACACGAAATATACTATTGTAAAAGACGCCAACAATAGACTGGTTGTTTCTGCCCCAGATGCCGAACAAGGCGCAACTATCTCAGTTACTCGCTAGTAGTTATTCCTTCTAGCATAAAAAACTCCCCCAAAGGGAGTTTTTTATTGCCAAAGCCTAATAACTTTGTCATACTTGAAAGTAGTTATGCCAGAACGCTACACATTATCTAACCGTAAAGACGACCAAGACAAGACAAAAAATCTAAAAGGCAAATCGTCTAAGCAAGGCTTGTCATCGGGCTTACCTGAAATACCTATGTATTTTTGGCTGGTTCTGGCCATTGTGGTGGTAATTGCTACCAACGCGCTCACATATTTTGTGACCGCCAACATTTATGGCAAAAAACTAAGTGAATCACAGAAAAAAAATGAAGATTTGGCAAGGCAACTCAATGATGAGCAGAAAAATACCGCCTCCAATGCCAAGTCACCAGGCTCAAACGATAGCAATGTAGCCAATACAACAAAATCGGCACTCCAAACCATTATTGAGGCCAAAAAATACCAAGATTTACTAAATTCACTTACTGAGAATGTTACAGTTGTGGTTGCAGGCTCTAGCACTACCCAGCAAACTCGTCAGCAAGCTATAGCTTCGCTAGGTTTTTTAAACAACTCAACAGGCCAGTGGAACTGGAACCTAACCGCTAGCCAGCTGCAACAACTTCAGCAAGGTGCCAATGCGCAGTACTTTGGCGGTAACGCAGTGGTAGGTATATCTAGCGACGGCTACGTGGTCTCGCTGGTTATAAATGATGCTGGTCAAGTAACAACGGTATTTATGAGCCCAACCACTCAAGACGCCGCCCCTCCGGCTACTGGCGAAGGTAGAGAATAGTAGGATATAATATAGGACTATGAGCAAAAGCTACAAAGAACAGACTCTAAAAGAATATGAGAATCTAAAACAAGAGCTGAGAGGGGCCGGTATTGCCGCGGCGGCCATGCTTAGTGGCGGTGCTATATTTTTTCACTATGTACAGAACCTTAGCTGGTTAGATGCTATTTATTTTTGCACTATTTCGTTGGCCACCGTAGGCTATGGTGATATCACCCCCACCACGCCAGCTGGCAAAATATTTATTATGTTTTATGTGATAGTAGGTATTGGTATTATTGCAACTTTTGCCAATCTAATAGTGCGACGAGCAATTCTTAAGCGCGAAATTAGACGTATTAATTACGACGAGAATAAGTAATAAATAATTAGGAGATAACATGACTCAAAAAAACGACACTACGCTAACTTTTATTAAAATTGGTCGAGTAATAACTTATATTGTCTATGCATTTACTATTATTGCTATAGTATCACTAACTTTTGGATTTTTCTTACTGTTGTTTTCAGCCAACCCGGCCACACCTTTCGTACAATTTGTGTATAAAATAGCCAACGAATTTTTGCAACCATTTAGAGGCATATTTCCTACTCATCCAGTAGGTGAAACTGGCTACTTTAGTGCTAGCGCATTATTCGCAATTATATTTTATTTATTATTTGCTACCGGTGTTAGTGCTTTAGTAAGTTATTTAAATTTAAAAATGGCTACTCACCAAAAAGAACTTAATAAATTAATTAAATAAGTAATAATAATTTATTCTAAATAAAGACTTGTACTGATATAATATGAAAATGAATAAAGCAGAGAAAAAGATACTTATACTGCTAGCGATGGCTCAGCTTATTTTAACTCTAGACACAACAGTGATGAACGTGTCTATTTCGACACTAGTGGTTGATCTTAATACTACTGTGAGTGGGGTGCAGAGTGCTATTACCTTCTACACCCTAGTAATGGCAGCATTTATGATTGCTGGCGCCAAGGTGGGTGATATTATTGGTCGCAAAAAAGCATTTATTATTGGTCTGTGTATATACGGTACCGGCTCGGCCATTACGGCTCTAGCACCTAATATCACCATTCTTAAGATAGGCTGGTCGCTACTAGAAGGCTTGGGCGCGGCCTTAATTATCCCGGCAATGATATCACTTATAGCCAGTAACTTTGAGGCAGGTACCAGAAGAGTGAAAGCATACGGTACAGTTGCTGCTATGGGAGCGGTTGGCGCCGGTATTGGTCCACTGGTAGGTGGTTTCTTAACTACCTATGCAAGTTGGCGTTATGCATTTGCCGGTGAAGTATTAGTAGTTATTTATATTCTGTTACAAAAAGGTGTAATTGTAGATTCCAAGCTCGATAAAATTAAGCCCAAACTAGACTGGCTAGGTGTCGGCTTGATTGCCGCTGGGATGGTATTTGTAGTGCAGGGCATTTTGTTTGCTAGTACATATGGCTTGATCAGGGCTAGACAAGATTTTGTAGTGAATGGTCAAACCGTTATTAGTTCTGGTAGCCTTTCACCCACAATTTGGTTTATTTTATTTGGAATTATTACTCTTGGAGTATTTGTGTTATGGGAAAGACACCGAGAAAATAAAAAACTGTTCCCGCTTATACACCTCGAGCTTTTCAAAAATAGTGTTGTTAATGCCGGTAATGGTTCTATATTCGCCACTCAATTTCTACTCGGTGGAACTATGTATGCCTTGGCGCTATTTTTACAGATAGAGTTGGGCTATAATGCTATGAAAACAGGCATTACAATGTTGCCACTTTCGCTAATGATACTGGTACTGGCTAGTCGTGGTTCAGTAATATCTACCAAGTTTGCTCCGCGTAGAATTGTGCAGACTGGTTTTGTAATGGTATTGCTAGGGGCAATTCTTCTAGGCCTTAGATCTAGCTCTGCAGAAAGTGGCTGGGCGCTTGTACCATCACTGGCCTTTATAGGGTCTGGGCTGGGTATTATATTTTCACAACTTCAGAATTTAGTGCAGAGCGCTGTAACCACCAAAGATTCAGCCGAAGCCTCTGGTCTATTTGCTACTTTTCAAAACTTAGGAATGAGTTTTGGCACTGCAATCAGCGGTGTATTGTTGGTAGGTACCTTACTAGTTGCAAGCACCAACGCAATCGATCAAAACACCACCTTAAATAATGCCCAAAAAGACCAGCTTAAAAATGCTTACACAACCCAGGCACAAATAGTCAGTAACTCTCAAATAGAAGCAGCAACAGCTAATCAACCAGCCAATGTCAGTCAGGCTGTAGTTGAAATTAATGCTCAAGCTCGTCAAAAAGCCCTAAGCTCTACCTTTATATTGCTTGCTGTTCTGAGCGGCCTTGGTTTGCTGGCTACTATTAAATTGCCAACCAACAAGCCCGGGCCCAAAGCTCTCGGCTAGCCTCGGCGTGCTATAATAGATATATAGATTGTTAAACAAAAGGAGTAAATATGCACGGACCAATTGATTATATAGTTGTTAATTTTACAGGTAATAAATTTGATGGAAGTATACTAAAAGAGCTTCAAAAGGTAGTCGATGCTGGTACGATTGCGGTTCTAGATATTGCTCTTATCACGAAAGATAAAGACGGTAAAGTGATGTCACTAGAACTTAATGATATGCAAGATGCCGGCGTGGCTGATTTTGCTAAGGCCAATAATGTAGAGTCTGGGTTGATAACTGCCGACGATGTAGCCGAGGTAGCGGATATAATTGCCGACAATAGTTCTGTAGGCCTACTTGTAGTTGAGCAACTTTGGGCTAAAGGTCTTAAAAAAGCCATTATTGACACCGGCGGTGAGCTTATTGCTGAAGGTCGAATTCACCCCGAAGCCGCCCAAGAGCTAGATAAGAAAGGAGAAAAATAATGCCAGGTTTACTTAGAGGAATGGCCAGAACGGCCGTAGTGGCGGGTACTGCAACTGCGGTTTCAAATAATGTTAGTCGCAGACAAGCAAATAGGTGGGCAAACGAAGAAGCACAACAAGCACCACAACAAACTGCTCCAGTAGATTCTAACGATCAAATGCAGCAGTTAGAAAAGCTTGGTCAATTACACGATAGTGGTGTACTAACAGATGAAGAGTTTGCTGCCAAAAAAGCTCAAATATTAGGGTTGTAGCTTCTTTAAATTGCTATTACATCAATAGCACAACCTAAATTCAAAACATAGGCTTATTATTAGCAATGAGGTTGCCTAAATATGCTATACTATTGGCTATTAAAATATGATTCAAAATAACCCCAAGAATTTATCAAATGACCTCGTTCCCTTAGTAGATAAAGCTAAAAGGGGCGATGAAGACGCTTTTGAGAAATTATACCAAGAATATTTTAATCCCATATATCGATATGTTCTATTAAGAGTAGGCGATAGTGAAGATGCTGATGATCTCAGTCAGCAAGTTTTTATTAAATTTTACCGCAATCTTGTTAATTGGCAGGATAAAGGGTACCAGCCATCGGCTTATTTATATACTATTGCCCGCAGCGTAATTGCTGATTTTTATAGAACCAAAGCTAGAAAAGGTACGGCGGTATCGAACTCAGAAGAAATACTCTCACTCATTACCGACTCGTCACAAAATCCACATAGTGACGTTATAAAGAGTGAAGAAGTACAAAAGCTTTATAGTGACTTAAAAAGATTGCCTGAAAATTACCAAGAGGTATTGTTGCTTCGCTATATGGAGGGTTTGGCCAGTATAGAAATAGCACAAATTATTGGTAAGAGTGATGTAGCAACCCGCAAATTACTTTCAAGAGCGACCAATGCCCTGGCCCAGATAGCCAATCAAGATAATTAATTAAAACAAGCTTATGAAACCACAAAATAATCAAAACCATCAAAAGCCCGAAGATATTGCCAATAAACTACAGGTATTTTCGCATTTGAAGGTCAATAAAAGAGAGATACTGTCTTCAGCATTGCTAAGTATTCCAAGCCAGACCATCAAAGATAACAGCAAGCCTAAGCCAAATATTTTTATCTCAAAACTTAGGTTGTACGTACCGGCGGCTGCAATTTTTGTAATAGTAGTATTATCGGCAACCTTATTATTTACCAAAAGGCCCACCAACACCACCAACCCTATTAGTTCAAACCTAAGTAGCGAACAAACCGCAGTAAACGGCAGTGTAGACAATGTAATTAATTCTATTGGAGCTGATTTGGAGTCGGAAAATAGTCTTAGTAAACAGGTTATCACAGATGGGCATACTGCTTCACAAGAGATTAATACTGCTGTAAAACAACTAGGAGACACGAGTAATGATAGCAGTTTCTAAAAACATAATAATCAAATACAGCGTAGTATTAATGGTGTTATTTAGCGCGATTAGTCCAATGGCAACAAGTAGGGTATATGCTCGAGAAAACTTAGAATCTAATGAAGCTCGAGCGGAACAGATAACCGAAAATGGCTTTTGCACAGAAATAAACAAAATAACAACTCGCCTAGATGAGCAGGTAGTTAAAAAAATAAACAAAATAAACGACTTGCAAGCTCAAAAATCCATTAAGCTTTCTCATCAATTTAGTGAACGCGACGAAAAGTTGATACAAAGCCGTGCTAAATGGGACGAAAATCGTCAACAACATTATCAGAAACTATATGAAAATGCTAAAAATGACGACCAAAAAAAAGCTATTGATCAGTTTAGGGCTACGGTAGAGACAGCGGTCGCTAAGCGTCGTGCTGCCGTAGATGAATCAATTGAAACCTTTAGAAATACTATAATTAGTAGTGTGTCATCACGCCAGGGTAGCGTGGATAGTCTAATTGATAATTATAAATCAGAACTAAATACCGCGAAAAATAGTGCGCAGTCTAATTGTTCAAATGGCATAAGTTCTCCAGAAGTTCGTCAAAACTATCGTAATCAATTACAGTCAGCTAGAAATAATCTACTATCTGGAAAACAAGGAATTGAAAAAGTTGACGATAATATTAATGCTGCGGTTCAGAATCGCCGAACTAGTATAGACCAAGCAATTAGCACCTTTAGGGCAACTCTTCAGCAAACTAGGGATGCGTTGAAAACGTCTCTAAATCAGTAAAGCTTGGGTTATAGTTTATTGATACTAAAAAACTTCTTTGCGGTTTTGCCATCGCGGTTTAAGCAATTCGTAGTTAATCATTGAATATGCCAGCAGGGCAAATGCAACCAGGCTTCCCAGAGGATAGAGTAGTGTAGAAAGAATGCTTTGACGAGAGACTATAGTAATAATCAACCTATTTATATAACTAAGCCCAATGGCTAAGGCTAAGAATAAAATTCCCAAGTAACTATTGGTAATTAAGAGCCAGCATAGCAATATGCCCGGAAATACCAGCACAAATATACCACCACTTACCAAACTGACAGTTAATGGCATTGAAAAATGAAGGGCAGGATAAAATCGTCTTAAATTTTGAGCAATAATCAAGCGTAAGCTAGCATGGTTTTGGCTTGTGGCAATATCTGCCCCTAGGTAAAAACCAGTCTTGAGACCCTTGGCCTTGGCGGCTGCCGCCAAATCAAAGTCTTCTAAAGGACTTTTACGTACTAGCTCAAAGCCGCCCAGACTAGCTATACTAGGGCGCGCAAACGCCATTATGTTGCTGCTAGCATTTACCGATTTTGGATGAGTTTGAGCCAAATATGCCGAAGGGAATAATCCAAGCATAAAGTAATGATTCTGGCTCAATATAATTTGTTGCGCCAAACTTTTGTTTTGATCAGCTGGCAAGAGCGAAACTAGGCTGAGTTCTTCCTCGGTGATTAAACCTGCAACCACCGAGAGTGCGTTGGGCAGTAAAATGGTATCGGCGCTAAGCAGTAACACAATGTCACCGGTAGACTGCTCAAGTAACTGTTGGGACACCCAGGCATTTAATGTCCAGCCGGGCTTAAGAGGTTTGGTGTCGACTATCTTTAATCGCGGGTCTTGAAAGCCTTTCACGATACTAAGTGTGTTGTCTTGTGAGCCTAGGTCGGTAAAAAGCACTTCAAATTGAGGGTATTGTTGTCCCAAAAGCGATAGAATAGTTGACGATATATTATCAGCTTGATTGTAAGCATGCATAATAATACTAATCTTGGGCCAATCGTTAAGTCTTTTGGTTTTAGGTCGAGCAAAAGCGCGTAAATTATATATTGTGACACCTAATTGAATTAAGAAAAATATCAAAAGGAAAAATCCAAGCAGTACAACAAAGTATTTTGACACCCCAAAGGGATCGAATACAAACAACAGCAGTTGCGCTAGTACAAAGCCAACTATAATATTGAGCCACATAAAATTTTGCCAACCACGATGGTATTGGTTAGATCGTGCATCAGATTTGTACTTTAAAAAGAAGCTAGCGTTTAAAACATATAGACTCAAAAATAACGCCGCTATAAGACCAAAAGGTAAATAAGCAATAGCTGTAATAATAACGGTAATCATGTAAAGACCAATTACATAGTAATTGGTTCGCTTTGCACCAAGTACGGTGGCGATAGATTTAATGTTAGCCGACCGGTCTGGTTTGATGTCTTGAATGGCTCCAAAGGCTTGACTGGCCATACCCCAGCTCATAAATGCCGCAATTACTAACCAAAAATAACTAGATGATTGACCATAAACCAAGCCAAATACAAATGGTAAAACAAAGTGCAGTGCAGAGTTGATTGAATCTAAAAAAGGCACTTCTTTAAAACGAAATGGCTTGGCGCTATAGCTAAAGCAAAAAAAGATGGTTACAAAAAACAGCGCGCGAGTTGTATTGGTTGTACCTAGCATAAAATAGATTGCAAAAGGAACGTTAAAAATTCCTATTACTAGCCATAGTGCCCTGTGTTTAGACTTTTCAAGCAATCCACCTTCAATAGAGTTTTTACGTGGATTTTTAATATCTGACTCATAATCAAATATGTCGTTTACTCCATAAAGCAATAGATTATATGGAAACAAAAAGTAGATAAAGCCAATAACTCCAGCCATTTTCAAGCTCTGTACTGCCAATAAATATCCTACCAAAAAAGGTGCAGCCGTATTTATCCAGCTGACCGGCCGACTGGCCGCCAAGACTTCTTTGATGGTGAGTTTATTATCTTTTTTTGTCATCTCTGCCTTGCTCTGAGAAGAACTTAAACAATGCTGGCACTAATATTATAGAGGCTATCAAGTAACCAAAATCTTCTATTGGTATAGTGCCGAGTTTTAGTCCAAGTATCGACTTATTATTATACCAAACAATAGGTAGGGCGGTGAGATAGGTGTCAAAGATTAGCATCATTATTAGCAATATCGAAGCAGTGATTAATAATACCCACATATTACCTGGCTTTATCCTTAAACGAACCAATATTAGAATTGATACAATTACTAGGCTAAGAGAAAGTATTAAATAGTCTGTCATCGAGTTTTAGTCCTAAGCCAAGGTAGTCGCTCTACAGTCTTATATATAATAAGTGTGCTATAACAAAGTAAAAACAAAAACAGTATTTCTTCAATGGGTAAATTAGGAGAAACCAAGTATATCCCCACCACATATTTTGGGTTGGTAGAGAATATCTTATTTACCACCCCAGCTATGTCAAAAATATACAGTAGAAGCATAGTAAAACCAATAGCTTTAATACTTGCTATTTTATCGCTCCAAAAAGCTAATTTATATCGCCAATCAGCCAATAGTAGACCTACAATACTAAAAATTAATATTGAGATGTAAAAAAAATACATGTGCACTAATTGTCTGATCATATCTTTATTATACTCTATTAAAAAACCCTCTTATAAAAGAGGGTGGTTGTACTTAAAGTTTTAGGCCGAGCATCGCTGCGAGCCAGTTTAGCATGGTATAGGCGTGTTGCTGGAACATCCTGTAGCCCCCTAGATATTGGTTGCCATCAATCTTTATAATATCTGCAAAAGTGCCGGTTTCGTCATAAGTAAAGTCAATCCGTATCTTGCGACAATTATTGCGCGGCGGTGTATCAAATAGACTATCAATATGAACTTCCAGCTTAGTATCTGATGATTTTTTGACCTGTACTAAACCGAAGTAGTCAGTAAATTCTGGTGCCGGCTCAAATACTACAAGACCTGGCGCCCAGTAAACCAGATAGCCTAAAAATGTCTGCACATCATCGACTCGTCCAAATAGCACCTGTCGCGACAGTCGAGCTGGATTTGCTTTATCGGCGAGCATTAACTCCACGCTTTTAATCGTGTTTATACGCCCTCGTTTTGATTTTAACCACCCAAGTTTACGTTCACGCTTTATTGATTCTTCAATGTATGCAATCAAGTCTTTAGTGGGGGTGACAGCACTCATGAATCTATTCCTATCTAGTAGTAGGTACGAAGTTTACTCAGATATTATAGTAACGAGTCTCAAATTTGTAAATATTACAAAAAACACTACCGATCAAAAAAGGTTATTAAATATGCTATGATTTAAATCATGAATAAGAAAAAAGCAATAATTGTTGGCGCGGGTATAGGTGGTATGTTTACTGCCGCCCGATTACTAAAAGAGGGCTATAGCGTTGAGATATACGAAAAAGAACCTCTTGTTGGGGGTAGAGCAAATCGTATTAAACAAAATGGCTATACTTTTGATACCGGCCCGACTCTTCTAATGATGACAGATGTTTTATATGATACTTTTAAGTACTGCAACAAAAATCTTGACGATTATTTACAATTAATTCAACTCGAACCCAACTATCAAGTGGCCTTCGCCGACGGTAGCAAAATTACTGTAAGTAGTAACTTGCCGCGATTTGCTGCTGAACTTTCCAAGTTTGACGCCAAAGCACCAGAGCAATTTTATCGATTTTTCTCTGATATAGCAGAGATATATCGACTTTCACGCGGTGGTTTTATAGATAAAAATTTTGATAGCTTGTCTGATTTTATTAATTTCCGTTCGGGGTTAAAACTCCTTAGAAAACGCGGACTAATAAGTTTATGGAAATTTGTGAGTCGCTATTTTGATGACGACCGATTGCGACAGCTTTTTAGCTTTCAGAGTATGTATTTGGGCGTGAGCCCCTATGAAGCGCCGGCGGTTTATAGCGTACTAAGTTATATGGAGACTGGCTTGGGTATCTGGTATCCAAAAGGCGGAATGTATAGCTTAAGTCAAGCAATTGAAAAACTAGTGATTGATATGGGTGGTAAGATTTATACTCACCAACCTGTAGCCAAGGTTACCCTAGAAAAAGATAGTATAGGCGGAATTGTAACCGAATCGGGTAAAATCGTAAAAGCCGATTTAGTGATATGTAATGCCGATATAGTATATGCCTATAATAAACTTTTACCACCTTCATTATCATTAAAAAGTCTGGGTCGAAAAGGCGATGATCTCAAGCAAGCCAGTTCAGCGCTATTATTTTACTGGGGAGTAGACGACCCTCTAGATGGTATGCTTCATCATAACGTATATTTATGCGGTGATTTTAAAAACAATTTAGATGAAGTTTTAAAACACAAAATTTTACCTAGCAATCCATCATTTTATACCTATATACCAACAAAAACTGATCCGAGCCTGGCGCCTAAAGGTAAAAACATTATATACATTTTGGTGCCAGTCCCAAACCTTAGTGGAGACAATGATTGGGGCAAAGGCATTGTAAAGATAAAAAATAAAGTTTTGACTAGACTGAAGACAGAATTTGGCTTAAATATTAAAAACAGCATTGAAACTGAAAAAATATTTACACCTCACGATTTTGAAAATAAGTTTAATCTCACATCCGGATCAGCATTTGGCCTAACACATCATTTTTTCCAATCTGGCTATTTTAGGCCGCACAACGTAGAGAGGAGCATAAAAGGCTTGTATTTTGTAGGCGCCAGCACATACCCAGGCGGGGGTATACCCATGGTGACCCTAAGCGCTAAGCTTGTAGTAGAGAGGATATTAGGCGATAATAACATTCATTAAGCCATGGAAAACTTAAATTTGAAACAATATGTGGCAAACAACAAGAAAGAACTAGATGCTTTACTTGAGACTTTCTATGCCGAAAAAATTAGCCAGGCGGCCAAAATTGGTGCAGAGTATAAACATTTGGTGTCGGTTTTGGCTAACCAAACTTTGCGGGGTGGTAAACGTCTGCGTCCAGCGCTAGCTATCTTAGGATATGAAATAGCTGGAGGAAAGCAAAAAGACAAAATGCTAAGAGCAGCAGCGGCGCTAGAGATATTCCATAACTATCTATTGGTTCATGACGACATTATGGACCGCGACGACCGTCGGCATGGTGGCCTAAACATATCAGGACAATACAAAAAAAAGTATGCCAAAACTCTTGGCCCTGAGCTAGCTCAGCACATGGCAGACTCAAATGCTTTGTTGGGGGGCGATATCAATTGCGGGTTAAGTTATGAAATGTTGCTTTCTGCAGATATGGACTCAAACTTGCTTTTGCGAGCAATTTCAAGGTTGAATAAAGCTACTTTTGAAGTCGCCGCCGGACAACAGCTTGATTTAATTGGTTCTATTAGTAAAAAATTAAGCCTCCAGCAAATAAACAAAATAAATTATTATAAAACTGCTGACTATACAGTAATCATGCCCTTGCAATTTGGCGCCATGCTAGCCAGTGGACCAGAGTTATTACAACAAGAGTTTAAAAGTTTTGGAGAGAATGCCGGTATCGCTTTCCAGCTAAGTGATGACAATTTGGGTGTTTTTGGTAGTGCAAAAGATACTGGTAAACCTATAGGTAGTGACATAAAAGAGGGCAAACAAACAGTGTTAATGTTTTATGGACTTAAATTAACTGACGGCTCGCAAAAAGATTATTTGCAGAAATGTTTAAAAAATCCTAAATTAACCAATACAGAAGTGGCGAATGTTCGTAAAATACTAGACTCTTGCGGGGCTAAAGCAAAAACTATAATTATGGCTCAAGACTTGGCAAACAAAGCTATTGAAATATCTAAAAATATCTCAGCCCCTGAAAAGTATACTGATGTCTTGTCAGAATTTGCTCAGTATTGTGTTACTAGAAACAGCTAAAAATGTATAAAGATTTATATAGTAAAACTTCGCAAGAAATTAACTCATTAATTACTAGGCGATATTCTACTTCGTTTTCAGCTGCAATCAAGTTGGTAGATGAACCATACCGAAGCCACATATATAATATATATGGCTTCGTAAGATTGGCCGATGAGTTGGTAGACACATTGAAGCCCCAAAATGGCTCTCAACTACTCAATGAGTTATTGATCGAAACCAAACGGGCAATCAAATCTCAGATTAGTCTCAATCCGGTAGTTCATGCCTTTGCCATTACTGTGGTGCGCTATAAAATAGACATTGAACTTATACAAGCTTTTTTTAAGAGTATGGAGTACGATCTCGATAAAAAAAATTACTCTAAACTTGATTACGACAAGTATATCTATGGTTCTGCTGAGGTAGTGGGGTTGATGTGCTTAAAGGTCTTTGTGGTTGGTAGTCAAACCAAATACAAACAATTATTGTCCGGTGCAAAGACACTTGGGTCGGCTTTCCAAAAAGTTAATTTTCTTCGTGATATCAGGGCTGATAATAAACAATTAGGCAGGATGTATTTTCCTGGCCTGAATTTTAGTTCATTTTCACAAACTGATAAGCGCGCTATAGAATCAGATATTTCTAAGGAATTTAAAAATGCAAAGCGAGTTATAAATAAACTACCAAGGACCTCTAGATATGGAGTTTATTTGGCTTTTTGCTACTACACAGCACTCTTAAAGGCTATTAGTAAAAGTGAAGTTGATGATATAAAGACGGGTCGAATAAGAGTATCTAATTTTAGAAAAATAACTTTATTTGTATACGTATTTATACTAAAGCTACTTCATATATAAAAAGTCAGCTATAATAACTATTAGAATAAAACACCTTAGTAGCATCCAAATAAAAATGAAATCATCCCCCCAGAAACCAATTATAATCAACGGTAAGGCTTATGATCCAAATACTGGTGCGGCTATTGGCCAATCTAAGAGCCGTATGGGCAAGCATGGTCGGCTAGATGTTTTGGATTTGCGCACCCCCCAGAGTATTGTGCGAAGGCCTCAAAACGCTATTAGTAAGCGTCAAGCAGAACTATCTGATTTAGATAGTAGCCAACTTAGCGACGACGAGCCGATGGTGCACAAAAAGAGTTCTACCCAGACACTCAAACATTTTAACGCTAAATTAATAGCCAAGAGCAAAGAGCACATTGGTAGAATTAAGGCCAGAACTCATATATCCAAAAAAACTAAGCCTAGTGTAGTAAAGTTCAAGTCAGAGCATTTAGATCTTGATTACGCCGATTTTGTGCTACTCAACGCTGTCTGGCCACCCAAATTTTTCGCACTGTGGCAGTTAAGTTTAATACGTACAATTGCCAGCCCTCAAACATGGCTACTTATTACTTTGCCAATCTTGCTATTGCAGGTGCGAGTATTGCAGCACGTTACTACTAACGAAGCTCTGCAAAAAGGTAAACAGTTTTTTGACCCTGCCAACTACGCTACTCTAGCATGGTCGTTTGGGCTAGCACTCTGTTTGTTTCTTACGGGTATCATTCTTCGCTCAATTATATCAAATACCGGCATTGCGCTAAGATTAAGACAAATTGATAAACGTACCCTGCATATCAAGACCGCCTTACGCTCAGCAGTAAGCTCGCTATTACGCCAAGCTCTTAATTACCTTATTCACTTGTGTATTATTTGTGTAGTTACGGTGTTAGTTATGCTTGTTGTTTATAATATATTTAGTTCAACAAACCTATGGATTAGTGTAAACAAATATCAGCTATTTGTATTTATTGCCATTATTTGGTTGGTATTGTTAATACTGCTTTACTCCAAGCACTGGTTGCAAGTGGGGCTTTTAGCCCGCAGTAGCCAGTCTGAGCACCTGCAATTACAGAGTCTTAAATTGCTAGGTACCGCGCCACTAAGCAATTTTATAACCGGATTCCTAGCAGTAGGCGGCATATTGATTGGGTATTTTTCAATTCTATTAATTGACTGGCAGATGACTGAGTATTTTGTTCGCAATACTGGTAGTCCAACCATACTTGTGCTGGTAGGTGTAACGGTTTTGACGGTGGCAATGCTTACTACCATGCAGTATTATCAGCAAAATATTTGGGCCAGGCAGTACTATTTTGTAGCCTCACAATCTCCCAATAAAGACTCACTTCTATATATGGAAAAAGAAAAGCCAGCCAGCTTGGCCCCACTTTATATTGCTGTTACTCTTGGTACGATTGTAGTGATTATCTATATAATTTTAGTTAGTTGGCAAGCCGCCAACATTAGAGGATTCTTGGCTAATTGGCACGCTGAGATCCCTCAGCAAATCAATTTTACCTTGCCAGTCAAAAAGTGAGGCTTGCGTGACGTTTTTTTACACTAAAGCATTATTGGCGTATGCTGTTGACAAATATTGGTTTGCAAAGGTATAATGTAGCTAAGTCAGCCGCCTTCGGGCTTTTTTAGATTACGCAGTATTAGCAGTATTATTTGAAACGAAAGACACCCCAAAGCAATGAAAAAAGTTACCAATTATTTTTCTGCGTCTTTTGCAGAGCTTAAAAAAGTCATTTGGCCTAGTCGCAAAACAGCCCTAGTTTTAACCTTTGCAGTTATTGTTGGCGCACTGGCAGTAGGTATTTATTTGACAATACTTGGGTACGGCTTTCAGACCATATTACAAAAATTAATTTTTAAATCATAACAAGGAACCCTTATGAAGCAAGACACCACTAAAGCTTGGTACGTAATACACACCTATTCTGGCTATGAAGATCAAGTAGCCGATCAATTGCGTCAGCGCATAGAATCGCTAGAGATGAAAGATAAAATTTTTGATGTTATTGTTCCTAAAGAGAATCAGATTGAAATAAAAAATGGTCGTCGTAAGGTGGTAGAGCGTAAGATTTTCCCTGGATACATAATGGTTCAAATGATAGTTACTGAAGACAGTTGGTTTGTAGTGCGAAACACCCCCAACGTTACCGGGTTTGTTGGTACTAGTACCACACCATCGCCACTTGAGGAATCAGAAGTAAAAGCTATTCAAAAACGTATGGGTGTAGAAGAGCCAAAATACAGTATCGACTTTAGTCTGGGTGAGCTGGTTGCTATTACCGATGGGCCATTCAAGGGCTTTGATGCGACTGTTAGCGAGATAGATGATCAAAAGGGCAAGATAAAAGTTCTAGTCAATATGTTTGGTCGCGAAACCCCAGTTGAGTTAGATAGCTTGCAGGTTAAAAAAACTTAAATTATAAGATAACGAAAGAATATTATTATGGCAGCAACAAAAAAAATTAGTGCAAAGGTAAAAATGGTTATCCCTGGAGGAGGTGCAACGCCAGCCCCTCCTGTTGGTTCGTCGCTTGGTCAACATGGCGTTAATATGATGGATTTTATAAACCCATTCAATGAGCAGACCAATGACCGTAAAGGTAAACCCACCCCAGTACTTGTCACAATTTATGAAGATAAGAGCATGAGCTTTACTATTAAGGGCACACCTACAACGACCCTTATTAAAGAAACCCTCAAACTTAAAAAAGCCTCTGGCGTTCCCAATAAAGACAAAGTAGGAAAGCTATCCCAAGCTCAACTTACCCAGATTGCCGAAGAAAAAATGAAAGATCTCAACGCCAACGACTTAGAAGCAGCAAAAAAAGTTGTGGCTGGTACGGCACGTAGCATGGGAATTGAAGTAGAATAGCTTTAGATATTTCTGCGGTGAATTACGGCGTCACGATTTGCAGGCCTCGTTCGATGTAGGTCTACTACACCTCACTGCAGGCTTCAATCGTTCCTTGTACTTCATCCGCATAAAAATCTAAGATTGCGTTTTTAATAATTTAGAAGTAAGATTATTAACAAAATTAACAAGTGGGAGACGAGAGTCATTTGTACCACAAAGGAGAAAATTATGGCCGATAAAAAAACGATTACTAAAAATAAAGTTGATAGCTCTAAGACAAGTGAAAAAGTTAAAAAAGAAGTTAAAAAATCAACTGAAAATGTGACAAAAGAAGATAGCACTAACTCTAAGAAACCAACCGCCAACCCCGAACATATCACCAAGGCTGGCAAACATAGCAAAAAAGCTATTATTGAGGCTGAAGCCAAGGCAAAAAAAGAAGAACGAAAAAAAATTACTAAGAATACTGAAGAAGAAGTTAAGCCTAAGGTAATTATTAAACCTAGAGTTATTAAATACTCAAAAAATCAAAAAGCTGCCCGTGAATTGGTAGACTCCAATAAGCTATATGAATTAAAAGAAGCTCTAGAACTGCTACCTAAGTTATCCAAGACTAAATTCGATGCCACCGCCGAAGTGCACGTGAGCTTGAGTATTGACACCAAACAATCAGAGCAAAATCTGCGTACTAGTGCAGCATTGCCAGCCGGTAGCGGTAAATCAGTCAAGGTAGCTGTTATTGCAAGCGATAAAGACTCCCAAGCAGCCAAAAAAGCTGGTGCCGACTCTACTAATGCCCAAGATATATTGGCTGAAATTCAAAAAGGTAAATTAGACTTTGATGTACTAATTGCTACGCCAGAGAAAATGGCCGATCTTGGTCGACACGCCAAAGTGCTGGGACCAAAAGGACTAATGCCATCACCTAAGAGTGGTACTGTTACCAATAATCCAGCTGGTATGGTTGAAGAAATTAAACGCGGTAGAGCCGAAATTAAAAATGACTCCAGCGGTATTGTCCATGTACCATTTGGTAAGCTTAGTTTTAAATCAGCCGATTTAGAAAATAATTTACGTGCCATTCTTAGTGCAATAAAGACTAATAAGCCGAATGGCGTTAAGGGTACATATATTAAAAGCATATACGTAACTTCTTCTATGAGCCCGAGCATTAAGTTAGACCCCGAGGCTGCTTTCAAAGCCACAAAATAAATTAGTTAATAACAGACGCAATAAAACCAGCACAAAACTGCTGGTTTTTGCTTATGCTTGGGTAGCTAGCTAATAGTCTGCTATGCTGGTAAATGACCTTGTACCTTAAGAATGGATTATACCATGGCAATTGAAGCAGGAATTTTCTCAAACAAATCGGTTTTTGATCAAAGATTTATAAGTGACTATGAGTTATTAAGTCAGAAAGTACAGCATATGAAGGGTATCGGCTTAAGGATTGTACTTACATCGGGTTCTTTCGACTTTTTTCATCTTGGTCATACTCTCTATCTAGAAAAAGCCCGAGAATATGGAGATTTGCTCATTGTGGGTGTTGATAGCGATGATAAGGTTCGTTCAAGAAAGGGTAGTAATCGTCCTCTTTATCCTCAAGATGAACGTTTGCAGATTCTTGTCCGACAAAGATCGGTTGATATTGTAACTTTGAAAAATATTGATGACGAACATTGGCAACTGATCAAATGGGTTTGCCCAGATGTATTGGTTGCTACTCAAGAAACCTACACCCCAGAAGAAGTAGCACAACTAGCGCAGTGGTGCGGTGAAGTAGTCGTGCTTGAGCCACAAGCTCAAACTTCCACGAGTAAGAGACTCCGAGATCTAAACATTGAGCTAGGTGCTGAAATTTCAGAAGCTTTAAGTAAAGCGATGCCTGAACTCGTGGAGCGTGTTATTCGCGATGCAACAGGTAGGCACGATAAGAGTGAGGGCGAGGAGAATCGATCATGAACGAAGCTGTAGTTCTTTATGTTCCAGTATTGCATGAAGGCTATATACGATTCTTAAAAAAACATAGCCATGGTGCGGTTTACGTACTTGGTAATAGTTTTTTGTCTCAACATAGGGATATCGTTAAAGACATCAGAGCTATTAGCCCAGAAGAAATTGCTGTAGCACTGCGTGCTCTTTTTCCAGATAGGCAAGTTTCTATTTTAGAAATAGAAAACGAATCTCAAATAAATAGCTTAGACTCAAATCGTTGGGTGTTACATATGCCAGGTGAGTTACTAACGCGTGATATAGCTGCTGAGTTCTTCACAAAAGCCATTATTGAGTTTGATACAATATTTTTGCGGTGGGATAGTGAAAGTTCAACCGCTCAAACTCCCGTCGATTTCGACAAGGTAATAGACGTTAGTACTTTTACTCGCGAGTGGATGAATGAAGCATATTGGCATGCTGCAAAAAGTGCAGACTGGTGGCGACAAGTTGGTGCAATAGTTATGACCCCATCAGACGAGGTTCTATCGGCTACCAATCAGCATGTGCCATACGAGTTTATGCCCTACATCAATGGCGACCCAAGGTCTTCATTTAATAAAGGTATCAATATTGAGCTTAGTACAGTACTCCATGCCGAAACAAGATTAATTGCTGAGGCTGCAAGACTAGGTTTATGCCTAGACGGCGCCGAGCTATTCACTACAACCTTTCCGTGTCCATGGTGTGCTAAGATTGTAGCCTACAGCGGTATAAGACGAGTTTACTTTGTTGAAGGCTATACAATGCTCGATGCCGAGAGTATTCTTAAGAGCCAAGGCATAGATATAGTCAAAGTAACGATTTAAAAAGCCCCCTACTTAGTTGTAAGGGGCTTGTTTTCTTTGAGTTTAGAACTCATTTTAAACTTTATGGGCTGGTGACCAGGGTTATTTACGTCACCAACTTTTAGTTGAGCATGTAAGTGCGCTACACTCCCACCGGTGTGCCACATTTGACCAAAACGCATACCGAGTGCACCAAAATCTAATTCATTGTCGGTAATGATCTTTGCAATAACTACACCAAATTCTTCTTGGGCAGCATAGCTCAATTGATCAAAAGAGGTTACGTGTTCTTTAGGTATTAGTAGAAGATCTAATA
>CAYMHI010000012.1:0-31091 GCA_964390265.1 uncultured Candidatus Saccharibacteria bacterium | reverse complement strand
AAACTTTTACGAACGTATTGGTGCCATGGGTGGAAAAATCAGCCGTGGTGGTGGTTTCGCAGCCAACCCCGAGCTTGCACGTATAGCAGGTCAAAAGGGTGGTCGAGCAAGCCGAAAAACCAAAACTAGCAAATAATCTATTATTGCAAGTCAAAAAACTCTCAGTTTGTACTGAGAGTTTTTTGTTACAAGTTTAACTGGTAGCCTCTATAAGTTTACGTACCACTCTTTTTTGAGGTTCACTACTGACAGTCCACTTGGTATTGCAGATAAAGCAACAAAATGTGTTTTCACTTTGTTCTATGCAAAAGTTTTGGCATTTGGGGCAGGTACCACGCTGATTTACCCATTTGTCGTAGCTATTTATACAGTCTTGAACATAGCCGTAATCAAGCTCCACGCCGTGTTTGTCGGCGAGCTGCTTGGTGTAGTGCCAGGCATCTATCTCCATCATTAAGAGTTCTAGATCGTAGCGATAGTGAAAATGCCCCAGCTCGCAGTGGCTTATCTCGTGTAGTAACGATATTTTGCCATGTCGCTGTGCTAACCGCACAGGGTCGTAGTTAATAACTTCATCGGCAGCGTCATAGCTAAAATAGCCCGCTGGCAAAAAACGATATTGTTTGTATGCCGAAATTAGTTCTATGACTCACCCCCAGTTAGTTACTTAATATTTAGTATAGACTAAGTTTGCTGGCGCTGTAAATTGCTAGGCTTAATCTATTGCAGCTCTTCGGCAGCAAGTAAAAGCATCCCTATCATAGGAGCCGTCTCTACGTAGCGTGCGCGCATAATGGGAGGCAAAGCATATGTGGGCTCAAACTGCCTTAAGCTGCGCTTAAGAGGCTTAATAAAGCGTTTGTAGTGTACCGACACGCCTCCGCCTAGCACCACACAGTCTGGCTGCACAATTGTGATCATATTGTATAGGCCGGTGGCCATATCTCGAGCAATTAGTTTCCAGGTGGCGGGCTTGGTTATACCTGAGGCTGGATGCTTGTATTGATGCTCAATAGCCCTACCGCTACTGGTTGCACAATATGCCATCGGGTTAGAATAGTCATCTTTAACTATCTGGTCACCACCTTGGGAGTTATACTTCTGACTTAGCGGCTGGCCTTTGAATATTATGCTACTGCCTATGCCGGTAGAAATAGTTACATATAACACAAGGGCATAGTCTTTACCCGCGCCACTACGTGCCTCGGCAATACCGGCGGCAGTAGCGTCGTGCTCAAACGCTACCGGGCAACCAAAATGCTTTTTTAGAGGTAAAGTAATGCGCAGATTCTGCCAGGCTAAGTTACGCGAGCGAACTATTGTGCCGCGAGTTTTGTTTATTGACGCAGGGCTAGCAACCCCGATAGCATCAATTTTACTAGAACCCACCAATAAATTAATGGTTTCAATTAGCTTGGGCACCACAGCACGTTGGCTCACCGGTGTGTCAAACTCAATAGTGTCTTCTAAATAGTCGCCTAAACGAGAATAACCAACTCGAATTTTTGTTCCGCCAATATCAACTGCAATTATCATAATATTAATACATTATAGCAAATTGCTTATGTTGAAGCGTAGTCTTGCCAAAATATGCTAAAAAAACGTACAATGTGGATAATAATAAAATCAGGGGGAATAATGCGTCACGAAACACTTTTGAAGGTAATAATAGCTTTTTTCGGAATTACACTTATAGTACTAGCCACTTTTGTATACGGCAATATGCAACGAAGTAAGCAAAAAACTCAAACAGCTCAAACCAATCAAAGTCAAAGCAATAACCAAACTGTGAACACCAACGGGTCTGCCTCTAGCGATGCACCCAAAACCAGCCAGTCTCCAGCCGCTTCTGCAACACCCGCTCCGGTAACGCCCACCCAACCCAAAACCACCAATATTCCTACCACTGGAGCCAACAGCCCGGTGTTGCCAATGACCATCTTAAGTATTCTAAGTTATCTTGCATATAAAAGCCGGGTGGTAGTGCGTGCAAAGTCTCAAAGATGCTAAAATGCCGTTTTTTGGCTAAACAAAACAACTTAGAGCAGTACAACTATTTACAAATAATATTATTTCAGATATAGTATAGGTTAGGTTATCCGTCAACTGGCGGACACTATTCAATATTGGCTAGTAAAAGCTGATAAATCTCAAAACTAAGGAGTAAAAATTAATATGAGTTCACAGCAACTAAATATGGCTGAGCTTTTAGCTTCTGCAGAAGTTTCGCCATTGCAAAAAAACGATACCGTAGAAGGGGCGATCATTAGTCTAGACAAACACGAGGTTTGGTTAGACTTGGGCGTACAAGGTACCGGCTTGGTGGTTGGTCGCGAGCTAGAGCAAGCTACCAAAGATCTAGCAATTGGCGACACATTGAGTGCTTCAGTAATAGAAACCGAGTCGCCTGAGGGCTACCCAATTCTTAGCCTTCGTAAAGTAGCTCGCGAAAAAGGCTGGGTAGTACTAGAAGAGCGATTCAAAAATAAAGAAAGCTTTGGTATTGTACCCTTTGACGCTAATAAAGGGGGCATGCTAATAGAAGTAGAAGGGGTACGCGGATTTTTACCGGTTTCTCAATTATCATCAGAAAACTATCCTCGCGTAACTGGTGCCGATAAGGACGAAATACTGCAACGACTTGGTCAGCTAGTTGGCCGAACTCTTATGGTTAGAATACTCGACCTCGACCGCTCTCAAAACAAACTAATTGTTTCAGAAAAAGAAGCTCAGCGTGAATTTACCGAAGGTAAAATATCTAATCTAAAAGTGGGCGACAAAGTTAAGGGTATTGTCACCGGCGTGGTTGACTTTGGGGTATTTGTGAACGTAGATGGCGTAGAGGGTTTGGTACATATATCTGAGATTGCCTGGGACAGAGTATATAACCCTAGTAAATATGTAAAAATTGGCCAAGAGATCGATGCCGTAATTATTGCCATAGATCAAGACAAACTATCGTTGTCTATGAAGCAACTTAGTGATGACCCTTGGGCTAAAGAAGTATCAAAGCTAAAAGAAGGCACTGAGGTAGACGGTACTATTACTCGTATAACACCGTTTGGTGCATTTGTGCAGGTATCGCCTGTAGTAGAAGCACTGGTACATATCTCTGAGTTAAGCGATGAGCACGTAGCCGACCCCAATAATTTGGTTAAGGTGGGTGATAAACTCAAGTTTAGAATAATTAGCATTGACCAAGAGCAGCACAAATTATCGCTTAGCTTGAAAAAAGATTCAAAATCTGTAAGCGAAAAAAAGCCTAAAACAGAAACTGCAAAAAAGACAGTCAAAAATTCTAAGAAAGAAGAGTAATTAGGGGCGATTGGCTTGAAGGGCAATACCATATCAAGAACCAACAAAGTACCTATTCGTATGTGTGTTGCTTGCAGAGTTAAAAAACCCAAAAATGATCTAACTAGATTTATAGTATCGGCCAATGAGTTAACTATCGATGATACAATGATAGTACAAACTAGAGGTAGCTATGTATGTTCTACAACATGCCTCGAAAAATACCGTAAGCGCCGCAACACCAAATTAACTAAACGAAAGGACTAAATACCATGACTAGTGAAGATAAAAAAGTTCTTTTACCCCAAGTTATAACAGTGAGTGAATTTGCCAAGCGGCTGGGGCTAGGTGGCGCGCAGATAGTGGGCGAGCTGATGAAAAATGGTGTAATGGCTACCCTAAACGAACAAATTGACTACGATACAGCCGAGATTATCGCCGATGAGCTTGGTTTTGAGGTAGAACCTGAGCCTATTGCCAAAGAGGAGAGACCAAGCGATAACGCCCAAGTACAAGACTCAAAAAAATCCCCCCGACCTCCTATAATTGCGGTGATGGGACACGTAGATCACGGCAAAACCTCTCTTTTAGATGCTTTACGCCACACCAATGTAGTAAGTAAAGAAGCTGGTGGTATTACTCAGCATATTGGTGCGTATCAGTTGCAAAAAGACCAAAGAACTATGACATTTTTAGACACTCCGGGGCATGAAGCTTTTGCGGCCCTGCGGGCACATGGTGCCAAAACCTGTGATATTGCAATTATAGTAGTTGCGGCCGACGATGGAGTGAAGCCGCAAACTATTGAAGCTATCAACCATGTAAAAGAAGCCAAAGTTAAATTAGTGATTGCTATTAACAAAATTGACAAAACTGGCGCCGACGCCAATCGCGTAAAACAAGAACTCACCGAGGCTGGTGTGCAGCCCGATGATTGGGGCGGCGATGTTCCCTGCGTAGAGGTTTCGGCAAAAACCGGTGATGGGCTTGATAAGCTAATCGATGTTGTGTTGCTGGTAACTGATATTTTAGACCCCCAGGCTATCCCAGCTGGGCTAAGTAGTGGTGTAGTTATAGAATCACACCTTGATACTGGTCGTGGACCGGTGGTGACACTATTATTGCAAAATGGTGATTTGAAAGTAGGAGACTGGATAGTGGTAGGTAAGAGCTACGGAAAAATTCGAAGCTTAGAAGATTATAATGGTCAGCCAATTAAAAAAGCTTTGCCGGCTATGCCAGCCGTTATTAGCGGGCTCAAAGACTTACCAGTTTTTGGTGACTGGTTTGAGGAGGTAGACAATGAAAAGCTCGCCAAAGAATGGATGAGTTCACAAACTAGAAAAGCAAGTTTTAAGAGCTTGACTGCAACCAAGAGTATGAACTCTTCAGACATCGCTCGAGCGGTCATTGATGGAAAAATAAAAGAGTTGGCTGTAATTGTGAAGGCTGATGCCCAGGGTTCGCTCGAGTCGCTTGTAGATTCATTGGAGTCTATTGGTAATGAAGAGGTGCGAGTAAAAGTGATTTCATCTGGTATTGGTGATATCTCAGAAAACGATATCAATGCCGCTAGTGCTAGCACTAGCAATGCTATTATTTTGGGTTTTCACGTAGGTATATCTGGACCGGTCAATCAATTAGCCAAACGATCGGGTGTTGACTTTAAACTTTATAAAATTATTTATGAACTGCTTGACGATGCCAGAGATTGGTTAAGTTCGCTTTTAGAACCAGAGATTATTGACACCGAACACGCCCGAATGAAGGTCTTGGGAGTATTTAAAACTACCAGCAATATGGTGATATGCGGCGGCAAAGTTATTAGCGGGAAAATCACTCCCGATCTATTAGTGAGAGTAATGTCTAAAAAAGAACTGGTGGGCGAAGGGGTACTCAAAAGCCTACAAAAAAATAAAGAAGTTTCTAAAGAGGTAGTAGAAGGGGAAGAGTGTGGTTTGAGTGTTGAAACAAAAGCCCCAATTGCCCTAGGAGATGAGCTGGTATTTTATAGTACCGAAAAGAAAGCTAGAAAACTATAACTTATCTTGTAAGCCATGAATGTAAAAAATCAAAAAGCCGCAGCCATTTTTCTCACTCTTTCAGCCGCTTATTTTCAAAAAGAAGTTAACTTTGCAAGAGGTATTGCAACCGTTACTGCTGTGGATGTAACTTCTGATAAAAACAATTCTACTGTTTGGGTAGGTTTGCACAATATTAATTCCTCTGATTTTAACAAAAGGATACCTGAGCTCGAGTCTGGGCTACGTTACTATATTAGCCAGCATTCTAAGTTGCACCACACTCCGCATTTTGTCGTTAAAATTGATGACTCTATAGATGCTAGTCTCAAGATTCAAGAAATACTTAAGTAGTTGCTTGTGGCTTTATGTCAAACCAATTTTCTAGTCTATTGCCAACAAAAGAGTATAGTTGTAAACTACTTATATGAGTAAAATAGTTCTTCTAGTAGAAGACAACGATTTTATAAGAAATATGTATCAACTTAAGCTAGCCAAAGCTGATTTAATGGTGGTTGAGGCGGTTGATGGCAAAATGGCTCTAGAAAAGCTTGAGCAGCAAAAACCCGATATTGTGCTTCTAGATCTTATGATGCCAAATGTTGGTGGTATTGAAGTGCTCAAGGCTCTAAAGAAAAAGAATTTAATTCCTAATTTGCCGGTCATAGTCCTTACAAACGTAATGGACCCTCAAACAGTAGCTCAAGCCAAAGAACTAGGCGCGCGCGACTATATTGTTAAAACCGACCTTACTCCTAGCCAAGTAGTTGAAAAACTTGAACCATTTCTAAAATAGCTTAGCCGATATTAATAGTCACTTCTTTAAAAAATGGTTGATTTTTTGTTTTGAGTAGCTTTAGAATTTCAAAAAAACCAGGTACAACATTAGAACTTTTATAAGTTTTCGGGTCTCCCCAGAAAGCCTTTCCAATGATTGGTTCTTTTGAGGTAAGTTCACCTGTCACATTGGTCATGCTAAAAATATGAGCTAGAACGTGGTCTACCACTTTGTCTTCATGTAATGACCGAATGTACACGTCGCCTCGATATGTCGGCTCGCCAATTAAGTTAGATCGGTACTCAAGCTCGGATTGAGCAAATTCTTGAGCCGACATGCCATAATGCAGTTTGCTAAAGGGTAGACTCACCAGCCCTAAATAAGGCTGCCTACTCCATTTAAAAAGTAGCTGTTGACCTTTGTTGTTTTTGCAATCCAACATTACTACAATTTTGGGTTGTTTGCGCTGCTGGGCCGCCCGCAGACTCATACCGCTTACAAAGGTTTTACCAGCTGTAGTGAGGGTGTAGCCAGCCGGCATACGTTCTATCAGCTCGCATTTTTTAAGCTGGCCCAAGTGATACATAAACATATTACCTTCAATGTTGGTTGGTTTAAGATCTTTGTATCGCAATACGTCACTAGTAGAGAGACGACGCACAATATGTTTTTGTATCCAATGCATATCTATAGAATACAGTAAAACCTCGAGCTTTGTAATTCAAATAATTTTGAATCAAAACTATTCGCTATTTTTAGTTACTACAAGATTAGATACTAAGTGGGTACTTTGACAACAAAGAAAGGGTGTAATGGAGCCAAGTAAGAAGCTAGAAGATATTTATATGGCAGCACAGGCGGTTATAGATCATTCTATATCGGAGAGGATATGTAATTTAGGCGCGCGATGTTATTTAGACCAGACTGAAGCGCTTGGAATACCATACGCCCAAGCCTACCCATGTAGTTGCCTTAAAGAGCTATTTACAATAATCGGAGTTGACTATGAAGGGAAAAGAATATGAGTTTGCAATACTACTCACTAGAGGAGCTTATTGGACTGATTGATGAACCAAATCGCAGTATTTGCTTCCAAATATTACAAGACGGCCGCGAACTGTTTAAAGCCGCGCCAGGATCAACCCACAATCATCAGGCCTGGCCCGGAGGCTACTGGGATCACATTACTGATGCAATGAATATTTGCCTGCAGCTATATACTTTTTTAGAAAATACGGGCAGACTAGTTCTCTTGTCAGCCGAGGAGCAGTTTGAGCTATCTGATGCGCTACTGGTATTGTACCTACACGATATAGAAAAACCATGGCGCACCAAATATGTTGGAGGCGAACTCAAAGTTACGTCCGAACTCAAGAGTAAAGTTGCTCGCACAAGCTTTCAGGCCGCAAAGCTAGCTGAATACAGCCTACAGCTAACGCCCAACCATCTCAATGCACTTCGTTATGTAGAAGGTATTAGAGATATTGATTATGTATCTGGTGATCGTATTATGTGGCCACTTGGTGCTTTGTGTCATTGTTGTGACATATTAAGCGCTCGCGCGTTCTACAACTTTCCATTTGCCGAAGGTGACCCCTGGGCACCAGGGCGTTGTTACTAATTAGCACCCAAGACAAAAATGTTTTGGGTGTTTTTATTGCAGCTTTGAGCCGTAGCCGTTTATAAAACTAGTACTATCCATTGGTTTTTTACCGGCTAGCTGTAGGCGAGTAATCTCAAGAGAATCTTTCTTACACCCAAGTAATAACTTTCTATCGCGTACTTCAAGTTTATCTGGCTTAACATCGTGGTTTACAACCTTCGACTCAAGTACAATAATATTTAGACTTTTGTATTGAAGATGGCTCTTGGGCCAACCTAGATAGGCCCTAACTTCGCGACTTAGTTGTGTTGCCGACTTTGTTTTGGGATGCAACTCTCCATCACTTTTT
Organism: uncultured Candidatus Saccharibacteria bacterium; assembly: GCA_964390265.1. Taxonomy (GTDB): domain Bacteria; phylum Patescibacteriota; class Saccharimonadia; order CAILAD01; family BJGX01; genus JAUPVL01. Next base: position 23,046 of record CAYMHI010000012.1, on the reverse strand, counting down.
TTAATGAGTTTACAATATGTAGCAAGTGCACTTTCTTGAGGTTTCGGTATAAAGCTATTGTCGTTGAGTTTGCTCAGTACATCTAGGAGCAACTCTGATCCAATCTGTGCAAGTTGAGCTGCAAGATCAATACTCGTCACTTTATCATTAATAGTTATGGCTTTTTGAGTATAAATTGAACCGGCATCCATTTCAGCAGCGAGTTGCATGATAGATACGCCAGTTTGTTTTTCACCGGCCAATATGGCTGACTCTATTGGTGTAGGCCCACGAAATTTAGGTAAAAGGGAAGGGTGGATATTTATTATGCCGTGTTTAAAACTATCAATAACTGATTGCGGAACTATTCTGCCAAATGCCGCTAGGACACCAAGTTCTGGCTTGAGACCTTCAATTACCTCAGTAATTTCTTGCTTGCTCTGTACTTTATAAACCGGCACATTTGCATTAATAGCGTACTTTTCAATACTCATAATCTTTGATTTTTTGCTGGCATTTAAAATAAGTGCTTGAATGTCAAAGCTATTTTTGAGTAGTGCTTGAAAACTTGGCGAATTTAAAGAGTTTGCGCCGGTGCATAATTGCTCATTACCAAAGAATACTATTGATGGTTTAGTCTTTAGCATCTGATAATTTCACTTTATCGTTATTAGTTAGCGGGCTTAATTGACCATTTTTATCTATACTCAATAGATTCTTGCTATCTTTGATGTGATCTAAAAAAATTATTCCATGCATATGGTCAATCTCATGCTGCAGTACTCTAGCCGGGAAGCCTTCTAGAGTTAGGCGTACCTGATTGCCGGACAAATCTTGAGCTTTGACTTTTACTTTAAGACTTCGTTTGACTCGTCCATAAACCCCGGGCACACTCAAACAACCCTCTATATCTACCACCTTTTCGGCGCTAGACTTCACTATCTCGGGGTTGACCAGTGAAGTGAAGTTTTTGTCTTCAGCATTATCAAAGCTATCTCTAATAACTGTTAGCCGCAATGGCTCGTGTACCTGTATGGCTGCAAGGGCAGCACCAAATTCGCTGTCATGATCCCAATCTAGAGTGGTTTCTATCATATCTGCAGCTAGTTTGCGCACAGAGTCATCAATATAGCCAATGCGTTTGGATTTCATTCGTAGAACTTTATTGGGGATGGTAACAATTTTTTTTATCATTTTTATATATTTATATCAAACTAATTGGGTCAAGATCGGCAATCCAATTTGGTGGTAAGTTCTCCACCAATTTTACCAAAACTGCTCTAGATCTGCTTTTTACTACTATCTGAGCGATGCTTTGGCGCAAGGCAGTTCTCTTGTGGTGCAGGGTTGGCCCTAACACTGTAATGCCCTTTATCATTGCCAGCTGTAGTTTAAGCTCGTTGCCAGAGCCAATGGCTGTCTGTGGATTTTTATGAACGTATTGTAATTTTACCAGATAACAGTACGGAGGGTAAGCATACTTGTTTCTATTGGCAGACTCAAGTTGGTAAAATTTATAGTAATCGTGATGGGTGGCCGACTCGATGATTGGGTTGTTGGGGTTGCGGGTCTGTATGATTACTTGGCCCAGATCACGACGCCTGCCAGCTCTTCCAGCAGTCTGTGATAGCAACTGAAAGGTGCGTTCACCGGCAGTAAAGTCGGGAATATTGAGACTAACATCGGCATCAATGATACCTACTAGTGACAACTTGTCTATGTCTAAGCCTCGGCTAATCATTTGAGTGCCAAGTATGATATCAATCTCACCTGCCTTTAGTAGATTGTAGGTAGCTTGTAGAAAATCAAATTCTGACTGGTCTCGATCTACTCGCGAGACTCTTGCCTTAGGCCATAAGTTTTTTATCTCGGCCTCAAGTTTTTTTGTGCCATCCCCAAAGAATCGCAAATCGGTGTTGCCACAATAACCACAAACGGCGATAGGGCTGGTGCGATAATTACAATAGTGACAAATTAGTTTGCTCAAATCGGCATGGTAATTGAGACAAATATTACAGTTAGGGCAATTGGTGGTTTGCCCGCAGTTATTACAAATTAGCGCTCTAGCACTTCCTCTACGATTCAAAAACAACAAAGTTTGTAGGCCACTGTTAAGATTGGTAGATATAGCTTGGGCCAATTGCTTGGAAATCATCTCGCCACCTGCAGTTTTAATATCTACAATCTCAATATTTGGCATTGCGCTTTTGTGTCTTAGCTTGAGTTGGGCATAGCCAATTCTTCCAACTTGAGCCAAAGAAAAACTTCTCATACTCGGTGTAGCACTACCCAATATTAGATTGGCTTTCGCTAGTTTGGCAATCTCGGCGGCAACCAAAGTTGCATCGTAACGTGGAGCAGCCTCTTGTTTGTAACTAGGTTCGTGTTCTTCATCAACTACTATAAGGCCTAGATTGTGCAGCGGTGTAAAAAGGGCTGAGCGGGCCCCCAATACCACTATTGGTTCGGTTTGTGACATTCCCAAACAACGCAGCCACAATTGCTTGCGTCGTGCAGTGCTTAAGCCAGAGTGCATTACCACGACGTTTTTAAAATGTTCTTTGAGCCGATACTCAAGTTGTGTGGTTAGCATTATTTCGGGTACCAACAAAATACTACTTTTGTTTTTTGTAATTTCGCCAGCAATTGCGTGTAAATAAACTTCGGTTTTGCCCGAGCCGGTTACCCCGTGTAAAAGACTGGTAGAGTGTTTACCAATAACCTTGAGAGCAGATTGCTGATCTACCGATAATTTATTAATTGGCTTGAATTTGTTTTGATTAAATTCTACAGGCTTTAGCTTGGAGGCCGATTTAAGACCGCTAGGCAAAAGGCAAGACCACACCACTCTGGCTGAGACTACATAGTAACTAGCCATCCAATCTGCTAACTTCAAAAAGTAGCTAGGTAGCGCAGTAGGCAAAGCAATTTTGCTGCCAAGTGATTTAATAGTATATTTGGGTAGTGGCCCACCAAGATTGGTTTGGCGAACTACTCCCAGTACCTGTTGACGGCCAAACGATATTTTGTATATATCGCCAATACTAACATCTTGGCTAGATTCATAGCGATAGGTAAAACGCTTAGATGGCCACGTAGCCATACCGGTACTTTCTATGCTTGCTAATCTATACTTACTCTTGCTCGTCATAATACCTAGTATACAGAAGCAACTCAGACAATCACACCAATAAACTGGTTGCAGAACCAATTAGATATCTGGTATGATACCAAATAGTTAGTAAATTGAGGCCTATATTTGAGACCAAATTACCCCAGTCAAACTTTAGTATAGAGGTCTATTAAATTGGTGATACAGACAGCATAAAATTATGAAGGTAAAGACAAAGTTTTATATTATATTGGCCTTTGTGGCAGTAGTGGCTTTGATAGCTATTCCTAGAGAAGATAAAATATTATCAGCTCTTGGGCTAAAAGACACTAAATTAAAGGTACGGCAAGGCTTGGATTTACAAGGGGGCGCAAGTCTTTTATACCAGGCCGATTTAAGCAAGACCGACAGTGGTGATAAGGCCAAAGCTGTCTCTGGCGTTGTGGATGTGATAAATAAACGAGTCAATCCCACCGGTACTTCTGAGGTTTTGGTACAGACCTCAGGTGGCGAAAGAATACTCGTGCAGCTTCCAGGTGTAAAAGATATTGATGAGGCCATTAATATTATTGGTAAAACCGCTGAACTTAATTTTTACCAGGTAAGTCCTGAAAATAATATTACCCCTAGTGATGTTTCAGGTAAAGATCTAGATAGCGCTACTACCGATATCGACCAACAATCTGGCCAGCCAGTCGTGGCCTTCACTATGAAGAGTGAAGCCGTGCAAAAGTTTTCTGCTCTTACCACCGAGATCAATAAATCGGGTGGGCGGCTACTAATTGTGCTCGACGACAAGCCATTATTTAACGGTACAGTCTCTACGCCCATAACTGACGGACAGGGCCAGATGACTGGCTTTAAAGATGTAAAAGATGCTCAAGAGACTACCCTGCTATTAAACGCCGGTGCGCTGCCGGTACCAATCTCGCTTGTCGAGCAACGCACTGTGGGTGCAAGTCTGGGCTCAGAGTCTATCGCCAAGAGTTTAATTGCTGGTCTTATAGGTATGTTGGCAGTGGTATTTTTTATGATCTTCTACTACCGTTTGGCGGGCGTAATCGCCAGTGCTGCTCTAGCCATTTATACGCTGATTAATATTGATATTTTTAAGCTTAGTGTGGCCACACCTTTCCCTATTGTTTTAACGTTAGCCGGTATCGCTGGCTTTATATTGAGTATTGGTATGGCTGTAGACGCCAACATTCTTATATTTGAACGCTGGAAAGAAGAAGTACGAGCTGGCTCGAGCCTAGAGGCTGGCCTAGAGGCTGGCTTTAAGCGTGCCTGGAGTAGCATTCGAGACTCCAATATTTCTACACTAATTACTTGTATTATTCTATACAACTTCGGCCTACCCATCATTAAAGGTTTTGCAGTTACATTAGCTATTGGTGTGCTGGTAAGTATGTTTACAGCTATTACTGTGAGCCGAACTTTCTTGCAAATGTTAATGCAAACCAGAATAGGTGCCGATAAGAAATTCTACGATTTTACTTTTAAACGAAACAAAGAGGAAAAAGTAAAATGATGAACATTGTAGGCAAGCGAAAGATTTGGTTTGCAATATCAATTATTATTGTGTTACCTGGTTTACTTGCTTTGATATTCTGGGGGCTCAAGCCTGGCATAGATTTTACAGGCGGGCAAGAGCTAGAGATTAGTGGTAGCCTCAACCAAACTGAGGTGGCTAGTATAGTTAGCTCTACTGGAGTAAAGGACGTAACTGTCACTACCAGCGGTAAAGACCGGCTACTTATTCGCTATAGCGATACTGGCGTGGGTGAGTCGCAGGCTGTACATCAAAAAATACTGCTGGTTTTAAAGTCGCAAAATATTACCGAGACGTCATTTAGCTCGGTGGGCCCTTCTGTAAGTAAAGATATTACTCGCAACGCTGGCATAGCTGTTGCACTGGCATCGCTAGCAATTATTTTATATATTGCATTTGCTTTTAGAAATACACCGCCACCTGTTAGTCCATGGAGTTTTGGTGTAACAGCAATCATTGCAGTGTTGCACGATGCATTGTTTGTGCTGGGAGTGTTTGCAATTCTGGGCCACTTTTTGGGAGTACAAGTTGACGCTCTGTTTGTGACTGCAGTACTTACCGTTATAGGTTTTTCGGTTCACGATACTATTGTGGTGTATGACAGAATTCGCGAAAATTTGCGTCGCTACAACAAACCGTTTGAGCAAATAGTAAATGATAGTATCTTAGAGACTTTTGCTAGATCAATTAATACTTCAATCACGGTACTACTGGTACTATTAGCCTTCTTTATGTTTGGTGGGCAGTCAATTAAGTACTTTATCTTGGCGCTGCTACTGGGTATTATATCGGGCACTTACTCGTCAATTTTCAATGCCTCTCCATTACTTGTTGTGTACAATAATTGGAAGATTAAAAGGGCTAGCAAGGCTAAGCCCAAAAAGTCCAAAAAGTAATTATTTTAGATATAAAATTAAAGCTGTACTCCATACCGCCACTACAGCTACACTTAAAACAACAAGCCACAGTTTACCCCTAGATTTCTTAACCTTATAAGGCTTCTTATTTGAGCCTTTATTAATACTGTGAGTTTTGGACTTATGAGGAGTATATTGCCCAATTATAGCTTGCCTTTTGGTTGGCGCAATTATGAGATCGTTAGGATTTAACTCGGCTAATCGACCTTCCTCGCTGGGCTGCCCCAGCGGATTTTGGGGTACATCATCATCCATTGGTGGGTAACTAGCCTCAAGCAGGTGGCTCTCGTCAACGGGCTTAGGTAGCTTATTAATTTCTGGCACCACAAATGCTTTAAGTTTGTGCTTTAGTCTTGGCTTAGCAAGGTGGGCGCTAGGCATAATGTTCTGTTGAGGATGAGCAGTTTTTGAGTTCGATATTGTACTTTTTGAATCTGTACCGCTTGGATTGACCGACTGCGTGGCGCTAGATATCTTATCAAAGTTGTGTACCGCGCCACAGTTGTGGCACAGATAACCTACTATTGAAGGGGTGAGCTCGCTCTTGCAGTCCGGGCATTTATCTTTCATACTACTTATTGTAGCATAAGCAATAAAAAAATAATGCTTAAGGTTGTTGTAATTACTACGTAGTGTAATGTATACTATAACTTAAGAGGTAAAACAGAGATAAACCGACCTATTTAATTATGTTGCAATACTTTATTACATCAAAAACTAGACGTAAGATAATCATGCTTTTTTCAAAGTACCCCGATTATAAGATACATATTAGAGGGTTGGCGAAGATAATTAAGGAAGATCCTGGCAATATTGCTAGAGAGCTAGTTAAGCTTGAAAAAATTGGCTATGTTCGTTCAGTGCGCGACGGAAATACCAAGCTGTATTGGGCCAACCAAACCTTCTTACTATTTAAAGAGTTGCAGAGTATGGTGTTAAAAACATCAAATAAAAAATAAAGGTTATCGTAGTTATGTAGTAAAAATATAAACCAATAAAGTAAAAAATAAAAAGGTCAGAATCATGAAACAAACAATAACAAAAGCAATCAAAAACTTTTTAATAGAATATTATCTCACTGAGTACAAACAACAAAAGATTAATAATACTCAGACATATCTTATGCAGAATCGTCAGGCGCAATCGCCACAAATCCCAATGGGATTTAAGTCACGCAAGAGCTCAGAGTATTATCTTTCTAGTATTCGTTAACGATAAACACCAAACCGAGCCAGCAAAGATAGTAGGGTATAATACTAATTATGGCAAAAAACCCTATCCAGCCAATTTGGAAAGTTAAGGCTAAAGTTTCAAGTATTGAAGCTGAAAGTCTGGCCAATCTTATTTTAAAATCTCGTGGCTTAAGTGAAGACAATATTGATCATTTTTTAAACCCTAGCTATACCGACGATTTAGCCGACCCGTTTTTATTGCCAGATATGAGTAAGGCAGTCAAGAGACTCTACCGAGCAATTGCTGATAAGCAAAATATCGTAATTTATGGCGACTACGATATTGACGGCATTACGGCCTCTACCTTGCTGGTGGATTTTATTACTACGGCGGGGGCAAATGCCACGGTGTATATTCCAGATAGGTTTGAAGAAGGTTATGGGCTCAATAGTGATGCATTAAAGTTACTAAAAAAACAAAACACCGACTTGGTTATCTCTGTGGACTGTGGGGTTACGGCTGCAAAAGAAGCCACACTAGCAAAAAAAATAGAATTAGATCTTATTATTACTGATCATCACGAACCGCCCAAGGCTCTACCTACTAATGCTCTAGCTTTAATCAACCCAAAGTTACAATCTAGCAAATATCCATTTTCTGAGCTTGCCGGTGTGGGTGTAGCCTTTGCTTTAGTTCGAGCCATGCTAATAAAGTATCCTAAGCTACTAAAGGCTGGCCAAGAAAAATGGCTACTTGATTTAGTCGCATTGGGCACAATTTGCGATGTAGTGCCGCTTGTTGATGAAAATAGAGTACTAGCTAGTTACGGACTCAAAGTTATGGCAAGAACTCGCCGTGAAGGAATAAAAGCACTAGCTAAGGTGAGCGGAACAAACTTAGATTTGGTACAAGAGAGTGACTTGGGTTTTAGATTTGGCCCTAGGCTAAATGCCGCCGGTCGTCTAGAACACGCTAAGGCCGCACTAGATCTTTTGCTTTGCAAAGACAAGGCAGTAGCTCTAGAATTGGCCGAAAATCTAAACGAATTAAACAGACAGCGACAAGAGCAGACTCAAGAAATTTTTGATGCTGCCAACGCTCAAGCAAAAAAACAAACTCAAAATATGGTTTTAGTGCTAGCTGATCCAGCTTGGTCGAGTGGTATCGTAGGTATTGTTGCTAGCAAAATTGCTGAAAAATGGTCTAAACCCACAATACTACTGCAAATAAATGATGATTTGGCAAAAGGTTCAGCCAGAAGTTACGGTGACTTTTCAATTATAGACGCTTTACGCGACAGTAGTGAATTGCTAGAAAAATTCGGCGGTCACGCTTTTGCTGCCGGTATGACATTAAAAACAGAAAATATCGATGCACTGCGTTTTTCTCTCAACAAATATGCTCTAAATAATATTGAGATAGAGTCGTTACTGCCCAAAATCAACATCGATGTAGAGATTAATAATTTGTCGCCAAACTTGGATTATGCTGAGGGTATAGTAAAACTTCGGCCCCATGGTAACGAAAACCCTCAGCCAATTATTTCTAGTAAACTTAAGTTAATTGATTATCGATTAATTGGCCAAAACAACAATCATACCAAATTTAGATTTATGACATCTAATAAAACTATTATCGATGCCATAGCTTTTAATACTACTCACAAATGGCCACAACTAGAGCCTAATCAAAACTATCTAGTTGCATACCATTTGCAAATAAATGTCTGGCAAAACGTGTCTAAGGCTCAATTAGAAATCGTTGACATAAAACTAAGCTGAACAAATATAAAGTACAAAAAAGCAAAATAATACTAAAGCAATAGCAAAATCACAACCATATATTATTTTAACTTCTACGCAAAGGTAGGTTGATAGTGTGTATACTTGCAAAAATTAATAAATTAGCGTAAAATAAAGTTTGCATATTAATTGTCAAAAAAACATACAGGCAATCGAATAATTAAATACAATAATTTGGAAAAGAAAGGATTACTCTTTAGTGTTAGAAGTCACCAGAAAAGAAGATGAGTCGGCAGAGAATTTAGTGCGACGATTTAATAAAAAAGTCATACAGTCAGGTATTTTAGCAACTGCCCGAAAGAAAAAATATTTTGAGAAACCTATAAGTAAGCGCGACGCCAGAGCCGTTGCTATTAGAAAGCGTATTCGTAAAGAAGCTAAAACTCGTGAATTAATGGGTATTCGTTAATAATATAAGGCTACAATGTCGCTACAAAATATTAGTCAACTAGAAGATGATCTCAAGGCCGCAGCCAAAGCTCGTGACGAGATTCGTCTTACCGTACTCAGGCTTCTCAAAAGTGCACTAAAAAATTACGAAATAGAGGTTGGTCACGATGCTACACCTCAAGAAATTATGACGGTGTTGCAAAAAGAAGCCAAAAAGCGACGCGACTCTATAGAGCAATACAGCAATGCTGACCGTCAAGATTTGGTTACAGAAGAACAACAAGAGTTAGAAATACTTTTAAAGTATTTACCAGAAAAGCTTAGTGACGAAAAACTTGATGAGATTATTCAATCGGCAATATCCCAGACAAACGCTACCGGGCCTGGCGACATGGGTAAGGTAATGCAGTTAGTCATGAAAAAAACAGCTGGTTCGGTAGATGGAGGCGAAGTAAGCGCCAAAGTAAAAACTGCATTATCGAAATGAAGCTGGTCTCGCCACTCGTGTTGGCTACTCCCGCACCCTCTACAGTCACCATTAGCTACTTAAATAAGGTTTATACTGCTGCTTGCCAGCACTTAAGCTGGGAGCCGTCCGGTGAATTACACCTAGCTTTTGTTTCGACAAACATAAGCCGTCAACTAAATAAGCAGTTTGCAAATAACGACTACCCCACAGATGTGCTGAGCTTTAATTATACAGAGTATAGCCAGCCAAGTTCTGATACTACTTTGCCAAAACAAAACGTCTATGGCGAGATTGTGATTTGTACAGATGTTGCAATTCAGAATGCAAAAACTAACAAAGTTGATTTGCGTACTGAGATAAGTTTGTTGTTAGTGCATGCTCTTATTCACTTAAGCGGAGCAGATCACCAAACAAGTAAAGATAAGGCTAGCTTTAGCGATATACAAAATGGTATTATGAAATCACTTAACTTAGAATTTCATAAAATGACATGGTAACAATTACAAGCTTTAGACATGCCCTGAGAGGCTTAAAATACGTAATGAGTTCAGAGCGCAATGCTAGAATTCATTTGTCGTTAGCTGTTTTGGCGCTGGTTGCCAGTATTGTGCTAAGAATTGGCCTTGAGGAATGGTTGTTTGTAATTGTTTCAATTACCTTGGTGTTTTTTGCCGAGATTGCCAATACGGCCATAGAAAAAACACTCGATATTGTATCGCCCGAAAATAATTTCCAGGTAAAAATAATCAAAGATATGTGTGCCGCCGGTGTTTTGGTGACGGCTTTTAGTGCAGTATTGGTTGCATTGGTGGTATTTGTACCGCGAGTTACGTTGCTCGTTCAGGGTCTTGTTAAGTGAAACATATAGTCGTACTGATGGGTATGCCTGGTGCCGGTAAAGATACCCAGGCCGATTTACTTGAGACCAACCATGGCTACGATATTATTAGAGTCGGCGAGCTGGTAAGAAGTCTTGCCAAAAAAAATAAACTAGTTGATGCCGAGCAACACAGTGGCGAGCTGGCCGAGCCCGAAATTGTTGATGGCATTGTCGCCAAGGCCATTGAGCAGGCTAAATCCTCAGAAAAAATAGTTTGCGATGGTTATCCACGTACACTGGCTCAGGCAGAAAAATTAGTACAAATATGCAAAGATCAAAAGGCCGTTATTGAGCAGGTGATATATCTTAAAATTCCTGTTGCCGAGGTTCATAAGAGACTATCGCTCAGAAACCGTGAGGACGACTCTGCAAGAGCAATCAACAATCGATTGCAGATATTTAACAACAATACCCAGCCTGTACTTGATTATTACGCCAAGACCGGACAGCTCAACGCAGTAAGCGGGGTGGGTAGTATTGAAGCTGTTGAACGAAGAATATTAAAAGTGCTAAAAAAGTTATGAAAACTCAAGTAAAAACACCCAAAGAGATCATTGCAATACGTCAAAGCGGAAAAATTTTGGCCGAGATACTAACTATCTTAGAGAGTATTACAGTTCCTGGTATTACCACGCAAGCTATAGACGATAGGGCAAAGCAAGAGCTAAAAAAACGCGATGCTGTAGCAGCTTTTTTGGGTTATAACGGGTTTCCGGCTAGTATTTGTATCTCAATTAACGACGAGGTAGTACATGGTATTCCATCCTCAAGAGTCGTTAAAGAGGGGGATTTAGTGGGTCTAGACTTTGGCGTGCTCTATGATGGTATGATTACCGACTCAGCAGTAACTGTTCCTGTAGGGAGAATTTCTAATTCGGCTCAACGGCTGCTCGATTATACCAACCGAGCCCTCAATGCTGGAATAGGCGTACTAAAAGATGGTGTACGAGTGGGTACGATTGGCGAGGCTATAGAAACCCAATTAGAAAAAGGCGGTTTAAAAGTCATAGACTCTTTGGGTGGTCATGGGGTAGGACATATTGTTCATGAAGATCCAATTATTCTAAACTTTGGCCACAAAGGCACCGGCGAGACTCTCTTAGCCGGCATGACGGTTGCGCTAGAGCCAATTGCTAGCTTAAAAACCCACCAGGTTGATTTGTCTAATGATGGCTGGACGTACGTAACAGACGACGGAAGTTTGTCGGCGCAATTTGAACACACACTACTTATTACTACTGAGGGTTGCGAGGTATTAACCGAGAGAGCATTGTAAGCTAGGGCCAAATCCGTTATAATTGCTCATTATATGGCCAAACAAAAGCACGAAGCAACATTTGTAGGACTCGACATCGGCACTAGCAAGGTCGTATGCGTAGTTGGCTTACACCAGCAAGATCAAGCTACTCCTAGCATTATTGGCATTGGTACATCACAAGTAACTGGCCTAAAAAGGGGTGTTGTTACCGATGTAGAAGAAACGGTAAGTGCAATAACTACAGCCCTAGAAGAAGCTGAGAGAATGAGTGGCGTGGCTATTGATCGTGCAAGCATTAATATTGACGGCTCTCATCTGCAGAGTCTAAATACCAGTGGTGTTGTGGCAGTTGCCAGAGCAGACCACGAGATTGCTGTTGAAGATTTAGCTCGTGTGGAAGCGGTTGCAAGCGGTATACAGCTAGAGGCCAACCGACAAATAATCAATATTATTCCCAAGTCTTACAGCGTAGATGATCAAAAAAAAGTTATCGATCCTGTAGGTATGAATGGTATTAAGCTTGAGGTTGAAGCCCACATAATCACTGGCGCCGTACCGGCGGTCAAAAATCTGCACAATGCGGTGTTTAGATCTGGAATTATGATTAATCAACAAGTTGTAACGCCAATAGCAGCTGCAAAAGCACTTTTGACCAAACAGCAAAAAGATTTGGGCTGCGCTTTAGTTCATTTTGGCTCTGAGACTACCGGTATAGCCCTATACGAAGCTGGTGTACTAAGCTACACCTGTATTGTCCCGCTTGGCTCTAATCATATCACCAAAGACTTGGTGTATGGTTTACGTACAAGTCCAGAAGTAGCCGAAAAACTTAAAATAGACCATGGCGTAGCTGCCAAACCTAGAGGCAAGACCAATAAAAAAATAGATTTAGAGCAATATGGTGCTGCAGGCAATGTATATCAATCTGATATTGACACTATTATAAGTAGTCGGCTTGAAGAAATATTTACCATGGTTCGAGACGAAATTCAAAAAGCTGCCAAACTCACTAATTCTCTAGGCGCTGGAATAGTTTTGACTGGCGGTGGGGCCAATATGGCCGAAATTACAAACTTTGTACGTGGTTTTATCAATAAACCAGTGCATTTGGGCCGTGCCACCGGCTACAGCGGTATATCAGAGAAAATTTCTGATCCTAGCTACTCTGCCGTGGTGGGACTGATGCTAACCGACATGGATTCACCCACTACTGTTAGCAAAAACAGACTTATAGGAGTTTTTGGTTCAATACCAAGTAAAGTAAAAAAAGTACTAAAGGGATTATTGCCCTAAAATTAATATAATTAAAAATGATTGATTTAAAGAGACCGTATTTGAGCGGTCTTTTTTGTTTTAGCATGAATATTATTATACCTAAATTTGTGTACAATAATGAACACATATATTAATTACATAAATAATTTAAAAAAGTTGCATAAATAACTTGTATTATTGTGATCACTTAGTTTATACTATTAGTATCTCTTGGTAATTCGAGAGTGTGTGGCAAGGATCTATATCCTATCTGGCAGGCCGATCTCTCGAGCCTGCTTTTTTAGAAATTATACGAGTGCTAGTAGTGCACTAACTTAAGGAGGAATCAGTGGCAGAAATACTTCCAGATATTGAGACATTTGCTAGAATAAAAGTTGTAGGCATTGGTGGCGGCGGCGGCAACGCACTTAACCGCATGATTCAATCGAAACTGCGTGGAGTCGACTTTGTAGCAATCAACACCGATGCTCAAGCATTGCATTATTCTCAGGCTAACAAAAAAGTACACATCGGCAAAGAAGCTACCAAAGGTTTAGGAGCCGGTGCTAATCCAGAAATTGGTCGTATGGCTGCTGAAGAATCTGAAGCTGAGATCTACGACTCTTTAAAAAACTCCGAGATGGTATTTATAACTAGTGGCTTAGGTGGTGGAACTGGATCTGGAGCTACTCCTGTTGTTGCACGAATAGCTAAAGAAATAGGTGCTCTAACGGTAGCTATAGTTACCAAGCCGTTCACTTTTGAAGGTGATAGACGATTAAAGGTGTGCGAGCAGGGTATAGAAGAGATAAGAGAAAAGGTTGATACCTTGATCGTTATTCCTAACGATAGAATATTACAAATTATTGACCGTAAAACTTCGTTACTTGATGCTTTTGGTGCCGTTGACGATATATTAAAACAGGGTGTACAGGGTATAGCCGATCTTATTACTATTAATGGTATTGTCAATCTCGACTTTGCCGATGTTCAGTCTATTATGCGCGATGCTGGTAGTGCGTTGATGGGCATAGGCCAAGGCGTGGGTGATACGCGAGCAATCGATGCCGTAAAACAAGCTATCGAGTCGCCACTGCTAGAAGTCTCTATCACTGGTGCCAAGGGCGTGCTTATTAACTTCACTGGTGGGCGAGATATGGGTATGCACGAAGTAGAAGAGGCTGCAAAGTTGGTTCACGACTCCGTGGACCCAATGGCAAATATAATTTTTGGTACTGTAATAGATGAAAATCTTACAGGCGAAATTCGAGTAACTCTAGTAGCAACAGGTTTTGGCTCTGAGCGGCCTAGTGGAGCTCCTACTTTCGGCGGTTTTACATCTATGAGTGATGGCCAAAATAGCCTTTATGATACAGTCGAGCCGAGCGAAGAAACGCCCAGTGCTACGCCGTTTTTGAAGGCCGAGAGGGCTAGACCAGTAGTTGACGATTCTCGGGAGCCAATGGTGCGCGCTGAGCCAGAAAATGCCGACAGTACTACAATAGAGGCCGATGAAAGCATAGTAGGTTTTGATCTAGAAGATGATACGCTTGAGGCTGAGTCAGAAAAAGTTCCACTTGATAAGACAGAGCCAATTGTTGAGACAATATCATCTCAGTTTGAGTATGATGACGATGACCTAGACAAGCCAGCTTTCTTAAGAAGTGGCAAACAAATTACCCAGGCTGGTGAAGACGATGATGATAAAATGCCGTCATTTATAAAGCGTAAGCTCTAGGGCAAATTACCAATGTTGTGTCCAAATTGCGGCTCGGCAAAAAACAAGGTATTAGAGTCTAGAGTAGTAGATGAGGGTTTGGCTATACGACGTAGGCGTGAGTGTCTGAGCTGCAGCTCTCGCTTTACTACTTATGAGCGAATTGAAATAAAACACCTATTGATTGTGAAAAAAAACGGCAATAGAGAATCTTATGATAGAGATAAGCTATCTAGGGGCATATATAAAGCTTTTGAAAAAAGACCTGTATCGGGTGAAAAAATTGAGCTAATAATATCGAGAATAGAGCAAAATATACAGTCGCCAGGCGAATCCGAAGTTCTAAGTTCGGTTTTGGGAGAGCTAGTAGTTGAGGAGTTAATGCAAACCGACCCAGTGGCCTATGTGCGCTTTGCAAGTGTATATAGAAGCTTTGCCGATATAGCTAGTTTTGAGCGTGAATTGCACAATATTAAGAAACAAAGTAAGAATAAATAATTAATACAAATAAGTTATTAAATAGCTAAAAATAAGCAAATAACAAAACTAATAATTGTATACTTTTTGGTGTATTTGGTAATGATTGCTATACTATTAATCAAAGCAATGAAAACTCTTGTATTTATAAGTCAAAAAGATACCAGCGACAAAAATCTAGCAAATCTCTGCGCTAGCTTGGCAGATAGGCAACTAAATTGCCAGATTCTTAATGTTGACTCGGCAGTTGAACCGATAGAAGTAAAAACATACGATATAGTGTCTACCCCTAGCGTAGTTGTTGCCCGCGATGACGGCGCGGCAAATAAAATATGGCGTCATCGTATTCCTACAGCTGAAGAGGTATCTTACGCTTACGGATATATATAGTTGAATATATGATTGAGCTAAGCTACAATAGTACTTGTTCATCAAATTAATAAATACACTTCTAGGTGATAAACTATCTCCAAGAATTAGTGGTAATCGGCCACCAAGTAGCCAGAAGAAACCAGTGCGATTAATTATAAATACATCTGGGATTAGAACTGGACGTAAAGACGCAGCGTAATAGCGTAAAAAAAGCGCCATACCCTATGGAAGCAGGATGGTACCGTCCCGATACAGCTGGGATTCCTGCACTATCTATAGGGTTTTGTATTATAATAATTAGGTATTATGAAATTTACCAATCGAATTCGTAAAAAACCATCTGAATATGAGAATGAACTTGTTAAAGCTTGGAAAAAACAGCTTACCTTTGAGCAATCTGTTGATAAAAATCCAATAAGCAACTCTTATGTTTTTTACGATGGCCCTCCATTTTTGACCGGTACACCACACCACGGACACTTACTTATTTCAACTGTCAAAGATACTGTAGCCCGCTACCAAACCATGCAAGGCAAACACGTTGAGAGGCGCTGGGGGTGGGATTGTCATGGTTTACCGGCCGAGGTGTTTGTGGAGAAACAGCTTGGTATAAAAAGTAAAAAAGAAATAGGTACAAAAATTAGCATTGAAGACTATGTAAATGCTTGTCGTGCTGCGATGGTAAAAACTGGTACTGAGTGGGAAGACGCTATTGAGCGCATTGGTCGCTGGGTAGAGTTTAAGGGTGCCTACAAAACTATGGATAAGCCCTATATGGAGAGTGTTTGGTGGGCGTTTAAAAAGCTTTATGAGCAAGGCAAAATATATGAAGGCGAGAAAATATTAATATATTGCACCAAAGACGCTACCCCCATATCTAAGTCTGAAGTTGCCATGGAGAACAGTTATCAAGAAGACACCGACCCAAGTGTATTTGTATATTTTCAGCTAGAAGACACCGACGAGTTTTTGATGGCCTGGACAACCACGCCCTGGACACTACCAGCCAATGTAGCAATTGCCGTTAATCCCGATATCGATTACGTATTGGTTGAATATGAAGGTAAAAAAATATATGTCGCCGATGTTGCAGCCACCAAGGTATTTACTAACGAAAAACATCAACCACTTGAGTATAAAGTATTAAAAAAAATTAAAGGTAGTGAGTTGGTAGGTCTTCATTACCGCCCACTATTTGAAAATCATGGGCCCGATGCACACATAATATTGGCAGCCAACTTTGTGACAGCGGAGGACGGAACTGGCATTGCTCACGAAGCGCCAGCTTATGGTGAAGAAGATTATGAGCTATGCAAAGAACAAAACGTACCGCTGGTGTCAATTGTAGACGAGAATGGCAACTATACAACTTCTCGCTGGCTGGGTAAAAATATATGGGATGTTAACAAAGAGATCGCCAAAACCCTTGTAGAGGAAGGTATGGCATTTAAGGTAGAGTATATTAAGCACGACTACCCACACTGTCATCGTTGTGGATCTAAGCTAATGTATCGAGCTCATCCTAGCTGGTTTATGGATATTCAGGGTCAAAAAACTGAAATGCTAGAGCAGACCCACCAAACTAAATGGGTGCCTGCCAAACTACGTGACGGACGATTTTTAAATATTATTGAGTCGGCTCCAGATTGGAACTTATCACGAGATCGTTATTGGGCTACACCTATACCGGTATGGAAGGGTGAACGTCCCGATGGAACCGAAGTTATAAAAGTAATCGGTTCATATGAAGAATTTAAAGAACTAACAGGTCAAAGTCTTGAAGATTACCACTTACCTAATGTTATGAGTGTTGAGTTTGAGTGTGACGGTGTGACTATGAGGCATATTGGTAAGGTTTTGGACTGTTGGTTTGAAAGTGGTTCAATGCCGTTTGCCCAATTTCACTATCCGTTCGAAAACAAGGAAGTCTTTGACAGAAGCTACCCAGCTGATTTTATTGTAGAAGCGATTGATCAAACCAGGGGCTGGTTCTATTCATTAATGGCGGTAAATGTAGGTCTATTTGAACAGGCGCCATTTAAAAACCTGATTTGTACCGGCTTTATAAACGCTGCTGACGGCAAAAAGATGAGCAAAAAACACGGCAACTACACCGACCCAATGGAATTGATGAATAAGTATAGCGCTGATGCCTTTAGATTCTTCTTTTTAACCTCACCAGTTGTGCTGGGTGAAGACATTAATCTCAGCGATCGCGAAGTACAGAGTAGTGAGCGTAAGCTAAGTATGATATATAATGTATTAGATTTTTTCTTAATGTATGCCGAGGTCGACAAATGGACGTCTAACAGCGATACGCCAAGGCCTACCAACGTACTCGACAAATGGATACTTTCTAAGCTACAATCGCTAATTGTAGAGGTTAGTACGAATATGGATGGTTATAATTTAATGCATGCCACCAGGCCAATACTAGAATTTATTGATGGTCTGAGTAATTGGTATGTGCGCCGCAGCCGCAAAAGGTTTTGGAAGAGCGAAAACGATGAAGATAAGGGTATGGCTTATCACACACTCTACTATGTACTCCTAGAGCTGGTTAAGTTGATGGCTTGCTTTACACCGTTTCTAAGCGAAGATATATACAAAAAACTAACAGGCTCAGACGAGTCGGTGCATTTACAACATTTTCCTACGGTTGAAAAAAGCCTAGTGTTTACGTCTGTAGAAAGCGAGATGGATGCTGTAAGGAGTATTGTTAGCGAGGGTTTACGGTTGCGCTCAATTCAGCAGCTCAAAGTGCGCCAGCCTTTAGCTAGTGCTACAATTGGCTCCACAGCAAATATTAGTAGTGAACTCCAAACCGTGATTGCCGAAGAACTAAACGTCAAAAAAGTAATTGTTAAAAAATCTCAGAACAACAATGTTGTATTGGACACAAATATTACTCTAATACTCAAAAATGAAGGATTAGCTAGAGAGATAATACGCAACGTGCAACAAGCCCGAAAAGATGCTCTACTCGAAGTAGAAAACCACATTGAATTGGTACTTAATGCTAAAGACCAGAAACTAATTGATGCAATTGAGCAATGTCAAAATATCATCAAAAACGAAGTATTGGCTACAACGTTGAAGGTAAATGGCGAGTTATTTAGCTACCACAAGATGGTCAATGTTGAAGGTTTTGAGTTGACAGTAAGCTTGCAAAAATCATCATAATGCAGAATAAATTTATATTAAATTTTCGCCGCTTTGATACAATTTTGCTAGTTGCCATGAGCCTACTTATATTGCTTGGGCTTTTAGTGCTGTATTCTTCTGGGCTGCGCCCTGGCCCCACTGCCACTCAGCTCGATACTAGTCGACAAGCTATATATGTAGTAGTGGGTATGTTAGTTTTTTGGGTGCTGGCCAGAACAGACTACAATGTATTAAAGAACTATTCAACAGCGTTATATGTGTTAATGGTGGTATCGCTATTAATAGTAGAGATTTTTGGCGCAACCCGTTTGGGGGCTACTCGATGGATCAATTTAGGATTTTTTCAATTTCAACCATCTGAGTTTGCCAAATTAATACTTATCATTGTTCTAGCTAAGTTTTTTGCCAACTGCTATGAGCAGAGCGACAAGCTAAAGTATCTAATTATATCTTTGATATACTTACTACCACCATTAGTCTTAGTTATGGCTCAACCCGATTTAGGTACTGGTATGGTACTAACTGTTATATGGTTGGTCATGGCTCTTAGCTCTAGAATCAAAAAGCGTTATTTTGTAGTGATGCTTCTTTTGGCTTTACTAATAATACCTTTAGCAATTCCAAGGCTAGCACCTTATCAACAACAAAGAATAAAAACTTTTTTAAACCCAACCGCCGATCCTGCAAGCACTGGTTATAATGTTAACCAAGCAATAATTGCTGTCGGGTCTGGTGGAATTTTTGGTCAGGGTTTGAGCTCTGGTAGTCAAAGTCAGGGTAATTTTTTGCCCTCTCAGCACACCGACTTTGTGTTTGCTGTGCTAAGCGAAAAAATGGGATTTTTAGGAGCCATAGTTTGTATATTCTTGTATTGCGTAATAATATTTCGGGCTCTTTGGACAGCCCAGTATAGCGCTAATAGATTTGGCTCGTTTTTAGCGATTGGAATTGCGGCAATGTTTGGTTTTCATGTGGTGGTTAATATTGGTATGAATATTGGTCTACTACCTGTTACTGGCATACCTTTGCCGTTTATTTCGGCGGGTGGTACTAGTATGATAATATCAATTATTTCGATTGCAGTACTAGAGAGTATTTATGCTCGGCGTCGAACGGTAAATATTAATACCAAAGAAGTATATGAATAGAGTAAGATCAAGAACCAAAAAAGTTACTTCGCTAATAATTAGTATTTTGGTAGGAGCTACTTTGGTGTATGCTGGCCTGCAAAATAGTAATCAACGCAAGGTATACAGCAGCACCACTACTGGTGCAGACTACCAAGTGCACAAAGTAGTAGACGGCGATACGGCAGAGATTACAATTAATGGGCAAAATAAGACAGTACGATTTATAGGTATGGATACACCAGAGGTAGTTGATCCGCGCAAAACAGTTCAATGTTTTGGCCGCGAGGCCAGCAGCCGTGCGCACGAACTATTAGACGGTAAAGTTGTGAAACTTGAGTATGACAATAATGTAGGCGAACAAGATAAATATGGACGACTACTGGCTTATATTGTGTTGCCCGACGGCACCAATTACAATCAAAAAATGATTGCTGATGGATACGCACACGAGTATACTTACTCAAATCAAGCTTATAAATATCAGACCGAGTTTAAGGCAGCTCAGATGAGGGCCGAGGTCGCCCAATTAGGTTTATGGAGCCCAAATACTTGTGGCGGCAACACAACCCAAGCTGCAAAGTAAAGATTAATAGTTGGGCACTATAGGGGCATAATACCGCTGTTATAGTCATTGTCAGTTTTAAGTTTGTAGCAAACTTCGCCAGCGGGGTGGCCACTTGTGCGTACATATCCACTACTTAGTTTAGTATCGTCTTCTGTAGTACCACTCTCCAAGCTACCACTTTGATCATAACTACTATAATCGGTACCGGTTCTAAGGTTGTTGTCAGGTTTGGCGTAATTGACGCATAGAGTGTAGGTATATGATGTTACATAGTACGGTTTGGTTTTGGAGCTAGCAGTAGACTCTTTAGTATTTTTGTCGCCAGGAGTATATTTTACAAGATTATTTTGAACCAATAACTTCGCATCACCGCTCAATTTTAGGTCATTTAGACTACTTGGCAGCTTATTATTTTTTTGAGTGTAGCTATTAACTGAGCTCTCAATTGCATTGATGTTTGCTACAATCAGCTTGTCATTTTTGGTGGCATACTCATAACTAATAGGGCCAACTACGCACATCACTGTAATTACTAATACAGCAACTATCATAAATAGTTTATAGGCCTTACTTACCCATGGTAGTTGTTGAGGGTTGAGAGTTCTAAGAAAAGTTGCAACATACAATATAGTACAAACCAATGCACTATAAAGAGTGACTTTGCTCCAGCTTACTTGCCCGCCATTTGTTAGCATTTGTACTACAGCAAAAACTACTGTTATTAAAGTGCCAATTCCTATAAGAGCGAATAAAACTGCATGAATAACCATTACTACCATAGCAGCACCAGTCTTTTTTTGTGGTTCGTTTTTACTGTAAAAAATATCACATACTATTGATATTGGCAGCAACACCAAAACAGCCGCCAGAGCATATGTGGTAAATTCACCTGTATCGGCGCCAAGGACAATATTAGAAATACTTGCTGTAGCTAGCACTCCAGACACCAGCACTGTCCACCCCCAAAAAGCATAGGTTAGCCATTGTAATATTATGGTGCCTGGTGTGTTTTTTGAGATACTCTCTGTTGTTGTTTCGGGCAATGCGGAAGATATGCTATTTTGTTGTGTTGCTAAATTGTCATCTGAATTGTTCACTAAAGAATCGTCTTGGGTTGGCTTTGGCGACAGCTCTTCGTTATTTGACTGTTTTAATTTTGGGTCCATAGACTATAGTATTATTGTTATGTATTATATCACCAAATATTCGACAGTAGCAAAGAAATAAATTAAAACTGTTACAATATAGCTATGTCTGTACCGTCTCAGCTACAACATTCAATATATTCAGAAAATAAAAAACAACGTGAGTATGAGCTGATATCACAGTTTTTAAAGTTGTGTCCTGATTTTTTAGGCTATAGATTCTTAGAGTATTCTGAAAATCCCGACATGATATTTCAAAAAGGTAGTAAAAAGATTGGATTTGACAGCGTAATTATTTCAGAGGATCAGGCTAGTGCTGATTGTTACTTTGATTCTGGTATGTGTAAAATTGGTATACCAACCAAGCTAAATGACGCCGAGCGTACCGAAAAAATAACTATATTCTTCGAGAACAAACTTTTTAAACATTTTCGTAGATACTCGTTACCAACAGTGTTGGTTTTTTCACTAGTAGACACCAGCCCAACCACTTTTTCTCAGATTGCTTCAATTGCTCGTCGTTTTGAACTACCAGAATTTTCTATGTTTAATATTTCTGACTATTATATATGTGACAAATCACAATATGTTAAAATTTCTGAAACCAAGTTAACTAATCAATCCTAGTTGAAATGAAAAAGATAATTACAGTAAACGATTTTTATCAAAAAGATTATAAATATACTTTAACTGAGCCAATAGGAAAAAATTTTGCTACTGATTTTAAGCCCGAACTAACACCTCAACAGATGTTTGAACTGGGAGTTTTTGGTGGAAAATATTTTTCTGATAGACCCAATGATCTACCCAATGATTGGTACAAAAATGCTAAGCTAAGTCACATAAGGGACAAAAATATCAACTATTTTAAAGTTAATGCTAGTCAACCTCTTAGTGTATGGCGCAAAAAAGGCTGGATAGACGATCGTGATCCTAGGGGTTGGTTTCAATGGTATTGTAGGTATTATATGGGGCGTCGAACGGGCAGTTATGACGAATGGCAGATTAAGCGTTGGCGAGCAATTCGCAGACACATAGTCCAGCTTCAAAAATCTTGCAACCCAGGCGATCTGAATTGTAGGCCCCGCCAGCGCCAAGCAATTTTACATTGGGCGTATGATAGTAGAAAGCTCTGAGATAATTAAATTATAGAGTAACACAAATGTCTCATTTTTTAGTATTGTGACGTTAACTTAACAGTAATAAAACTAAACTAAATAATTACTCTAATGTATATGTGATGTATGATGGTAATATGCTAAATCTAGCCGATATAATAATAAGTATTTTAATAATTTTAACTATTGTACGCTGGGTGCGTAATGGATTTGTACAAGGTTTTTTCTCGCTAATTGGGCTAGTAATTGGTTTACTGCTTGGTGCCCTGACGGCACCTTACGTCATGCATTACTTTGAAACACCACTCACGCGCTTTTTGGCTGCAATTCTCATTATTACTCTGAGCGTAATTATATTTGATACTATATTTGAATATGCTGGTTATAAATTGAGCGCGTTTATTACCAAGCCATGGGCCGAAAAAACTAATGCTATCGCCGGTGGAATTTTTGGGGTAATTTTTGCCTGCATATACGTTTGGCTGCTTGCCGCCGTGCTGGTGGGTGGTCCTTCAGTGGCTATAAATCAACAACTGCAAAATTCACTAATTGTTAAAACTCTAGATAGTAA
>CAYMHI010000011.1:9319-38906 GCA_964390265.1 uncultured Candidatus Saccharibacteria bacterium | reverse complement strand
AAAAATATTTGGTGTACCGGTTTTTTGTCGGTTTAGAAAAACCTCCTAAATTAAGTAGCTGCAGCAACAAATTAATAGGAGAAACAGGGAAACATGCAAAAAACCCCCGCCACTAAGCGTATATTTTTACACCAAAACAAAGAACTACTAGATCTACCTAATTTAATTAAAATTCAAACCGACGCTTACAATTGGTTTGTAGATGAAGGCCTAAAAGAATTATTTCACGAACTCTCTCCTATAGAGGACTTTACTGGCAAAAAGTATGCCCTAAGCTTTAAAGATTATCGTTTTGAAGAGCCTAAATTTACTAAGGCCCAAACCAAAGAAAAAAATCTTAGCTACGAAGCTTCTTTGAAAGTTAATGCTGAGTTATTAAATAAAGAAACTGGCGAAGTTAAAACCCAAGAGATATTTATGGGCGACTACCCGATCATGACCGATCGCGGTACTTTTATAATTAACGGTGTCGAAAGAGTGGTGGTTAGCCAATTAGTTCGTTCTCCAGGCGTGTTCTTTACTCGTGAGAGTGGAGCTAATTATTTTGGTGCCAAAATAATTCCTAATCGCGGTGCATGGCTTGAGCTAGAAACCGGCCAAAACGGCGTAATGAGTGTCAAAATTGATAGAAAACGCAAAATTGCCGTCACAGCACTATTGCGGGCTTTTGGTTATGGTACAGATAAAGAACTCAAAGAACTATTTGCCGATGTAGATACGGGCGAGGTTAAATTCATCGACGAAACAATCGCCAAAGATCCCAGTAGCTCTACAGCCGAAGCGCTTATGGAGGTGTACCGACGCATTCGACCTGGTGATTTAGCTACTGTAGAAAACTCCAAAACCCTAATAGATGGAATGTTTTTTGACTATAAACGCTATGATTTTTCAAAAGTTGGTCGCTATAAGGTCAATAAGCGCCTGGGCCTAGATGTTAAAAACACCCCCGAGAACCGTATTTTACGCCGTGAAGATTTTGTAGCCATCGTAAAAGAAGTAATACGTATGAGCAACTCAGATGCTCCAACCGAAGACATTGACCACCTTGGTAATCGCCGCCTTAAGATGGTAGGTGAGCTTATACAATCGCGCTTTAGAGTGGGTATACTGCGGATGGAAAGAATCGTCAAAGACCGTATGAGTTTGGCCGACCCCGACACAATTCAGCCAGCCCAACTGGTAAATGTGCGTCCAATCGTCGCTAGTGTAAAAGAATTTTTTGCTTCTCACCAACTTAGCCAATTTATGGATCAAATTAACCCACTTGCCGAAATAGTACACAAGCGCCGACTCAACGCCATGGGGCCAGGTGGCCTAAACCGCGAACGCGCTGGTTTTGAAGTGCGCGATGTTCACCGTACTCACTATGGACGAATTTGCCCCATTGAAACCCCAGAAGGACCAAACATTGGTCTAGTAAGTACCTTGGCCACCTATGCTCAGGTAAATGAGTATGGATTTTTAGAAAGCCCTTATTTGCGAGTTATTAACTCTGTTTCTGTTGATAAGTCAGCGGGAGAGATAACTAGCGCGCCAGTAAAAGACAAAAACGGCAAAGTAGTGGTCAAGTCTGGTGAAAAAATTAACTCAACAATTGCTAAAAAACTCAAAAGCTTGGGAGTAGATGAAGTTAAGGTAAAGGCTCGTGTGACTTCTGAGATTGTCTACCTTGACGCCAGCGATGAAGAAAAAGTTGTAATTGCTCAAGCAAATACTCCCACTAACGCCCAGGGCTATTTTATTGACAAGCGTATTCCTGTAAGAGGTGTTGGCGGTGAAGCCGATGAAGAAAATGCCGATCATGTAGCCTATATGGATGTTACCAGTAAGCAGACCGTAGGTGTTTCAGCTAGTTTAATTCCATTTTTGGAAAGTGACGACGCCAAGCGAGCTCTGATGGGAGCCAATATGCAACGTCAAGCTGTGGCTCTAATTCGCCCCGATTCACCTGTAGTAGGTACGGGCATAGAAGGTACGGTAGCAGCTGATTCCGGGCAGGTAATACTTGCCGCAGAAGATGGCGAAGTTGTTTCGTCTACCGCAGCATCAATTACCGTTAAGTA
The DNA here is from genome assembly GCA_964390265.1 of uncultured Candidatus Saccharibacteria bacterium. GTDB lineage: Bacteria > Patescibacteriota > Saccharimonadia > CAILAD01 > BJGX01 > JAUPVL01. Next base: position 36,843 of record CAYMHI010000011.1, on the reverse strand, counting down.
CAAAAAAATTGGCACCAAGACCTATGAGTTATCTAACTTTGTTAGATCTAACCAAGGCAGCTGTATTCATCAAAAAGCTGTTGCTGCATCTGGTCAAAAAGTTAAAAAAGGTGATGTGTTGGCAGACGGTATGAGTACGCAAGCTGGTGAATTGGCACTAGGCCAAAACGTAATGGTGGCATTTATGCCTTTTGAAGGTCTTAACTTTGAAGATGCCATTATACTCTCTCAGCGCTTAGTACAAGATGATCGCTATACCAGTATACATATTGAAACTCACCAAATTGATGTACGTGACACCAAGTTAGGTCCTGAGGTAGTAACTCGCGATATTCCTAATGTATCTGAAGAAAGTCTCAAGGATTTAGACGATGAAGGTATAGTACGTATTGGCGCAGAGGTAGGTGCAGGCGATATATTGGTGGGTAAAATTACACCTAAAGGCGAAACTGAACTGTCGAGCGAAGAAAGACTACTTAGGGCGATCTTTGGCGAAAAAGCTCGCGACGTAAAAGACACCAGCCTAAGAATGCCAAATGGTGCTATGGGTAAAGTAGTAGATGTCAAAATATTATCTCGAGAAAATGATGACGACTTGCCAGCCGGCGTGTCTTTGCAGATCTACGTTGCAGTAGCCGAGCTACGCAAAATTCAAGTAGGTGATAAAATGGCTGGGCGACATGGTGACAAAGGGGTAATCTCTAAGATCATGCCAATTGAAGATATGCCACATCTCGAAGACGGTACACCGGTTGATATTATATTAAATACACTTGGTGTGGGTTCTCGTATGAACTTGGGTCAAATATTAGAAACCCACCTAGGTTGGGCCGCTAATGCACTTGGTTATAAAATTGCTAGCCCGGTCTTTGATGGCGTAAAGATTGATGAGATAAAGGCCGAACTCAAAAAAGCTGGTCTACCTGAAGACGGCAAAGCTCAACTTTACTCTGGCTACACCGGTGAGCCATATGCCAATCGAACCACAGTAGGTATAAAATACATGCTTAAGCTTCAACATATGGTGGACGACAAAATTCACGCTCGCTCAACTGGCCCGTACGCTATGGTTACCCAACAACCCTTGGGCGGTAAAGCCCAAATGGGTGGTCAGAGATTTGGTGAAATGGAAGTGTGGGCTCTAGAGGCCTATGGTGCCGCCAATACTCTGCAAGAAATTCTGACAATCAAATCAGACGATGTAATTGGCCGATCAAAGGCCTACGAGTCAATCATTAAAGGTGAAGACATTAAAGGTCCGCGCGTTCCAGAGTCGTTTAACGTGTTGGTAAAAGAATTGCAGAGTCTTACGCTAGTAGTAGATTTAGAAAAAAGCGATCAAGCCATTTCAATTGATGCTGAGTCTCTCATCTCCAGTGCTACTCAAGAAGAGGCGGTAGAGCTGGGTAATGACGAACTACTCTCGGGCCAAAGCCATACTGAAGATGAAGCAGTGGTCGATTTGAGTGATGCAAAATCAGAAGATGATTTTGCCACACTCGCAGAGGCAGAACTTAAAAATGATATAGAATCGGAAGAGGTATAAGATGAATAACGAAAACATGATGCACGAACCACAGATAATCGACTTTGACGCTATCAAGCTATCAGTCGCTAGCCCTGAGCACATCCTTGATTGGTCGCATGGCGAAGTTACTAAGCCAGAAACGATCAACTATCGTACTCAAAAACCCGAAAAGGATGGTCTGTTTTGTGAAAAAATATTTGGCCCTACCAAAGACTGGCAATGTTATTGTGGAAAGTACAAGGGCATTCGCTATAAAGGCATAGAATGTGACAAATGTGGCGTACTAGTTACTCGCAGCATTGTTCGTCGCGAACGTATGGCACACATTGCATTATCTGTACCAGTTGCCCACATATGGTTCTTGCGTGGCACGCCCAGCCCAATTAGCTTAGTACTAAATGTTGGCATACGAGATTTAGAGAGAGTAGTTTATTTTGCCAACTTTATCGTCACCGACGTAGACGAAAAGGCTAAAGAAGCCGCACTCAAAGATCTGAAGAATGATTTTGAAACCAAACATAAAGAAATCTTGAAAAAATACGAGCTTAAAGGCACCAAGGCCGATATTATCTCCGACGAAGCCGCCAAAGAGCTCGAAGAGCTAGATGCAAATTATTCCAGCGCCAAAACCGATCTTAATAACCTTTCTCCCAACCAATTACTCCCAGAAAGCCGCTACCGCGAACTAAATATGAAGTTTGGCCAAGTCTTTAGAGCTGGTATTGGCGCTGAGGCCTTGCAGCAACTTCTAGAGAACACTGACATTAATGATCTTGCTAAAAAACTACGAGCCGAAGCCGATGAATCGGTTGGTCAAAAGAAGAAAAAGGCCCTCAAGCGACTAAAGCTAGTTGAAGGCATGGTGCAGTCTGGTATTAAACCAGAATGGATGATTACTACTAATCTACCAGTTATTCCACCAGATTTGCGACCAATGGTTCAGCTTGATGGTGGACGCTTTGCGGCCTCAGATCTTAACGATCTTTACCGACGTGTAATTAACCGAAACAACCGACTCAAAAAACTATTTGCCCTCGAAGCTCCTGAGGTAATCTGCAGAAACGAAAAACGAATGCTCCAAGAGGCTGTCGATGCCCTAATAGACAACAATGCTCGACGCGACAGAGCCGTCTCGGCCGCCGGTAGCCGTAAAAAGTTAAAAAGTCTCACCGATCTGCTTAAAGGTAAACAGGGTCGATTCCGTCAAAACTTGCTTGGTAAGCGCGTAGATTATTCTGGACGATCAGTAATTGTAATTGGTCCACACCTCAAGCTTGATCAATGCGGTTTGCCCAAGATGATGGCGCTTGAACTGTTTAAGCCATTTGTGATAGGTAAACTAATTGAAAAAGGTATAGCTCACAACGTTAAATCTACCTCGCGTATGATAGAGCGAGCCAGAAGCGAAGTTTGGGATACACTAGACGAAGTGATTGCCGATAAGTATGTGTTGCTCAACCGCGCGCCAACTCTGCACCGACTTGGTATTCAAGCCTTCAAGCCAATCCTAATTGAAGGTAAGGCTATTCAATTACACCCTATGGTTTGTACGGCATTTAATGCAGACTTTGATGGTGACCAAATGGCTGTGCATGTACCACTCTCGGCAGCAGCCCAAAAAGAGGCTCGAGAAATAATGCTATCCAAGCACAACCTCCTCAAACCCTCAAGTGGTGAACCAGTAGTTAAACCTAGTCAAGACGTTGTATTAGGCTGTTACTTTCTTACTGGCACTAAGCCTGGCTTAAAAGGTGAAGGCAAAGTATTTACCGACTCTCAAGAGGCAATTATGGCTCATCAAGAAGGTATAGTAGATTTGCGAGCTAAAATTAAAGTACGAGTAAAAAATAATCTTGAAGAAACTACCGTAGGTAGAGTATTGTTTAATGAGATTTTGCCCGAAACCATGCCATTTATCAACGATACTTTGGTAAAAGCAAACTTGCAAAAAATTATGGCAGAGGTGTTTACAGAGCACGGTCAAGAAGCTACAGCGGTATTGGTGGATGACATTAAAGACCTTGGATTCAAATACGCTACAGAGTCTGGTATATCGATCGGCATGGACGACTTGGTAGTACCAAAAGATCGACAAAGGTTGATCAACGAAGGTGAGGCCAAGGTATTAGAATACGTTGAGCAGTACCAGCAAGGTTTAATCACCAATAACGAGCGTTACTCAAGAACGGTTGAAACCTGGAAAAAAGTTGGTGAAGACATCGAGGCCTTGCTAGGTGAGACCTTGGCTAACTCAAACTCTACAATGCAAGACGACCTTGAGTCTGGCTCGCGTGCTAGCTTAGGTCAAATCAATAAAATGAGCGGAATGCTCGGGCTAATGCTTAGCCCGGCTGGCCGAGTAATTGAGTTGCCAGTACGTTCTAACTATAAAGACGGTTTAAGTGTACTTGAATACTTTATCTCTACTCATGGTGCTCGCAAAGGCCTTACCGACACGGCACTACGCACTTCAGAATCTGGATACCTCACACGTCGTTTGGTAGACGTTGCACAAGACATTGTTGTTTCTGAAAATGACTGTGGCGACAAAGAAGGCTATGTAATGAGTCGCTCAGAGGCAATTGCTACCGGCGAAGAAGGATTGTCGGCATGGATAGTTGGTAGAACATCTATGGAGAAAATAGTAGATCCTGTCAGCTCAGAAGTAATTGTCAAAAAGGGCGAGCTAATCTCAGACGTTGCTGCCCAACGCCTAGAGACTTTAGAGTTAGAAACTGTGCGTATTAGATCGATTCTAAAGTGCAAATCGGCTTGGGGACTATGCCAAAAATGTTACGGTATAGACCTAGCCAAAGGTAACCCTGTAAGACTAGGCGAAGCTGTTGGTATTATGGCTGCTCAAAGTATTTGTGATCCAGGTACACAGCTAACCATGGACACCAAGCACCAAACAGGTATTGGTGGCGACATTACACAGGGTCTGCCTAGAGTTGAAGAAATATTTGAAGCTCGGGCGCCAAAAGGTCAAGCTATACTGTCTGAAACTTCTGGCACTGTAAAAATAAGCAAAAAAGACAACAAACAGGTAATTAGTATTGTTCCCGATGACCAAAAAGTAACTAATTATCCGCTAAAAGATATGAAAGCCAAAGTAAAATCTGGTGCACAAGTTACTCGATCTCAAGTGCTGGCAATATCTACCGACGGTAAGAAGACTATTAAGGCTGGCGGTATAGGCACGGTAGAAGTGCTTAAAGATGAGATTCGACTTACTCACGACAGCGGCAATACCCGCCAATACACTGTTAGCGAGTACACTACCATCGAGGTAAAAAATGGCGACAAAATTGGCATAGGACAACGCCTAACAGAGGGATCAATTAATTTGCAAGACATGCTTAAACTCCAAGGCGAAGAAGCTGTACAGCGATACATTATCGATGAAGTACAGGCCATATATCTCAGCCAGGGTCAGACTATAGCAGCTAAGCATATTGAGGTGATAATACGACAAATGTTCTCACGGGTAAGAATTGAAGAACCCGCCGGTACAGAGTTTATTTCTGGCGATATTGTATCTCGAGCCGTCTTGGCCGAAGAAAACACTAAGGCTAAGGAAAATAAAGCTAAACCAGCAATATACGAGAATCTATTAATGCCAATTACTAAGATTTCTACTAGCTCAGATAGTTGGCTCTCGGCTGCAAGCTTCCAAGAAACCACCAAGGTGTTGATCTCTGCAGCTATGCGCGGCAAACAAGATAAGCTACGGGGTCTCAAAGAAAACGTGATCATTGGCCGACTTATTCCGGTAGGTACTGGCTTTGGTGAAAGCGAAGATGCTTGACCAGAAGGGTTCTATCTGATAAGCTAATGAAGTTAAATTTAGTATAGAAATATCAACCTATTATGCCAACCATAAACCAACTAATTAGAAAGCCACGCACTAGCAAAGGCAAAAAGAACAAAGCCCCAGCCTTGGCTAAGAGTTTTAATGCCCTAAAAGTGCGATCTAGTAATATCAATTCACCCCTCAAGCGCGGTGTATGTACTAAGGTTTTTACCCAAACTCCCAAAAAACCTAATTCTGCTCTGCGTAAGGTTGCTAGAGTACGGCTTACTAATGGTATGGAAGTAACCGCCTATATTGGTGGCGAAGGTCACAATTTGCAAGAACACTCAGTAGTGCTAATTAGAGGTGGTAGAGTAAAAGACTTACCAGGTGTACGTTATCACGTGGTACGTGGTGCACTCGACACTGCTGGTGTATCCGATCGCAAGCAGGGCAGAAGTAAATATGGCACCAAGCGCGAAGCAGCTAAAAAATCATAAATCATAGAAAGATATTATGCCAAGAAAAGTTACTAAGTCACTCAAAAGAATCATCCCACCAGACCGCGTTTACAAAAACGTGTTAATTTCTAAAACGATTAACAAGGTGATGAACGATGGCAAAAAACAAATTGCTGAGCGATTGGTGTATTCAGCTATTGAGCAGGCAGCTGTCAAAACCAAAGTAGAACCAACTGAAGTTCTAGAAACAGCAGTTAAAAACGTTGCACCAGCTGTAATGGTGAAGAGTAAGAGAATAGGTGGTGCTAACTACCAGGTGCCAATGGAAGTAAAGGGTGATCGCAAAACTCACTATGCACTTATCTGGATTCTTGATAGTGCTCGTAATAAATCAGGTAAAAGCTTTGACAAACGCCTGGCAAATGAACTGATTAATGCTTACAACAACGAAGGCGATGCCATTAAGAAAAAACAAGATGCTCACCAGATGGCTGAGGCCAACAAAGCTTTTGCTCATTTTGCTCGTTACTAGCTAGGCAATATAAATTAACTGTTAGCTTAAAAACCACCTATTGATTGGTGGTTTTTTGATATACTACATTTATGAATTTCTCAGAACCAACACCATCAATAGACAATGCTAGATCAGAACAAGATCCGCAATCAGATAAAGCTCGAGAGCTTCAGTCTATTCATGCAATGGTAGCTGAGCTAAATAAATGGGCAGGAGTTACAGCAGAAAGTGCCGCGGAAGAGCAAGAAAAGATAGAAAAAATGTATTACACGCCTTTACCTGAAGCTCTATTCCACGCTACCACCAGAGAACGGGCTAAAAGTATTATGAAACAGGGGCTTTTACCTCATCAACTTATATTTGACGAAGAAGAAGTGGTAAGTCTAAGCGATACAGTTAAATACGCCAAGTTTTGTGCGAGTGTTACACAAGGAGTTCCAGAAGACGATCTAGTGGTACTAGAAATAACCACACAAGGGCTAGATAGAGAGCTAGCAAAAAGTTTTTTGCATTTGCCACCACCCAGTCAACCAGATGTTGTTATGCACGAGGTACATTTTTGCGCGCCCATAAGTTCTGACTTTTTATATCAGCTCAGCCCTAAAGAAGTCTCAGAAATTGAATCACAAGAGTAATTAAAATAAATAAAAAAGAAAAAGCCCGAGTAATTACTCAGGCCATTGTTTATAGGTAACAAGCTAGCTGCTTGAGCTTGGCTTCTACGACAGCTCTGTTGCTTGTAGTCACAAAGAACTCTTGGCGGTTAGGGCCACGCTTGGCGGCACAAAGAAAGCCACTTATCTCAACTCTCTTAATACAAATTTTGAGCTCACTACCGTTTCCACGAATGTGACTTATGACAGATGGGGTGACCTGCTTTACTTCTGGCCAACTACCAATCTCTAACAGTACGGGCTTAAGGTTCTCTATGACACTTCTAGAAAGTTTTACACCAGAGTTGCGCCTGCGGTACTTGCCACCAGCTTTGGACACTTGCTTACCCCCTTGGTAGGCTTGAAAAAGCAAATAATATATTAGCATATTTATTACCTACCTACAAGTAAAAATCCTAATTTCTCAATTTAGGCATTAAAAATAAACAGCCCATCATGTTGCCATCACAATATTTAGCGTGTATCGCGATGGTAATTGTCTGTCTGCCGCTACTTTACTTTATACCTAAAAAAACTTATTGGCTCTGCCACGACCGACGAGCGTATGGAACGCCAAAGCCAAGTCCGGTTGCGGCCCTTATTTGCTTTTGTTTTTTTGGCCAATTAGGGTTAACTGATGCAACAGAACCGAGAATGGGGGTATTGATTGTTGCTTCAAGAGTAGCTATGATCTTGGCTGCATCAATTTCATCAAGCCTGGTAAGCAGCGGTACCACGCTTTTGTCATCAGCGATAATCAGACTACCTTGTTTGTAAGAATCTATGTCGTATGCTAGCTTACCGGTCTCACAATCAACGCTACAAAGTAGATAGCCACCACGCGGACTGTTTTCCCAGATCCGCCAGAACCCATAGTTGTAGCAATAACTTCTGTTAGCGCTATATCCATTACGACCATCAGCCTCAAGTGCAAGATTGGGTATTTGTTGCCAAAGCTCAACTTGTGATTCACACCACATTCTTACTTCACTAATAACCGAAGCTACACTTGCCAAAAGTTCATTCTTGGTTGCCAACACCATTTCTCCTGTCGTGGTTTCAAGGTACATATCCACACTATATTTAACCTAATAACAAATCTAGTCAATTAAAATTAACTCAAATAATAATAACCAAAATACAATTTGACTTAAAATAGTTGTGGATATATCATAATGGCATATGCATATTATTCAAAAAGATATACTAGCGAGGCTCATTACCAACCCATACTTGCGCTACAGCGAACTCAAACCAGCTAATTTAGAAGGTAATCATTTTATGTATCACCTCAAGGCCTTACTGCATAGCGGCATGGTGGTAAAAAACGAGCAAGGGCAATATTTGCTTAGCCCGCAAGGCAAATTAAGTGCCGACAAACTGAGCCTACAAAACTATTCACCACGAGTACAACCCAGTATTGTTACGCTAATTACTTGCCAAAACGAAAAAGGGCAGTGGCTAGTCTATAAACGTAAACGCCAACCTTTAATAGACCAAGTGGGTTTTGTATATGGCAAGTTACATCTTGGCGAAACTATCGCCCAAGCAGCTCATAGAGAGCTAAAAGAGAAGACTGGCTTGGAATGCGAGCTCACTCATCGTGGTGATGGCTATATTACTATTTACGAGAGTAGCGAGCCGGTGAGTCAAATAATGTTTCACCTGTTCTATGGCAAATACCCCTACGGCGAAATCAAAAAACCCACCAAGCCAGGCGAAGCTAGCTGGGCCTGGCAAGAAGAATTTAAGTTTGAACCTTTTATGCCCAGCATGGTTGATTTGGTAGAGAAGATACAGCAATCCAAAGATCGCTTTTTTGTTGAATTGATCTATAAATAAAAGACCCCAATCTTTTTTGATTGGGGCAATGACTTCTAGATATCTACACGAACGCCATTATAGTAATAACCAGGTCTTTCATCGATTGTATCTTTCGTGATCGGTCGAGGTAACTTACTTTGACCCCTTGCCCACTTGGTTATCACGCGTTGGTACAAATAGTTATTATCAGGATTTGTAGCGACGCTCCACATAGCATCTTCTACAGATATCGTATCTTCTACTACAATTTCTGCATTCAGATTGGGAGCATCAGAAATTCTTTGCCTCATTTTTGACAAGCAAATATTACAAATTGTTACGGTCTTAACAATTCGGTGGCCAAGATTTAGATTAAAGTAGCTATAAGAAATTATCTGGAGAGAGCCAAGTCTTACAATATATGGGCTCCAGCCAAAGCTGCCAACGCACAGGCCCTGTCCACTTTGCAGCATTGCCGCTATTGCGGCGTCTGTGCAGTAATCATTGTATTTAGCTACGAGAGCCGTTATCTCTTTCTCAGTATCTTTTACTACTTGCTGTGCAGCGGCAATTTGGCGAACAAACTCATCGCGGTATTTAGCCTGTCCACTTATCTGGGCCAAAACCGAATCTATACTTAATTGTCCAGTTGAAGTGCTCATTACTACTTCCTTGCTGGTAGGTGCGGTTATCTGGTGAGTAGTTTAGGCCAAGTATACATTTGTGTCAAATAAAAAGCCCAATCGAATAAGATTAGGCTATGTGGTTAGCCACTAGGTGGCGCGGATGAGGTAGTAGTTGTCATTGTTGTGTTAACGGGCTTGGTAGAACTATTCTCCATAATGACGTTTAATACCCACGTAGAATCTATACCTTCATCTTCTAGCTTTTGGGCTAATAGAGCCTTGAGGTCCTCATTGGCCAGTAGTCGTTTGAGCTCATTGTATTGTGAGCGGGCAATATCTACTTGCTCTATCTCTTGGCGGGCCGACTCACCGGCAACCCGGCCAGCGTGTCGTGCTTGGTAATCTACAAACCTATCCACAGCAATCAGGCTCATCACCAAGAGCAGACATATAGTAAGGTACTTTCGGGTAGATATATTCATTAATATACCTCCTAGGGTTGATGCCAGAACTTATTAAATATAACATGCTTATGTTGTGTCTGAATCAAAATATCAAAATAATATCTCGGGCTTGCTCCTGAGGCGGTCGTCTGTTACAATAAGTCAGAAATGCCTACATAAAGGCGCTTTTTTCATTTTGAAATATATTAAGGAGTAAATAATTAAATGGCCCGTGATTATAGTTTAGAAGACACAAGAAATATAGGCATTATTGCCCACATAGATGCAGGTAAAACTACCGTAACAGAAGGCGTACTTTATCGTACCGGTAAGGTTCACAAGATAGGTGAAGTACACCAAGGTGAGGCCACTATGGACTGGATGGAGCAAGAGCAAGAACGCGGTATTACTATTACCAGCGCGGCTACTACATGTTTTTGGAACAAAAAACGCATTAATATAATCGATACACCTGGCCACATTGACTTTACTGTAGAAGTAGAGCGTAGCTTGCGTGTACTCGACGGTGCCGTCACTGTTTTTGACGGTAAAATGGGCGTAGAGCCACAATCTGAAACTGTTTGGCGTCAGGCCGATAAGTATGGTGTGCCACGTATTTGTTTTATCAATAAGATCAATCAAACCGGTGGTGATTTTTACAAAAGTCTCGAGAGTATTCACGATCGCTTGACCAAACGCGCTTACCCAATTCATTTACCAATTGGTTTTGAACAAGCCATAAACGGCGTAGTAGATCTAATTGCCATGAAAGCCTACACCTACAAAGACTACACCGACAAAGAACTAGTAGAATCTGAAATACCTGAAGATATGCTAGAGAAGGCTACAAATTATCGTCAACACCTTATAGAAGCTGCCGTAGAGGCCGATGACACCATAATGGAAAAATACCTAGAAGGCACCGAGCTAACTACCGAAGAAATTAAAACCTGCATACGCAAAAGTGTGCTTAAAGGTGATTTCTTTATAGTCTCTGGAGGCGATGGACGTGGCGTAATTGTCGAAAAACTACTTGATATTGTAACCGATTACCTACCTAGTCCCCTAGATGTAACGCCACCTCTTGCAATTGATAGCAAAACTGGTGATGAAAAAGTTTTAGAGGTTAGTGATGATGCACCTTTTGCAGCGCTAGCTTTTAAGATTGCTACCGACCCATTCGTGGGTAAGCTAGCTTTCTTTAGGGTGTACTCTGGCACTATTAAATCTGGTAGTTACGTACTAAACGCCAGTACCGGCGAAAAAGAACGTATTGGCCGAATAGTGCGAATGCACGCCAACAATCGTGAAGAAGTAAACGAAGTTTTTGCCGGCGAAATTGCCGCTGCTGTGGGTCTAAAAGCTACCATCACTGGGCACACTCTAAGTGATGTGGCCAAGCCAGTGGTGCTAGAAAGTATTACCTTCCCCGAGCCAGTTATTAGTATTGCCATTGAGCCCAAGACCAAAGCCGACCAAGAAAAAATGAGTATTGCACTTAGTCGTTTGGCTGAAGAAGACCCAACTTTTCGTGTGCATACCGACGAAGATTCTGGCCAGACCATTATCGATGGTATGGGCGAACTCCACCTCGAGGTAATTGTTGATAGAATGAAGCGCGAGTTTAAGGTCGAGGCCAACGTGGGTCGTCCGCAAGTAGCATACCGCGAAACAATTAAAGGTACAGCCCAAGTCGAGAGCAAATTTGTCCGTCAGTCTGGTGGCCGTGGTCAGTATGGACACGTTTATCTCGAGCTCAGTCCGCTCGTTAAGACTGATGAGGATGATAAGAAGAAAATATTTGAATTTGAAAACGCCATCGTCGGTGGTGCAATTCCTAAAGAATTTATCAAGCCTGTCGAAGCCGGTATCATTGAAGCAATGGGTAACGGCGTACTTGCTGGTTATCCAGTAGTAGATATTCACGCCAAGCTCTACGATGGTAGTTATCACGATGTTGACTCCTCTGAACTTGCCTTTAAAATCGCAGGTTCTATGGCGCTCCAAGATGGTGTACGCAAGGCGACTCCGATTATCCTCGAACCACTAATGAAAGTAGAGATCACCACACCTGAAGACTTCATGGGCGACGTCATCGGCGATGTCAATGCCAAACGAGGGCGAGTTGACAATATGGAAGATCGTGCTGGCGTGAAGATCATCCACTCATTTGTGCCACTGGCTGAAATGTTTGGGTATGCCACCAGCTTGCGTTCGATGACCCAAGGTCGTGCAAGCTACGCTATGGAGTTCGACCACTATGCCGAAGTACCGCGCAATGTAGCCGACGAGCTCTCCACCAAGTACTCCGCCGCTCGCGAAGCCGGCGACGCTTCTACTCGCTAGTTCTTCCTCATCCCAAACTTGATTTGGGATCCAGAAAGAAAAAGCAAAGAAAAAACTCCGATCTACTCGATCGGAGTTTAGGGTTAAGAACGCACCGGAAGTGGAATGGGTCTGGGCTGAGGGAACGGATTGGGAATATGTATCTTTCTGGCAGCATGCCAGAGTTTCTTTATACCCACCGTGATCCAGCTCTTCTTACGCGGGTGAATGTCAGTAGCAAAGTACCAAGCAGCACCCATCAGGAAAGTGCCTATTGCAATCAATATACCTGAGTGCATCAGTGTATTGTGGAATATGAAGAACTGGATAAATGTCACAGGTAACATACAAAATGATAATCCAGCGAAACAAACACGCAGCTCCCTGTCATATTCGGGAAGCGGGATGGAAGTATCTAGGCTGGTAGAATGCAAACTGGCTTTTACATTCTTGATGAGCTTATAAAGACTCGAGAGTATCGCAAGCCAAAGTATCGTGACCATTGTTATAAGTAGTGGACTATCTACAAAGTTAGATACAGTAAAAACTATACCAAGCATGCCAAATACTTTTGCAAAAAAGAAGTTGTCTCGACCACTGATTCCACACATTATTTTGAGTGGCTGGTGCCAGAGCTTGATGAATATCTTATCAAAATCATCAATGATAGGAGGCATAGATTTCCGATCTGTGTCGAGGTACAAATACAGATAAGAGTATAGCGCGAATGATTGACAAGATCAACATATACGGGTATGATCGGTGCAGTCCGCACCTTATATCTCCAAGGAGAAAAATGCCTTTGCTCAAAGTTCTTCTGTCGTACTGCGAAACATTCTGGACAAATTTTCAGGCCGTATTTGCCAATCTGCTTGCACCTTGGCTACTGATGACCCTGATAGCACCTTTAGTAGCACTAGCGGGAGCATGTGCGTTCTCCAGTATTTCTCACGTTCCTGTATTCCTGATTCTGGGCATGACATATGCTGGCTGGTCACTCGTATTCGTAGCAACTGCCTTTATTATTTCTGGGCTCGAGACTTATGGCGAGTATAAGTACCAAAAGGCTGATGCAAAATTGGAGCAGACACGTGTCTGAACACATTACGAACAATGAATTCACTTTGCTCCATCACCCGATCCGCTTTGTGCGGAGGGAAATGGCAGATAGTTTTCTTCTGACGCTCTGCGGTATCTTCGACGCCGTTCTGGTCGCATTTCTGGTGTATTTGGCGGCTCGTGAGGCCATATCGTCTCATTACGAATTGGCGCTTAAGGCTATTCTAGTGGTTGTAATATACACCTTACTCTCATGCGTGGTTCTATGTAGATTCGCATATTGGCTAAAAATACGACGAACTGGTAGATTGATGTAATACTAATTTCAGACCTCTCGCAACTCGAGAGGTTTTTTCTTGCACAAACTGCTTTACAAACCAGTCGGGCTCATATATACTAAGAGCAAGCTATTTTGAGGCGATTTTTTATTGTCGTTTTAATAATCCAAAAATAATTCAATTCAACATATCAACAACATTCTAAGGAGAAATATTAAGCAATGGCCGATACATTTAAGCGCGACAAACCACATGTAAACGTAGGTACTATGGGTCACGTAGACCATGGTAAAACTACTCTAAATGCTGCAATTACAACGGTACTATCAAAAAAATTACCAAGCGACATCAACAAACCAGTTGATTATGCAACTATCGATAATGCTCCAGAAGAACGAGAGCGCGGTATTACTATTGCCACTTCTCACGAAGAGTATGAAAGTGAAAAACGCCACTACGCTCACGTAGATATGCCAGGTCACGCTGACTACGTTAAGAACATGATTACTGGTGCCGCACAGATTGACGGCGCAATACTGGTTGTTAGTGCTGCTGACGGCCCTATGCCCCAAACTCGCGAGCACGTACTATTGGCCAAGCAAGTTGGTGTTCCAAAAATTATCGTATTTATGAACAAGATGGATCAAGCCGACCCAGAACTAGCCGAGCTTGTAGAAGTTGAAATTCGCGAACTACTCGAAAAATACGAATACGACAAAGACGCTCCTATTGTAAAGGGTTCTGCACTTAAGGCCCTAGAAGGTGATGGCCCAAATGAAGACGCCATTATGGAACTAGTAAAAGCTATGGATGACTATATTCCGGAGCCAAAGAGAGAACTTGATAAGCCATTCTTGATGCCTATAGAAGATGTCTTCTCTATTAAGGGTCGTGGTACAGTTGCTACTGGTCGTATCGAGCAGGGTAAAGTAAATGTTAACGAAGAAGTTGAAATTGTAGGAATTAAAGACACCACCAAGACTGTTGTAACCGGCGTAGAAATGTTTAAAAAAATGCTCGACGAAGGTCAAGCTGGCGATAACGTAGGTGTACTTCTAAGAGGTATTGAGAGAGACGACATTGAACGTGGCCAAGTGCTTGCCAAACCAGGCTCTGTAAAACCACACACCGAATTTGATGCAGAAATATATGTACTCAAAAAAGATGAAGGTGGTCGTCACACTCCTTTCTTCAAAGGCTACAAACCGCAATTCTACTTTAGAACTACCGATGTAACTGGTGCTGTTGAGTTGCCAGAAGGTACTGAGATGGTTATGCCAGGAGACAACATTAGCATTAAGGTAAAACTGCTTGCCCCAATTGCCATGGATGAAGGTTTACGATTTGCTATCCGTGAAGGTGGTAAGACCGTAGGTGCCGGCGTTGTAACTAAGATTACTAAGTAACTTAAAACCTATATATATAAACTATGGCACCAACTACACCAGCTCCCGAAGCAACTACTAAGCAGCGTATTCGCATTAAGCTAAAAGCTTATGACAACAAGGTTATCGACCAGTCTACCAAGCAGATCATAGACGTTGCCGTGCGTACCAATGCTCAGGTAGCCGGGCCTATCCCATTGCCAACCAACAAGCGCAAATACACTGTGGTAAAAAGCCCCCACGTATACAAAACCTCGCGTGAGCAGTTTGAAATGCGAACTCACAAGCGTTTGATCGATATAACCGAGCCTACTCCAAAGACTATCGATAACCTAATGAATCTTAGTTTGCCAGCTGGTGTAGACATTGAAATAAAAATGTAATCGCAAAAAAAGCCCCAAACTGGGGCTTTTTTGATACAATCAACACGACTCTTTCAAAAAAAAGGGGTAGTAATGTCATTAATAGAGTTTAAGAGTAAAGTTCCACACCCACTACGTATCACCACGATTGTTTTTCTATTGCGCAACGATGAAGTACTACTAGCTATGAAAAAACGTGGCTTTGGTGAAGGACATTGGAATGGGGTAGGTGGCAAGGTAGAGCCAGGTGAATCAGTTGAAGGGGCTGCTATTCGGGAGACCGAAGAAGAGATTGGAGTAACACCAAAAAAGCTCGTCAATGTAGCTGTTCTCAATTTCTATTTCCTCACTGTTCCAATAGAAGATGGATGGAACCAACAGGTAAAGGTTTTCTTTGCCGACCAGTGGAGTGGTGAGCCAATAGAATCTGAAGAAATGCGGCCGCAGTGGTTTAAGCAAACCAATCTGCCACTCGATACTATGTGGTCAGATGATGTATTGTGGCTACCAAGAGTTCTGGCCGGTGAAAAACTTAACGCTGACTTCGCTTTTGACCAAGACAAGCAAGTTGCCGAGCATTACTTGTATCCGTTTTCTGACACGTAATCAGAAAACGGTTTTTATTTATTCGTGTATAATAACTTGAATGGAAGAAATTGAAGTAAAGTTTTTAGATATTGACCCAATTGAAGTGGAGAAGAAAATTCTGTCTCTTGGCGGCACCAAAAAATTCGACAGAGTCTTTAGGCGCATTGTTTTTGACACCCCAGATCTTAGTTTAAACAGCAAGGGTGCATGGATACGTCTAAGAGACGAGGGCGAACGAATTGCACTTAGCTACAAACAGCGGCTGGGTATGGACAAAAAAGGCAACGACGACGGTATGATAGAAGAAGAGATAGAGGTGAGCGACTTTGATATGACTGCCAAAATCCTCCGTCATAGCGGCCTCAAAGACAAGTTTTACGAAGAGAATAGGCGGGTACAGTTTGATCTGGGTGGTGTAGAGCTAGATATAGACTATTGGCCCCTGCTTAAGCCATATTTAGAGATAGAGGCAGGCTCGTGGGAAGATATTGACAAAACAATAGAACTGCTCGAGTTAGACCCAAAAGAAAAAAAGATATATCCTACATATGAGGTATACAAGCTAAACGGTATTGATGAGCTTAGTTATGATGTCCTTACATTCGATAAGCAAGTAAAGAAAAAACAAGCATAAGTACTTGCAGTAAGAGCAATCAATAGTTTACAATAAGCCTTAAGTAAACAAATCAATAAACTTTAAGGAGTTATCATGCCAGAAGAAAAGAAACCAGCACAAACAACCAAATCAAGCGGCGACAACGATGTATTAATGGGCGTACTGTCATATTTAGGTATTCTATGCCTTATTCCTCTACTAGCCGCTAAAGACTCAGAATTTGCTCAATTCCACGCCAAACAGGGCCTTACTCTCTTTGCCCTAGAAATCGTACTTTATGTACTACAGTTCTTTGTAGGCTTTATGAGTATCTTTGCTGGTCTGGGCTTTATTCTTATACTGTTCCCTATACTTTACCTAGGCATATTAGTACTAGCAATTATTGGTATAGTAAACGCAGTTGGTAAGAAAAAAGAACCTCTACCAATTATTGGCGGCATCCACCTCATCAAATAGCCTAAACTTGCTCTTAACAAGAACTACTTCGTTAAAATTTCCAGTCCTCACTCCACGTAGCGATCTACGCTTCGTTCCGGTCTTCAATTTCGCCTAGTATTTCATCGCTAAAATTCAAGTTTTAGATTTTCCAACCAATATGATTAGACAAAGTCATCTTTGTTATGGTTAAATAGAGACAAATGGCAACAAAAACACAAAAACAAAAACGATTTTATGAATCTGATTTTGCTTTTTTAGTAAAATCAGGGTTATATTTACTTTTGGGCACCGTCTGGATAGCCTGGGGCGGACATCGTTGGCTGCCAGTAGGCGTTGTAGTGGGGTTTGGCTTAACCAAAATTGAGGCGCTACGCATTAATCGTAAAATAGAGTATGCATTGCTTGTGGTAGGGGCGCTTTTGGGTCTGTATGGCCTAGGGCTTACTATTTATTTTTGAAATAATTCTACCATCCTACGCTTAGCTTCAATATTCTATCTACTAGAGTGTTGACACCAGGTATGGTTATCTGATACACTTAAACGCGACTAATAAAATACTCTTGGTCTGAGTGAACTGCAAGACACTAAGGTCCGAACACCTTCGGAAACCAATTGTTTCGCAGCTATTATTTATTAAAAAGACACATTTTTTATGAAAGCATTACTAGCCACCAAATTGGGAATGACACAACTGTTCGATGAAAAAGGTCGAGTAGATTCGGTTACGCTATTGGAGGCCCAAGACTGTGTAGTTACTCAGGTAAAAGATGAAGTTAGCGATGGATACTCGGCCATACAGCTTGGTTTGGGAACATCTAAGCGTATCGCCAAACCCCAGGCTGGCCATCTTAAGGTCGCCGGTGCTAGCAGTAAGTATTTGGCTGAGTTTAGAGTACATACAGCCAAGACCACCAGTGACGATGAAGCCACTAACGCGCCAACCCCATCTGTAGGTGACAAAATCACAACCGACATTTTCGAAGTAGGTGATGCAGTTACTGTTCAGGCTGTCAGCAAAGGTAAAGGTTTTGCAGGTACAGTTAAGCGACATAACTTTTCAACTGGCCCCAAAACCCACGGTAGTCACAACTATCGCGCCCCCGGTTCTATTGGCGCTGGCTATCCACAACACGTCTTCAAAGGTCAAAAAATGGCTGGACGAATGGGTCACAACACAGTAACAGTCAAGAATTTAAAAATTATTTTAGTAGATAGTAAAAACAATATTATTGGCATTAAAGGTGCTATTCCGGGCCCAAAAAAGGGGTTGGTACGCGTGCAGGGGATAAGTAAATGAAAGTAATCACCTATACACGTACCGGCAACAAATCTACCGAAGTAGCCCTAGCTAAGGCTATATTTGAGGCTAAAGTTAGCCAAGATTTACTCAAACAAGCGGTGGTTCGAGCTCAATCGAACTTGCGCCAGGGCGACTCCAAGGTTCTTACTCGCGGCGAAGTGCGTGGTGGTGGCCGTAAACCATGGCGACAAAAAGGTACTGGTAGAGCACGATTTGGATCGAGCCGAGTAAACATATGGCGACACGGCGGTGTTACCCACGGACCAACAGGACTAGTTAACTACCAAAAAGATATGCCCAAGACGATGGTGCGTACTAGCATTAAGATGGCTTTATCTGCACAAGCAGAAGCTATCAAGGTAATTGAGCAGTTCAGTGTGGCAGAACCCAAGACTAAATTGGCCGATCAGCTACTCGACAAACTAGATGCTAATGGTAATGTTTTGTTGGTTCATGCTGGCGTCGATGATAAATTTGCCCGTAGTGTAGCTAATCTGCCAGGCGTACTTTTGGTGCGCTTCAATCAGCTGCGTAGCTACGATATTCTAGTGGCTGATAGTATTGTTATTGAAAAACCAGCACTTGCTGAGATAGAAAACTGGCTAGGGAAGAAATCACAATGAATAGCTTAGTTATAAAACCAATTATTACAGAAAAAAGTATGCGACTGGCCGCAGCTGGTACCTATATGTTTGATGTACCCAAAGACAGTAATAAAATTACAATTGCCAGCAGTGTAGCTAGCAGCTTTAAAGTAGAGGTGACCAAGGTACGAATTAGTGTTTTAAAAGGCAAGACCAAGAAATTTAAGGGTGTAACGGGCAAGCGAACTGATCGTAAAAGAGCCTTTGTAACAGTTAAAAACGGTCAAAAAATCGCTGTTTTTGAAGAAGGAGATAAGTAGTGGCGACTAAAGTTCTCAAGCAAAATACCTCTGCTCGACGCAATATGAGTGTTGCTGATTTTTCAGTTATTACCAAAAAACGCCCAGAAAAGGCATTACTTGTTAAGCGCAAGCAAAAATCTGGTCGCAATAATCAAGGTAAAATTACAATTCGGCATCGTGGCGGTGGCGTAAAGCGACATATTCGAATGGTAGACTATAAATTAGACAACACTGCCGGAGCAGAAATTATTGCAATTGAGTATGATCCAAACCGAACTGCTAATCTAGCCCTACTGCAACTTGCTGATGGCTCTAAGGCCTATATTTTGGCTACTACCTCTATGCGTGTGGGCAAAAAAATAAATGCCGGTAGTGATGTTGAAATAAAAGCCGGC
This sequence comes from uncultured Candidatus Saccharibacteria bacterium, assembly GCA_964390265.1. Taxonomy (GTDB): domain Bacteria; phylum Patescibacteriota; class Saccharimonadia; order CAILAD01; family BJGX01; genus JAUPVL01. The sequence goes on along the minus strand of CAYMHI010000011.1, from coordinate 17,389 downwards.
AATAGAATGCCGCTACGAAACATCCCGGTTGGTTCGGTAATTTGTAACATCGAGCTCAAACAAGGCGGGGGAGCCCAGATGGTGCGTTCGGCTGGCGCTCGTGCGCAACTAGCCGCTAAAGAAGGTGAATTTGTTCAAGTAAAGCTGCCATCTGGAGAGGTAAGATTAGTACACCGAAACTGCCACGCTACGCTTGGCCAGGTAGGTAATTTAGATCACCAAAATATTAAAATTGGTAGTGCGGGGCGTAAACGTAAAATGGGTAGACGTCCACAAGTTCGAGGTAAGGCTATGAACCCCGTTGATCATCCACACGGTGGTGGTGAAGGCGGTAGTCCAATAGGTTTAAAACACCCTAAAACACCATGGGGCAAACCAGCACTTGGTCTTAAAACAAGACGCCGCAAATATACTAACTCAATGATAGTTCGTACAAGAAAGAAAGGTAAACGATGAGTAGATCTGCAAAAAAAGGATTATTTATAGACGCCAAACTTCTTAAAAAAGTTTTAGCTTTGGGTACTAATGACAAGACTATTATTAAGACTTGGGCTCGATCTAGCACTATTTCTCCAGAGATGGTTGGCCGAACTATTGCAGTGCATAATGGCAAGACTCATGTGCCCGTGCTTGTTACAGAAAACATGGTAGGACACAAACTAGGTGAGTTTTCACCTACTCGTAAGTTTAAAGGCCACGGTGGTAAGTTGGCTAAATCCGAGGGAGGCAAGTAATGAAAGTGCAAGCCGTAGGTAGAAATCTACAAATATCAGCTCAAAAACTCAGAGTGTCTGTGAGTGGACTGTCTGGTCAATCAGTTACTGTGGCTATGCAACAGTTAAGTGTACGACCACAAAAAGGCGCAATTATGGCTTTTGATGTAGTTAAAAGCGCAGTTGCCAATGCCGAAAACAATAATAATGCTCAACCATCTCAGCTTGTTATAGACGAAATTCGAGTTGACCAAGCTACCAAGCTCAAGCGATGGAGGCCTCGTTCGAGAGGTATGACCGCGCCTATTGAGCACCAAAGAGCACACCTAATGGTGGTACTTAGCGATCAACCCAAACCAAAGAATATTAAAGCAAAAGTTGATAAACCCAAAGTCAGCAAAAAAGTAACTAAAAAAGCAGAGGTGAAAAAATAATGGGCCAAAAAGTAAATCCAATTAGTTTTAGACTTCCGGCCAATAAAAAGTGGGAGAGTAAGTGGTTTGGTGGCAAATCTTTTAGAAGCAATTTAATTGCCGACATGAAAATTCGAGATACTATTGAAAAGAAACTAGGCTTTAGGGCTGGTGTTGGTAAGGTAGAAATTGAGCGTTCTACAGGGCAACTGATAGTAACTATTTTTACTAGCAAGCCAGGTGTGGTGATTGGCCGAGGCGGAGTTGGAGTGGAGGGGCTCAAAAAAGATCTTACTAAATTGACCAACGAAGAACTTAAATTAAACATCGAAGAAATGAAAAACCCCGAAACACACGCCCAGTTAATTGCTGAAAACGTAGCTTCTCAGCTAGAACGCCGAATGGCTTTTCGACGAGTTATTAAAGGTGCTTGCGAAAACGCCATGAAGACCGGGATGTTAGGAACTAAGATAACCGTGGCTGGTCGGCTTAACGGCGCCGAAATGGCTCGTACTGAGAGTACCTCGCAAGGCAGTATACCTCTTCATACCATAAAGGCCAATATTGACTATGGCACAGCCAGTGCTCACACTACCTATGGAATAATTGGTGTAAAAGTATGGGTGTATAAAGGATAAATTATGTTATTACCACGAAAAACCAAATTTAGAAAAGCCATGAAAGGACGCAATCCAGGCATAGCCTCACGCGGTGCTGAGATTAACTTTGGCCGATATGGTTTAAAAAGCATGGATAACGAGCGTATTACATCGCGCCAGATTGAAGCAGCTCGAAGAGCTATGACCCGTTATATTAAGCGTGGTGGTAAAATTTGGATCCGTATTTTTCCGCACACACCAGTTACCAGAAAACCAGCCGAGGTACGTATGGGCTCGGGTAAGGGTGCTCTTGATCACTACGTTGCTCGAGTGCAGGCCGGTAAAATACTATTTGAAATGGATGGGGTAGACGAGGCCACCGCCAAAGAGGCAATGCGTCTTGGAGCTATGAAGTTACCAGTGAGAACCAAGTTTTTGGTGAAGGGTCAAACAGGAGAGAGCCATGAAAGCTAAGGATATGCGCAACAAATCAGAAAAAGAGCTGGTAAAAGACTTGGCTGAGCTAAAGTCACAATTAGCTTCGGTAGCTGTCGATTATCGAACCAAAGAAGTTAAAAACATTAAGCAAATCAAAACTATCAAGCGCGATATTGCAAGAGTAATGACTGTTTTGGGTGAAAACAGTAAGGGAGAAACAAAATGAGTCGTACTATTACCGGAAAAGTTATAAGCAACAAAATGGACAAAACTGTAGTTGTAGCTGTAGAACGCTACAAAACTCATCGTATTTACAAAAAACGTTATAAGGTAACCAACACTTTCAAAGCTCACGATGAATCTAATCAGTACCAGCCCGGCGATATGGTGGAAATTACCGAAACAAAACCTATAAGTAAAGACAAACATTTTATGGTAAGCAAACAATTAAATGCTAAAAAGGCAAAGAAATGATTCAAGCTGAAACCCGATTACGGGTAGCCGACAACACAGGAGCGAAAGAAATTTACTGCATCAAAGTACTTGGTGGTAGTAAACGACGCTACGCCAGAGTAGGAGATATTATTGTGGCATCAGTAAAAACAGCAACTCCAAACGGTACAGTTAAGAAAAAAGAAGTGGTACGAGCCGTGGTGGTTCGAACCAAAAAGACTATTAATCGTGCCGACGGTTCAGCTATAAGCTTTGATGAAAATGCGGCAGTAATTATTGATAAAGCCAAATTACCGCTCGGTACCAGAATATTTGGGCCTGTTACTCGTGAGTTGAGAGAACGTGGTTTTATGAAGATAATCTCGCTCGCACCGGAGGTACTTTAGCTATGAAACTTCAAAAAAATGACAAAATAATAGTAATTAGTGGTCGAGATAAAGGCAAAAAAGGCGAAATAGTGGCAGTATTACCCAAACGATCACAGGTGATTGTAGAAGGTATTAATGTAGTTAAAAGACACACTAAGCCGTCTCAAGCCAACCCTAAGGGCGGAATAATTGAAAAGACTAAGCCAATTGACAGCAGCAAGGTGATGGTTCTTGATCCATCTAGTGGCAAGCCGGCCAGAGTGGGTTACACAGTTGGTAAAGGAAATAAAAAAGAACGAATATTTAAGGTATCTAAGTTCAAAAACACTACCACGTCCAAAGTAGTAAAAAAAGATAGCAAGCAAAAACCAGTCAAAGAGGCTAAAAAATGAATCGATTACACCAAAAATACCAAAAAGAAATTAAGAGCGCTTTAAAAAGCGAGCTTGAACTTGCTAATATTCATCAAGTACCTGCTATTGAAAAGATTGTGGTAAATGCCGGCGTGGGTAGAGCTACCCAAGACACCAAGCATTTAGATGCTGCTGTCAAAACTATTACACACATCACTGCTCAAAAACCAGTGATTACCAAGGCTCGCAATAGTATTGCTGCTTACAAATTACGTGAGGGTAATCCAATTGGTGTAAAAGTGACTTTACGTGGTGAGCGAATGTGGGATTTTCTAGATAGACTTATTGCTGTTGTACTGCCCAGAACCCGCGACTTTAGAGGTTTGTCGGCAAAAAGCTTTGATCCTCAGGGAAACTACAGTATTGGACTGAGAGACCAAACCGTGTTTCCAGAGATTAATTTTGAAGATGCCAGTGCCACCCATGGCCTGCAACTTACCTTGGTAACCACTACAACCAATAAAGATCACGCTGAAGCTCTGCTTCGTAAACTAGGGCTTCCCCTGGAGAAAGGAAAGTAATTATGGCACGAAAAGCGTTAGTACAAAGAGAATTAAAAAGACAAAAGCTGGCTGCAAAATATGCAACCAAACGAGCCCAACTTATAGCTGCCGGAGATTTTGAAGGCTTGGCCAAGTTGCCTCGCAACGCCAATCCCGTTCGGCAACACAACCGCTGCGAGATTACTGGTCGGCCCCGAGCGTTTATTCGAGACTTTGGGCTTAGCAGAATTACTTTTCGCGAGCAGGCCTCAAAGGGCAGAATACCCGGCATAACTAAATCGAGCTGGTAATAATAAGGAATATATGATGACTACAGATCCAATAGCAGACATGTTAACACGAATAAGAAATGGTTTAAGCGCTAATAAAACTAGTGTAGTGGTGCCATATTCAAAAATAAAGCTTTCGATTGCGCAAATTTTGAAAGACAAGGGTTTTATTGCCGGTGTTAAAGAAACTAAAAATGGTGCTTTTGCCTCATTAGAACTTCAATTGAGTGGCTCAAACCGAAAGATTACCACAATTACAAGAGTAAGTAAGCCCGGTCGTCGCATGTACGCGCCTAAGACTGAAATCCCTAAAGTACTGGGTGGTCGCGGAATTGTTATTATTTCTACACCATCAGGTATTATGACTGGTACGGAGGCTCAGAAAAAGGGTGTTGGCGGTGAATTAATTTGTACGGTGTATTAGGAGTATTTATGAGTAGAATTGGAAAATTACCAGTTGAATTACCTGAGGGCGCTAGCATAGTAATTGATGGCCAAACTGTATCTACAAAGGGCCCTAAGGGCGAGTTAAGTGTGCGCATAATGGATGGTTACACAGTAGTACAAAAAGAAAATCGAGTTGAGATCAGCCCAGAAGACGACAGTAAAGAGCTCGCTAAATTTTGGGGGCTACAACGAACGCTTTTAAATAATGCGCTAATAGGAGTTACTAAAGGCTTCAGTAAGGTCTTGGAGGTAAACGGAGTTGGTTTTAGAGTAGCGTTGCAAGGTAAAAAATTGGTATTAAACTTAGGATTCTCGCACCCAGTGGAATTTACTGCGCCAGATGATATTGAGATTAAAGTAGAGCAGACAACTATTACTATTAGTGGGGTAGACAAACAACGAGTTGGTGCTGTTGCCGCGGCAATTAGAGAATTCAAAAAACCTGAGCCCTACAAAGGTAAGGGTATTAAATACACAACTGAAGTAGTAAGACGTAAAGCTGGTAAAACAGCAGCTAAGACTGCAGGATAAACTATTATGAAAACAACTTTAATCACTCAAAGAAGAAAATTAACTAAAGGCAGAGTAAGATCGCGAATTGTTGGCACCGCCGTGCGACCAAGACTTAGTGTGCGTATAACCAAGCAAAATGTTATAGCTCAACTTATTGATGACGACACACACACAAGCTTAGTTTATGTTAGTACAGTCGGTCAAAAAGACATGGTTGGTAAAACTATGACTCAAAAAGCCGAATGGATTGGTCAAGAAATTGCCGCCCAAGCCAAAACTGCCAAAATTACTGCGGTAGTGTTTGACCGTGGTTGGCGTATTTATCACGGCCGAGTCAAGGCTTTAGCCGAGGCGGCACGCAAAGCTGGGTTAAAATTTTAAAGGAGCAAGACTATGAGAGATTTTCAAGATACACCAAGTGAATACGAAGAAAAAATAATTGCTCTAGATAGAGTTACCCGCGTTGTAAAAGGCGGACGACGTTTTAGATTTCGTGCTACCGTAGTCGTTGGTAACGGCAAGGGAAGTGTTGGCGTCGGCGTGGGAAAAGGTGGTGATGCACCCACTTCTATAATTAAAGCTGTCGCAACAGCCAAAAAAGCTCTAATATCATTCCCGCTGGTTAATAACACCATTCCGCATCAAGTACAGGTACGATCAGACGGTGCCGTAGTTTTTCTTAAGCCTGCAGCAGCCGGTACCGGCGTAATTGCTGGCGGTACCGTGCGATCTATTCTAGAAGTTGCCGGCGTAAAAGACATCCTCACCAAATCACTAGGCTCAAGCAATAAAATTAACAACGCCTATGCTACCATTGCAGCCCTTCAATCACTGCAGACCGACAATGTTAAAGTAGCCCAGGTAGAAAAAAAAGAGGCTAAGGTATGAAAATACACGAAATTACAGCCAGTAAGTATCCAGATACAAAGCGCTTAGGACGAGGTATTGGAAGCGGCAGCGGTAAAACGGCCGGGCGCGGTACCAAAGGGCAAAACTCGCGCACTGGAGGCGGAGTTAAGATTGGTTTTGAAGGTGGTCAAACCAAATTGAGCCGACGTTTACCTAAAAAACGTGGCTTTACAGCCCGTAATCATACTACCTACCAGATAATTACCCTTGATCAATTACAAAAGCTTGGTCTCAAAAAAGTAGATAAGATTGCTCTGGCCAAAGCTGGACTTATTAAATCTAGCCAGCCAGCCAAGCTACTACTAGGTACGGGTAAAATCGATCTCAAAGTTGAACTAAGCATAGATGCAGCAAGCCAATCGGCACTCAAGGCTATGCAAAAAGCTGGCGGCAATGTGGTATTATTGAGTAACGAACACCAAAAATCTACCAATCAAAAAACCGTTAAAACCACAAAGCCAGACCAAAATACTACCCAGTAGTTTTTGATAGTCCAAGATCAATTAGTAAAGCCACAATAAGGAGAGTATAGCCGTGAATACCGCATTGCTCAGGCAGATGTTTAGAAATAAAGACCTACGCAAACGACTTATAGTTGTACTTGTCATTTTGGCTATATACAGCCTTTTATCACATGTACCTGTCCCGGTGCCGGATACTTCTAAACTACAGAGCTTTCTATTAAGACTATTTCAGAGTAATCCACTACTAGGTTTTGCCAATCTTTTTACTGGCGGAGCACTAAGTAATTTTTCTATATTACTAATGGGCTTAGGACCTTTTATAAATGCCTCAATTATTATTCAGCTTCTCGGGCAGGTAGTGCCACAACTTGAAGCACTCCAAAAAGAGGGTGAAGCCGGTCGAAACAAGCTCAACTACTACACACGATTGCTAACTTTGCCACTAGCCATTATTCAATCGGTGGCAATGATAACACTTACCAGAACACTTTCTCAACAGATAGCCGGCGTAGATTTAATTGGTCAACCAAGCATTGCCCAGTGGGTACTAATGATTTCAGCTATCACTGGCGGATCACTTCTACTTATGTGGTTGGGCGAAATCATAACTGATAGAGGAATTGGTAATGGTATATCAATACTAATTCTTGCTGGTATTGTGTCGCATCTGCCTACACAGCTGGCGCAGCAGTTTAGCTTGGCACAGGCCGATAGTGCCAAGGTTTTTACTATGCTATTTTTTGGAGTAATAATTGTTGCAATGGTGCTTTTTGTAGTTATGCTCAATGAGGGCCAGCGCAATATCCCAATCTCATACGCTCGTCGCATTGCTGGCGATTCTCGCTACGGCGGTGTTGATACTCATCTGCCGATTAGATTAATTACGGCCGGCGTAATACCCATTATCTTCGCATTGGCCTTCTTGTCTATACCCGGTTTCTTGGGGCAACTATTCTCTAGTGCTAAGTCGAACTGGCTGGCGCATACCGCGCAGTGGATGCAGACAGCTTTTCAACCCAATAAACCAATATACACTATTACTTATTTTGTTTTGGTGGTGGCCTTTACGTACTTTTATACCGCTATTGTCTTTAAGCCCAACGAAATTGCCGAAAACTTGCAAAAACAAGGCGGATTTATACCTGGTATAAGGCCAGGCGTTGAAACTAGCAAGTACCTCAAGAAAATTATCAACCGCCTAACTCTTTTTGGAGCATTAGCACTCGGGCTGTTGGCTGTAGCGCCGTTTGTGGTTGAGAGTATTTTTAAAACTTCCAACTTCTTAAGTATAGGCGGTACCGGATTGTTAATTATAGTTGCAGTTATTATTGAGACTATAAAACAGATTGAGTCTAAAGCCTTGATGGCCACCTATGAGCAGTATTAGTGTTAGAAGTAATAATTGAGAGCACAATAAATCAATAGGTATTCTCACAAGGTCTGCAGATTGTATAAAAAAGTATGCAAAAAGGTATTTACATTTATACCTGGAACGTCTATAATACTAACCTGATACGTTTTTCTCATGACACAAACAAAGGAAGTAATTGAAGTTGAAGGCACTATTA
>CAYMHI010000011.1:0-9309 GCA_964390265.1 uncultured Candidatus Saccharibacteria bacterium | reverse complement strand
CTATACTAGAGGCATTGCCGAATGCTAATTTTAGAGTGCAGTTAGAGAATGGCCATGAAATACTGGCTCATATTTCTGGCAAAATGCGTATGCACTACATTAAGATTCTTCCCGGAGACAGAGTAACTATTGAAATGACTCCATACGATCTTGATAAAGGCAGAATAACTTATCGGCACAAATAACTAAGGATTTTATAAAAGACATGAAAGTACGAGCTGGTGTTAAGAAAATGTGTGTGAAGTGTAAAATTGTCCGTCGACGTGGGCGGGTTTCGGTAATATGTGAAAATCCTAAACACAAGCAGAGGCAGGGATAAAAATGGCTCGTATAGCAGGTACCAACATTCCGAGTGAAAAGCGTGTAGAAGTAGCTTTGACTTATGTTTACGGCATTGGCCCTTCTACTTCGCGCACCATGCTCAAAAGCGTTAAGATAGATCCCAACACTAGAGTTAAAGATTTAAATGAAACTGATTTATCACACTTGCGTGAATACATCGACAAAAACTTAAAAGTTGAGGCTGATTTAGCCCGTACTGTGAGTGGCAATATTAAGCGACTTAAAGACATTAAGGCCTACCGTGGGCTTCGCCATAGCGCCAGTCTGCCAGTACGAGGGCAGCGAACCAAGACCAACGCTCGCACCAAGCGGGGTAAGAAGGTTACTGTAGGGTCAGGACGTAAGAAGGCGGCAGCCAAAACTTAATCAATTATTGGAAATATATTATGGCAGAAGCAAAAAAAACTAGACGAAAGAAAATAAAGCGTAGCTTACCTAAGGGTACAGTGCATGTTCAGGCAACTTTTAACAACACTATAGTGAGTATAACCGATGACGGAGGCAATGTGGTGGCCTGGAAATCTTCTGGATCAGCCGGCTTTAAAGGTAGCAGAAAAAGCACTCCTTACGCTGCTCAGATTGCTGCCGAAAAAGCTATTGAGAAAGCCAAAGAGTTTGGGCTAGCCAAGGTTAACGTGATTATTAAGGGAATTGGCTCGGGCAGAGAATCGGCCGTACGAGCGCTTATGGCTTCAGGCATATCAATTATTAGTATCAAAGACGTTACCGGCATTCCACACAACGGCTGTCGTCCAAGAAAGGCAAGAAGGGTTTAGTAGTGGCACGTAATCTTACTCCAATCGTAAAACTTTCTCGCCGCGAAGGTGTAGAACTTCACCCCAAAGCTGTAAAAGTAATGGCCAAACGTAGCTATGGTCCTGGTCAGCACGGACAGAGCCGACGTAGCAAGCCCAGCGACTATTCACTGCAGCTTCGTGAAAAACAAAAAGTAAAACGTATGTATGGTATTTTAGAGCGACAATTTAGAAATTATGTACACGCCGCCGAGCGAATGGCTGGCGTAAGTGGTGAGAATCTACTCTGCTTACTTGAACAGCGTCTAGACAACGCCATTTACAGAATTGGTATAGCGCCGTCACGTCAATCAGCTCGACAACTAGTGACACACGCTCACATCACACTCAATGGTAAAAAAGTAGATATCCCCTCTATTAGGGTTAAGCCCAAAGACGTTATAAGTGTTAAACCGGCCAGTCTAAAGAATGAGTATTTCAAGGCAGTGGCGGATAGTCTGAACGCTAACAGTAACTCGACAAGCTGGCTAAGTTTTGACCCCAAGAAAATGACCGCCAAAGTAACTAGCACCCCATTACGCGAAGAAATACCTGAAGCTATTGAAGAGCAACTTATCATTGAGTACTACTCACGTTAATTAATTAAGATCTTTAAGGAGATACCAAGTGTTATACGATATCAATCTACCAGAAATAAAAGAAGTAAATACCACCGGAAACAACTCAACTTTCGAAGTCGAGCCACTTTATCCTGGCTATGGTATGACACTTGGCAACTCTATGCGCCGAGTACTGCTATCTAGCTTAGCTGGTAGTGCAATTACTGGAGTAAAAATTGAAGGTGCCAGCCACGAATTCACTGCTGTACCAGGTGTACGTGAAGATGTTATTGAAATTATTCTCAATCTTAAACAGATTAGATTTGCTAATATGCACGAAGATAAAGTAGTGGTGAGTTTGAAGAAAACTGGTAAGGGCGAAGTAACTGCTGCCGATATAAAGACTGTTGCTGGAGTAGAAATTGCCAATCCAGAGCTGGTAATCGCCAACCTCGATAACAGTAAAAGTAAAATTGAGATAGAACTACAAATTGAAAAAGGCCGAGGCTACGTTGCCGTGGAAAGCCGAGCCAGCGAGAAGCTGCCAGTTGGTATGATAGCAGTAGACGCAATCTATACACCGATTAAAAGAGTGCGCTACAACATTGAAAACACTCGTGTTGGACAAATGACCAACTTTGATAAGCTAGTACTAGATGTTGAAACCGACGGCACTATGACTCCTGCCGAAGCAGTTGCTCAAGCTGCCGAGATATTGGTAGGCCACTTCCAGGTGTTGGCCGGACACGATGTAGTAAGTGTTGGTACCGGTGGAATAGTTACCGCTGCTGAAAAACAAGAAGCCGATATGGCGCAAATATCAATCGACGAAGTCAATTTTAGCCCTCGTACTACTAATGCTCTAATGAACAACGATATTAAAACCATTAAAGAGATTATGGAACTCAAGGCAAGCGACTTAAAAGAACTAAAAGGTTTTGGGCAAAAGGCTTATGAAGAAGTATTAGAAAAACTTGAAGAACTTGGCGTGAGTAGCGCTGGATCAGACAAGGAGCAGGAGTAACTAGCAATGCATCGCCACGCCTACGCAGGACGTAAACTTTCTCGAACTACCGACGCTCGTCGGGCCCTTTTGCGTGGTATGCTCGATAGTTTGATACTATACGAACGTATTGAAACTACTCTGGCTAAGGCCAAAGAGCTTGCACCATACTTTGAACGTCAGGTTACCAAAGCCAAAAAGCAAACTCTGGCATCTTATCGAGATATTTTAAGCGAAACTATTAACCCAGTTGCTGCTCAAAAACTAAATTACGATTTAGTGAAAGGCTTCGCTTCGCGTGAGGGTGGTTATACTAGAATCATCAAGATAGGCAACAGAGTAGGTGATGGTGCTCCAATGGCCGTTATTGAGCTAGTGCTGGATGATAAATATACTTCTGAACAAAAGAAATCAGAGCAAGCCAAAAGTATCGCGACTACCAAAACCGAAGCCGAAGGCAAGGCTAAACCAACTAAGAAATCAATTCTTAAGTCTTCAAAACAAGAAGAAGTGGTTAAAACAAAAATTATTGGCTCAACTAGCACCAGTGCCACCAAACCCAAATTTACCAGAAGGACTGCAAAATGAAAACATTCAATCTAAAAACAGCAGATGTAACTCAAGACTGGTATATTATTGATGCTAAGGGTCAAACCCTTGGTCGTTTGGCCACCCAAATAGCCCGACTGCTTAGTGGCAAAGACAAGACTACCTATACACCACACGTGGTTGGTGGCGATGTGGTAGTAGTAATAAACTCTCCCCTAATAAGCGTTACCGGACAAAAATTAACTGATAAGATTTATTATCATCATACCGGTCACCCCGGCGGTATTCGCGAAATTAGTCTGCGTGATCAACTTGCAAAAAACCCCAACAAAGTTATTGAACACGCCGTAGCCGGGATGCTACCCAAAAACAAGTTGCAAGCCCAAATGCTTAAAAATCTCAAAGTATACGCATCAACTGATCATCCGCATGCTCCCCAAAACCCTACATTAATAGAATTGGAGAAAAAATAGTGGTAGACAAAATAACTAAATCGCCAGTGAAAAAACAATATTATCCTGGTGTTGGCCGACGTAAGCGCTCGGTTGCTACCGTTCGTCTAATAACTGGCAAAGGTGTAATAACCGTCAATGACAAATCTGTAAATGAGTATTTTGGTACTGATATTTATGAAGAAACCATCAAGGCGCCACTGGTACTGCTATCAAAAGACAAAACCGTTGATATAAGCGCTCGAGTTGAGGGTGGTGGTCTACGTGGTCAGGCTGAGGCTATTAGGTTGGGAATTGCCAGGGCACTATTAGGAATGAGCGAAGACTTTAAGGTAAGCTTGCGCAAAGAAGGTTATCTTACTCGAGACTCGCGAGTAAAAGAGCGTAAAAAACCTGGTCTTAAAAAAGCCCGCAAAGCTCCACAGTTTAGTAAAAGATAAGATTAAAACAGGACCCTTCAAGGGTTCTGTTTTAATCTAGTAGCTTACTAGACTATTATAATAATCTATAAGTCGCTTCTGGCCTACTTGGCCAATTCGAACTATAATAGTACTTATGTCACCAACTATTAAGACATTTATTAAACTTAGTGCAGTTACAATTGTTATAATTGTAGTATCGGCTATGTTGTTTAGTTATTTTGAGCAAATAAGTGCTCAAGAAAGCTTGTATAGAACTATTTATATTGCTCTTACCCACCACGACAATTTTCACGCTGTGCAGTGGGGTACTAAAATAACTACAATACTGCTAATTTCAGCTAGTCTGCTAATAATAGCTTATTTGCTAAAGATACTCGCAGATTATATGATGAATCTAGGAGACGGATTAAAACGCAATAAAATGAAAGCAAAACTAGTAAATATGAAAGAACATTATGTAGTTTGTGGTCTAGGCCGGGTGGGCAGCCACATTGCCGACGAGTTGGCAAACGAAAATATTAAATTTGTGGGCATTGATCGCGATGAAGAAGCCGTGCGCAAAGCTGTTGCTAAAGGCTATACGGCGTTTGTGGGTGATAGCACCAAAGAGGAAGTACTAAAAAAAGCCAAGGTTGAAAAAGCTCACGGCATCGTTGCTGCCTTGGGTGACGACTCATGTAACTTATTTATCACTCTCACATCTCGTCAACTCAACCCAGGTCTATATATTGTGGCCAGGGCTAATCGAGAAGAGAACGTTGATAGAATCGAGAAGGCCGGTGCCGACAAGGTAGCAATGCCTAACCAAATAGGTGGATTCCACATGGCCACCATGCTCATTCGCCCGGGTGTGTTAGATTTCTTTGAAGTGTTGAGCAATAAATCAAGTAGCGAACTACAGGTAGAAGAGATGGTAGTAGCCAAAGGCTCTAAGCTAGTCGGAAATCGTTTGGGGCATTTTATGCAAGCCAGCGGGGCAGGGGCTACTGTGTTAGCCCTAAATAGCCATGAAGGCTCAAGCAAGGTTAACCCCAGCGGTCAAGAGATACTATATGCCGGTGATAAGCTCATAATGATGGGTACGCGTGATCAGTTAGATGTGCTTGGTAGATATATTTAACCAAAACTACCATGAAGAAATTTTCATTTACTGTTTTACAGCGACAACAGGGAAAACGATTAGATAAAATATTATCAGAAAATTTCCCAGAGTTTAGCCGAACGTATTGGGGTGACTACATCAAGCTAGGTGGTGTATGTATCAATAATACTAAAGCCAAGTCGTCCGACAAGCTACACGCCGAAGACGTTGTAACCGGCGACCTACCGATAGCCAAAAACAACAAAGAACTTATTGTGCCCAAAAAACTACCCAAAATAATTTTCCAAAACGATGATGTGTTGGTAATTAATAAGCCGGCCGGTCTCATAACTCACCCAACCGCAACCAACCCGCAACCCTCGGTAGCTGCAGCTTTCAAAGACCTTGTTGAAGATAGTGATAATTTAAGACCAGGCATTGTGCACCGGCTCGACAAAGATACTTCTGGAGTGATGATTTTAGCCAGAAACCCACAAGCAAAAACTTTTCTGCAGCGTCAGTTCAAGACTCGCCAGGTAGTAAAACGCTACACTGCCTTGGTAGTGGGTCGGCCTAAGCAAGCCAAGGCTAGACTATCACTCCCTATCAAAAGAGGCATAAAAAATCCTCAAAAAATGACTATCGATGCAACGGGTAAACCAGCCACTAGTGAGTATAGTGTAATTTACGAATATCAGCGAGCAACACTGGTTGATGTACTGCTTTATACTGGCCGTACTCATCAAATTAGAGTACAGTTTGCGCATATTGGCCACCCAGTAGTAGGCGACAGACTTTATGGCGAAAATAAATCACCCCTTGGGCTTAATCGGCAGTTTTTGCATGCAAGCATGCTAAATATTGGGTTGCCAAGTGGGGAGCGTAAAGAATTTAAAGCTCCGCTCGCTAGTGATTTAAAACAATATCTTAAGAGTATTGAATGAAATACCCTTATACTGTAAAAATTACTGAGCAATTAAATAATATTGCAAAGCAACCCGGCCACGGCTATATATTTCATGGACCCGATGGTAGCGGTAAGTACCTGGCGGCTCTGGAGCTGTCTAGATTGTTTATCGGTGATAAACAGATAGTCAAGGATCATCAGGCAATTCACCCCAATATGATTATTATAAATCCTCTTGAAACCAAGCGAAGTATTGGCATTGATCAGATAAGGTCTGTAAACGAAAAAATATGGCACACGTCCAGTGAGCCCAAAATAAAAAAAGTAATTATTATAGAGTCTGTAGATAAGTTAACCGTCGAGGCCTCCAACGCTTTGTTAAAAAACCTCGAGGATACCCCGCCCAATACCGTATTCTTGCTTTTAACCAATAATATCTCTAAGGTTTTAGCAACCATCCGCTCCCGTGCGCAAATTGTTTATTTTGAGCCAATTAGCCAAGCAAGTGGGGTGGAGTATCTGAAAAAGCATTTAGAAGTGAGCCAATCGGAGGCTATAGAAATGTTTGATTTGGCTCGTGGCTCACTAGGTGGAGCTTTAGAGCTAGGCAATGATGATTTACTTGGTCACAAAAAGACTATACGCGGACTGGCAGAAACGTTCATGGCCGGGAATATTACTGAGCGTTTTGTTATTACCAAAATGGTATTTGACGAGGATTGGAGTCTTGAGTTTCTTGAGGAAATCAGCTATGCAATAAGGAGAAATTCTACTATACTAAGTGTTGTAAACAATCTAGAAAATATTGTACGGGCATCTCAACAGATTCAATCCAATGTAAATGCCCGAACGGTTATTGAGAACCTGGGTTTACAATTGTCTACTAAAGAGGAAAATAGCTAATGTTGTTTGAATTTATACTAGTACTAGTAGTATTTGGCATAGTAGTTCTGGCAATAATAAATAAGCGCAGCCGACTAGTTGATTACTTCGCCACAAACTTATCTACGGACATGCCTAGCCAAGATGAGGCACTCGATACTCTTTTGGAGGTGGCTGGTCGTTACTACGCCGAAAAGAATTATTTAGCCGCCGAAAAAGCCTATTTAAAGGTATTAAGAGTTGATCACAAAAACAGCTTGGCTTACAGTCGACTTGGCTTTATTTACTCGGGTCTGGGTAAGAACGAAGACGCTATAGAGTGCTTTAAAATAGTAGCCGATACCTACCCTAATGCAGCCAGTTATCACAATCTATCTATGATGTATTTTAAGACGCGTGACTTTCCTCGCTCGGCCACTGCACTAGAAAAATCACTAAGTATGGAGATGCATGTCAACCGCCTGGTAAGCTTGGCGAGAATCTACAGAATAATGAATAAATTTGATATGCAACTTTCGGCCTTAAAAAAAGCCCACCAGCTAGAGCCGCAAAACATAGATATTATGCAGCTTTTGGCTGAGGCCTACATACACGAAAAAGACGAAAAGTCGGCTAACGCACTCTTTAGGCAGATAATTAAGCTTGATCCCAAAAACATGCGTGCCCGTTCAGCTTTGGGCCCAATTAAAAAAATAAAAAAAGTCACTTAGCTAACAGGCATCAAAAATTATGGCAATAGACCTTGCTTTTATAAACATAAGTAGTATATTATATAGCTATATTTATAAAAACTATAAAAAAGGTAAAAAATGAAAACAAACAAAAAACCAAAATCAAGAGTCAATAGATCTAGCAAGATTACCAAGCGCAAGTTTCCGCGCTGGGCTATGTTTGTAGTTATTGGCCTGGTTGCTGTAGTAGGGATTGCATTAATTATTCGAACGTTTGCGGCTGGAGTTTTACCCACTAATACTGCAAAAGTTATTAATGGCGGATCTGTCAGTACAGATAATAGCGTTTCTTCGATGGCGCGTTCACCAATTACACTTGAGGCTTGCCGTATGTCTGATACTCCCGGCGAAGGTGAGGCTAATAGAGTGTATGTGGGAGCCAAGCCAGTTATATCAAGCTATGTTGCCAACAAGCTAAATTCAGTTTGGGACAAGTATTATCCGGAGTACCATATAAACGGCCAAAACGTAACATATGCCGCCGACTATCAGATGCCCGAGCAAGTATATTACGATGCCTCTTATATTGTTGATAAAGATAAGCCGACCGACACACAAGAGCAGTACAAAGATTTTCTATTGCCATCCGAAGGCTACCCACAGTATTTTAGTGGTAAGTTTTGGGTGCCATTTGGTGTTCCTGGACAACCAGATTGGTTTGAATCTAAATACTTTAGCTCTCCAGGCAAAGCAGTTAAAAAGTTTTGGGATAATGCCACAATTTACACAAGAAATGCTAGTTATTTTGAGAGAAATTACAGTGGCGAAGGTAGTAAAAATAGTCCATTCCCTGGAGGAACTGGCTCTACTAGCTCAAATAAATCCACCAATCGAACCGTAGCTACAACTTCAAGTACAAACCAATCAAACCCCTCTGATGTATCAAAGCTAAATGCCATACTAGGAACGGTTACCAGCACAACCAATCCTAATCTTGGTCTTTACCCAGGCACATTGCCGGGCAGAACATCTTGGAATTACCTAGAAGGTCCGGTAGCTCGCTACAACGATGCTAAGTGTCCTGGTGGTAAAGCTGGCGGATTTAGTTGCGCTAACAATCCAAATGCTTATGATACCATTAACAATCCGAATCCATTTATCAAATTTGATGTAAGTTGGATGGGTGGACGAACAGTAGGAAGTGTAAATGAGAATAGTAAAAAATTAGTAGATCACGATGTAAAGATTGTTAGATTCAAAGATCTACCAAAATGTGGCAACAATCCACTTCAAGCCCAAAATCAGATAGATAGCAAAGCTGACTTTTCTAAGGTAATTTATAGCAACTACGAAAAAGCCTTTAATCAAATCAAAGCTGAAGGAATTAATGTGGGTGTAGCCGGTAAAGGCCAGGACAGGATGGCAGAAATATTTCTCAATAATGGAATTTCGCCACTTGCTTCACTTGGGGCACCGTACTGGACTGGCTTACCAGCAAAAGGTACCGGCGCAGGTTTGCCAGGTTACGGCACCTACGGTACTGCAGCATACCCAGAACCATACTAAAAAAGATTGAATATCTAGAGTCTCGTCTGTATGTAGTAAAAGATGCTTAGTTAATTAAGCATCTTTTATAATAAACGAAA
>CAYMHI010000010.1:0-44848 GCA_964390265.1 uncultured Candidatus Saccharibacteria bacterium | reverse complement strand
CTTAATTTAGGAGGTTTTTCTAAACCGACAAAAAACCGGTACACCAAATATTTTTGGGTATACAAACCGGTTGTTAGTGTTTAAGCGTCCTCTTATATAGACTAGTGTAGTGCAGAACTACCCACAATGTCAAGTACTTTTTAGGTGTAGTCTTGAAAACGTAAAATGCTGATAAATACCGTATAAACCAATTAGTACACCAGCAATCGTAAGTACACTTAATGGACTGATTAAATCAGCGGTGAGCCCCGCTAAAAATACTGGCACAATAGCGGCCACATTCATCATCATATTAAGTGTACCAAAGATTTTTCCGCGGGCCTCATCGGTAGAATTAAGCTGTACCAACGTTTGAGCCGATACGCTCACCAAGCCATTAGCTATCCCCAAGCATAGCGAGATAATGGCTACCACCAGCCCGAAGAAACGTAGGCCTTCGAGCTTTGGCACAAAGCTCAAGCCCAACAGCATGAGTGCCGCAGCTAATATGCCAATGTCTATTAATTTGGTTTTGTTTATATTTTTGAAAAATTTGCCAACCATTACTGCGCCAATTATCATGCCCAGAGCTGCCGGTACTATTAGCTTGTAACTAACATTGGCCAGGTTTTGACGGAATATCAGTATGGCAATTGCTGGCGCTAGCACTGCCAATACTCCCAACATAGCTTGAGCAATGGTCAGATTTAGAATTGGGAATATCAGCTTGGGATTGGTAATTATCTCTTTAAAATTAACTCTTATTGAAGAAAAAACTTCGGAGTTCACCTGTCGCAGCGACTTAGGTGATGGCTCAGCTCTCAAGCTGGGCAGACGTAAGCTCAAAACTGAAGCCACAGCAAACGCAAGAGCAGCTAGCCAATAAACACTATCTGATCCGCCAATTGCTACCACTGGCCCTGCCAAGCTATAGCCCACAACAAAGCTACCATACAAGGTAAATAAAAACAGTGAGTTGGCACTTAAAAAATCTTCTTTTTTAACCAGTTTAGGCAGAGCGGCACCTTCGGCAGGAGTGAAAAATTGAGAGAATATCGATATAGCAAACACTACTAAATAAATCATTATCAAATTACTGCTTATAAACAAAAAGCTCAATACCAACAGACCACGAGCAATATTGGTAATAACTAACACTTTTTTTCTATCCCAGTGATCTACGTAAGCTCCAGCCAATACAGCAAATATTATCGACGGCACGCCAAACGCTAGAATTAATAGACTCACAGCAATGTTAGCATAAGGCGTAGGTGCGGCCAGCTCATACACTTTTATAATAAGAGCAAAATTAAGTAGGTTGGTAGCAAGCTGACTGGTGAGCTGTGCTATCCATATTTTTAGAAAATTAGTGTTTTTTAGAACTTCTGAATACACAGCTGTTTATAACCCGCTATTTATTCTTTTTATCTAATGGTTTTTTGATTACTACGTTATCAACCAGACCATATTTTTTAGCTTCATCGGCCGATAGCCAAAAATCACGATCACTATCGCTAGATATCTTTTCAACAGACTGGCCTGTCTTATCAGCTAATATCTCATTGAGTTTGTGACGAATTTTAATTATTTCGTTGGCAGTAATCTCAATATCAGCCGCAGTACCAGAAAATCCACCCGATGGCTGGTGAATCATTACTCTGCTGTTTGGAAGTGCAAATCGTTTGCCAGGCTGCCCACAAGCTAGCAAGAAGGCCCCCATACTGGCTGCCATACCCACGCAAATCGTACTCACATCGGGAGTAATATGATTCATAGTGTCATAGATTGCTAAGCCAGCCGTCACACTACCGCCAGGGCTATTAATATATAGACTAATATCAGATGTAGGATCTTCGCTTTGCAAATAAAGTAGCTGGGCAATTACTAAATTGGATACTGTATCATCAATACCTGTGCCTAAAAAAATAATTCTTTCATTAAGTAATCTAGAATATATATCATAGGCTCGCTCACCGGCTTGGGTTTTTTCAATTACCGTAGGAATGAGTATTGAATTATTTGAAAAATCATTTTTGTTCATATTTATATTTTAGCACACTATCGCACACAGCCAGGATAAGCTAAGTTTAGTTTGATGCAGCTTGGGAAATAGCTGCAATAGCTTTGGTGGTCAGTAAATGATTCTTTAGATCGTCACGAAAATGATCGTGAGTTAGCTCCTCTTGCATCTTAGGGTCAGAATACTGGGTTTTTAGTTTGGCAAGCTCGGCATCTATTTCGCTGTCAGTCACAGAAATTTTTTCGTTTTCAATCACAGAGCGCAATACCAAGCCAAGTTTTACTCTTTTTTCGGCCTCGGCTTTTAGTTGAGTCTCAAAATCTTCGGGTTTTTGACCTTGCAGTTGCAGATATTTTTCCAGGTCTAAGCCACTGTTTTTGAGGTTTTCGGTTGTTTCGTTACGTAGCTTGTCAGTCTGCTCGCCTACCAACCCAGCTGGCGCCTCTATATTGGCTTGCTTGATTACAGCATCTAGCACTGAGTTTTCATATTGCTTGTCGGCCTCGGCCTGTTTGTTTTGTAATATACTTTTTTCAATCTCTGCCTTCAGCCCCTTGAGGTCTTGGACTGGTCCGACAGTTTTGGCCCACTCATCGTCTATTTTGGGTTGTTGCACAGTCTTAACTTCTACAATATTTACACTAAATTCTACGTCTTTGTTAGCCAAATCTTTGGCGTGATAGTCTTTAGGGAACTTGACGGTAAAAGTTTTTTTATCACCTTTTTTTAAACCAAGCATATTGTCTTCAAAACCCGGTATAAAGCTACCTGATCCAATAGTCATTACGTGATTGGTGGCAGCAGCTCCTTCTACCGGTTTACCTTCTCTTACACCTTCAAAATCAAACTTTACCTCGTCAGTGTTTTTTATACCCTCTTTGCTTTCTTCTTTTTTAGCTGACTGAGTAGCAAAGTTTTGTAAAGTTTCTTCGACTTCTTTTTTATCTACTACTACCTTGGGCTTACTCACCTTAATCTTTTTAAGATCGAGTTTAATGGCGGGCATTACAGCTACTACAGCCTCAAACTCTAGATCGCTATAAGGCACAAATTTTTTGAGGTTGATTTGTGGGCTAGCAACCGTCTCTATATCATTTTCGCGCACTATTTTGGTAAAAGCGTGCATTATAACTTCTTGTAGAACTTCGGCCTGCACTTGTGCCTCACCTATCTCACGCTCGGCAATTTTATCGGGTACATTACCTGGTCGAAAGCCATCGACTTTGAGATTTTTTTTGAGACGTTTTAATACAGCTTGTTTATAGGGTTTAATGAACTGCTCGTCGGCAGTGATTAGTAAGGTTTGCTCGCTCTTGGTTTTGTTTGTAATAGTGTGTTTAATCATGTTTGCATAGTTTAGCAAAATATTATTATTTTGTAAATAAAAACCCTCACCTTTGCGGTAAGGGGTTTGGCGGTTCCGGTAGGATTCGAACCTACTACCTCTCGTAACGCGTCACGAGTGCTCTGCCACACGAGCTACGGAACCAGTGGACCAACTATTCTTGTAAAAAGTTGGTCGCCCTGGAAAGGGTACGTACGTCTGGAGGACCATACGCACCCTTCCAGGACGCTTGCTGGATTGTTGCCAAACAATCCTAGGGGATGCGGCGGGACTTGAACCCGCGACCTTTCGTCAAACGACGAACGCTCCGCCAACCGAGCTCCGCACCCTTTTATTGCTACCTTCTTACAGGACGACCAAGTGGTCAAGGTATCCGTTGATTCTGAACCTGGATGGTGTTGGCAGCACCGACCATTTTAATCACCCTTAGAAGGCACCCCAAGAGGTCAGCTGGTTGCACCCAGCAACTCACACTCTTGGAGCTATCCTGCCTACTCTACTTACACCACTACGATACGTCACCGCAGATTGTTAAGGAGTTTGACAGGAGTTGGCTGTGCCGATCGACCTACTACCGGTCAACTCTGGACCGATGTATTCAATCGATCGGCACAAATGTAGCTGCAATAATTACTTGCGGCAGCTTCAGCTCAAATCGTTATAGTAGTCAATTTGGGTTGAAGCTGTCTCAAATAATTCAAGACAGCGATATGTAAGGTACAAAATACGAGGATTAGCTTAGCATGCCGTTATAAGAGCAGTCAAGTATTTACAATAGATTGGCGCCAATAGCCTTAAGCTTGTCTTCAAAGTTTTCATATCCCCGCTTTATGAGATTAATATTTGTAATTGTGGTTTGACCCTCAGCCACCAGAGCCGCAATAACATAGCTAAACCCAGCTCGTAAATCTGGCACCACTATTTTTTGCCCCTTTAGTTTAGTAGGTCCAGATATTACCGCGCTGTGCTGATAATTACGCTGGGCAAAACGACAAGGCAATTTGCCCAGGCAATTTTGATAAAGCTGTATTTTGGCACCCATATCATTTAGTATCTTAGTAAATCCAAACCGATCTTCATAGACGGTCTCATGTACTGTCGAAAGGCCATCAATTTGGGTGAGAAGTACCGTAAACGGCTGTTGCCAATCAGTCATAAAACCAGGATGCACATCAGTCTCAAGGCTAATAGGTTGGGTATTTTTGCCTCGCCAGAACTCTATGCCATCGTCTCTTACATTATATTCGCAGCCAATTTGTCGAAAAGCGTTTAGAAATGTCATCATATCGGCTTGCCTGGCGCCGCGCACAAAAATTCGGCCGTTGGTGGCTGCGGCTGCACAAGCCCAGCTACCAGCCTCAATACGGTCTGGCATTACGCTATGTTCAAAGCCATGGAGCTTGCGCACACCAGTGATAGTAATTACTCTATCAGTATCGACCGATATGATGGCGCCCATTTTTTGCAGTACACAAATAAGATCAAGTATCTCTGGCTCTACGGCAGCACCACGTAGTTCAGTAACCCCTTCGGCCAAGCATGCGCTTAATAGTACCTGTTCGGTGGCCATTACGCTTGGATAATTTAGCTCTATTTTGGCACCAAATAATTTTTGGGCGCTCAACTCATACCCACCTTCAACATCATGTTCTGTAGCGCCGAGAGTTTGCAGTGCTTGTAAATGAAAATCTACTGGACGCGTACCTATCTCGCAACCGCCAAGTGAAGGTAGGGTTGCCTTACCTGCCCTATGTAGTAATGGCCCAGCAAATAATATAGGGATGCGGCTCGTGCCAGCAATGCTATGAAGTTGCCGTGCCGAAGCCGGTTGCAACTTTTTGGCTTGAATCTTGAGTGAGCCTTGGTTGGTATTCTCAACCTCGCCGCCCAACAACTCAATCATCTTAGTGACTATAGATACATCAGAGACATTGGCAATATTGTGCAAAATACAGGGTTCATCACTTAATAATGCAGCAACCATAATTTTGGGTATGGCATTTTTGGCTCCGCGAATACGCACTTCACCATTTAGAGGCTTGCCACCGATAATTTTGATTGCAT
Organism: uncultured Candidatus Saccharibacteria bacterium; assembly: GCA_964390265.1. GTDB lineage: Bacteria > Patescibacteriota > Saccharimonadia > CAILAD01 > BJGX01 > JAUPVL01. Next base: position 39,440 of record CAYMHI010000010.1, on the reverse strand, counting down.
TTTTCATTGTTGAATAAATATTAACATATTTTATGCAATATTGAAGTGGGCCCCAGGATTTCTCCCGGGGCCCAGTAGCTGTTTTTACCAGCTACTTAGTGCGAGTGCTTGAGGCGCTCGTTTTCTGATCGCAACCGGTCAAGCTCCAGCTCGTCGTCTTGTTGCTGAAGTGCCATCCCCAGAACGATGAGCGCAAGGATTGCCATTGCCGGAATGAATATCCACAACGGAATATCTCCCGGGCATACTGCCAGAACCATTTGCATCTCTATTTCTCCTATTCTAGCCGACGAAATGGTAGAGCTATATTAGCATAAACGCTTTATAATGTCAACTATTTTATATATTACGAAGCTGGTATAGATTTTTTGTAAGTTAATTACTGGGTTAAAGTGTCTATAGTAAAAAAATAGCCCAGAATAATCTGGGTTATTTTTTATGGTACCGCGGAGAGGACTTGAACCTCCACGAGTTTTACCTCACCAGCTCCTAAGGCTGGCGTGTCTACCAATTCCACCACCGCGGCATATTATAGCGCTATACGCTCAATGTATATTATTTGAGTATCACCGTAAGTTTTATGCTGTACTATCTCTAATTCAACATTCAGTTCTTCTAACTGCGACTTACTTGAGCAACTTACTACAATAATACCGCCATATTGTACCAGACTTGCCACCTTGTTGACTAGAGTAGTTGTAAAGAGTTTATAAGGAGGGTCAATTATTACAATATCGTATTGAGCAATAACACTGGCTATAAATTTTTCTACGTCGCTATTTATTAGTTTGACCTTTGTGTCCGCACCCAAGGCAATAATATTTTTACGAATTGTTTGTGCAGCTTTGTTATCTTTTTCGACAAGCTCTACAGAATCAGCTCCACGGCTTAGCGCCTCCAGGCCAATAGCACCCGATCCCGAGTAGAGATCAAGAACACTCGCCCCTACCACTCTGTCGCCTAGTGTATTGAAAATTGCGGCCCGCACCTTTTGACTCACCGGCCGGGTATTAACCCTAGGTGGCAAGGCTAGTTTTTTTGATTTGAATTCTCCAGCAACTATTTGTAACATATGCACTATGATACAATATATTTAACAAAAGGAGGGTATCTTTGTCCAAACTTCAAGAAAAATGTGGTGTAACTGCTGTATATAGCAGAGATGAATCAGCGGCCAGACTGGCGTATTTTGCACTCTCGGCGCTTCAGCATCGCGGCCAAGAAAGCTCAGGCATTGTGAGTGCTCACGATGATCAGTTTTTTTCACACCGCGGTCCTGGTCTGGTTGCTCAAGTTTATAAAGAAGAAGATTTAGAAAAATTACAAGGCAAATTTGCTATTGGACACAACCGCTACGCTACATCGGGTGGTAAACACGATAGCCACCTGCAACCTGTTTTGCGCGGCGACGATGTTGTTTCTCTGGCTCACAACGGAAACTTGCCTTCTATAGTTTTACTCAAAGATTTTTTGAAGTCTAAAAATATATATAAGCGTGGTAGTAATGATAGTGAAATGATGGCCGATGCAATTCGGTATTATATGTATCACCACAAAACTATCCAACAGGCTCTCGAACTTGTTTGGCCGCTTTTTACCGGTGTATTTAGTTGCACATTGCTTACCAAAGACGCTATTTATGCCTTTAGGGATAGTTGCGGAGTAAGGCCACTCAGTATAGGTAAGCTCAAGAACGGATATATTGTATCTTCTGAAACATGTGCTTTTGATATGGTGGGCGGTGAATTAGTAAGAGATGTAAAACCAGGCGAGCTGGTGCGTATAAATGGTCGAGGTATTAAAAGTTGGCAGATGCAAGATCCCGACCCCAAGCTAGAGGTTTTTGAATTTATTTATTTCGCTCGCCCAGATAGTGTGTTGGCCGGCAAACTAGTTAACGAGGTACGTCGAGAGCTCGGTAAACAATTAGCCAAAGAGTTCCCCGCCGAAGCCGACTTGGTGGTTCCTGTGCCCGACTCGGCTATTCCGGCAGCATTAGGCTATGCCAATACACTACAAATTGAGTTTGACCACGGGCTTATAAAAAATCGTTACATTCACCGAACCTTTATTGCCCCCACCCAAGAGCTTCGAGAACGTGCCGTACATATGAAGCTCAACCCATTGCCTGATCACCTTAAAGGCAAACGAGTAGTTTTGGTGGACGACTCAATTGTGCGTGGTACCACTATGAGCAAAATTGTAGCTATGCTGCGCCGAGCTGGAGCTAGTGAGGTACATGTTAGAATAAGTTCTCCGCCCATTAGATTTCCAGATTTTTATGGCATAGATACGCCCAATCAAACCAAACTAATAGCGTCACACAAAACCATCGCAGAGATTTGTGACTACACCAAAGCAGATAGTTTGGAGTTTTTGTCTTATAACGGAATGATTAATGCCATTGGAGTGCCCGAGGATAAGCTTTGTTGTGCTAGTTTTTCAGGAATATACCCAGTAGATTTAGGAGAGCGAATAAGTGAGATTACTTTTGATCAGCCTTGGTCACTTGTCTCACCTCATAACCAGCCTCAGCATAGGCCGCCAGCCAAGCGGCAGCAATAAGCTGCGGAATTCTTTTTACCACCATAGTCTTGACGGTTTTGGCCAAACTTGCCGACCAGCCATTTTTCAAAAATTTATCATACAAGTCTAATTTGGCAATCCTGAGCGACTCTTCTTCTACTACCGATTTAATACCAACTTTTTGGATTCTATTGTATAAGTCTTGATCAAATACTATTCTCAGCCGATTAAGAGCGACTGTGGTTGATACACCACTCTCAAACATTACGTGCGAACTCATTAATCCCTTCCTGCCAAAGTATAGCCAGCCCAGACGCGCCTTGCTAGAGTTTGCGTATTCGGCGGCAATCAATTTATTACTCACATGATGCGCCGGGGTTAGGCTATCAGTCAAATAATGAGCCATAAACCCTGCCTCAAACGAAGCCTTTACTGTATCACCGTCTTTGAGTGCAATTACCAGATTTTTGTAATGCACTTCTATCCATACCGGCAAAAACCCAATTTGGTTGATTGGGTCCCAAAGGTGGTCAGATTTATATTTGCCTTTAAACTTCAGCCCGTCTGGCCCACCCATACCCTCAAATTTCAATATCAAATTTTTTGTAGGAAAATTATTGCTGTCTATATATGGTAGCAATATACGATAAGCGGTTTTGTCAAACTTTTGGTGTGTACCAATAGTATTGAACATTTTGCCCTTTGTAAAATAGGTAATAACGCCAGAATTCATAATGTTTTAGTCTAGAGAGGTCAGTTTCTTTAGTTCATTTATTCTCTTGACGGTGTTGGAATATTGTAGCATGTTTTTATCATTAATAAAATCAGTGGCAGCCCCACGAACCTTGGCCAGTAGTGCAGCGTCAGAGATATCGGCAAAGCGTAGATCCAATAGGCCGTGCTGCATTTGTCCGTAAATCTCACCAGGACCCCTTAGCTCGAGATCAATTTGGGCTAGCCTAAAACCATCGTTGGTTTTCTCTAGAGAGTTAAGTCTTTTAAACGACTGTGGATTCTGCGATTCGCTCATAAGGTAACAATGTGATTGGGTACTGCTGCGTCCAACTCGGCCCCGCAATTGATGTAGGGTTGCCAAACCAAATCGTTCGGCGTTTTCTACAATTAGCACTGTGGCGTTAGGAACGTCTACCCCTACCTCTATAACGGTGGTTGAAAGCAAAATGTTATATTTACCGCTTCTAAATTGCTGCATTATATCGTCTTTTTGATTAGGCTTCATACGGCCGTGCAACATAGCTATGTTGCGGTGTGCAAATACGCTACTTTGCAGCTTTTTATACTCAGATTCTACCGATTTCATACCACTCAAGTCGTTTTGTTCAATACTTGGGCAAACAATAAATACTTGCTGTCCTTGAGAAATGAGCTGGTCAACCATTCTATACACCATGCTTCTATCCACTTCTCTCACTACTTTGGTTTGCACGGGTTTGCGGCCGGGCGGAAGCTGGTCGATAATCGAAACATCCAAATCACCATACACTACCAATGCCAAACTTCGTGGAATTGGTGTAGCTGTCATAGTTAATACGTGAGGCATAAAATTGGCTTTGGTTTTGAGTGCACGCCTTTGATTAACACCAAATCGGTGCTGTTCGTCAATCACTATTAGCCCTAAATTGGCAAATTCTACTCCTTCGGCAAGCAAAGCGTGTGTACCTATCACTACCTTTACTTCACCGGCAGCTACCTCTTGCTGTAATTTTGTTTTCTGCGGTTTTTTTAGAGCCGATATTAACAACTCACACCTAATACCTAGGCTACTAAGTAATTTTTGAAAAGTAACGATGTGCTGACGAGCCAATATCTCTGTAGGAACCATTAACGCAGCCTGGTAGCCAGAACCAACCGTCATTGCTATAGCGAGTAGCGCCACGAGGGTTTTACCTGAGCCTACATCACCTTCCAGCATTCTGTTCATAGGCTTAGGCCTCTCTAGATCTTTAAATATTTGCCAGGCTACTTTTCGCTGGGCATTGGTGAGTTCAAACTTTACCTGATTAAGCACCTTCTCGACCATGCTTAAATCAAATTTTATCGTAGGGGAGGTCTCAGTCTGTATATCGTGTTTTAGCACTAGGCTGGTAAGTATTAGCTCAAAGATCTCAGCAAACCCAAACCGACTCTTGGCAGCCTCTACTTGAATCATACTAGTGGGTTGGTGAATATATTTTAATGCTTTGGGGTAAGCAATTAGTTCGTATTTTTTTTCTATGATGGCTGGCAAGTTGTCATTTATTTCGGTAGCCAAATCTATCACTTGGTCGATTAGTTTTTGGATTATTTTAGAACTAATAAGTTTATTCTCTGAATAAATACTATATATTTTGCCCTTAAAATCATTTTTGTCTGCAACCTCATAAGTTGGGCCATTTAAGCTAAGGTAGTTGTTTTTGAATTCAAAGTTGCCGGCAAACAAATAGTGCTGATCTTTTTTAAGTGTGTTTACCAGAAATGGCTGATTAAACCACACCGCCTTAATAGTGCCGGTACCATCAGAAAGAATTGCCTCGGTAATAGCCAATCTCTTATTTCGTGCGCTACGACGAACATTTATATGTTCTACCACACAATTCACCGCCACTCTACCCGGCTTTATTTCGTTAAGTTTAGATATATTGCTAAAATCATCCCAGCGTCTAGGATAATACTTGAGTAGATCTTCAACTGTTTTGATGTTAAGTTGGTGCAAACCTTTGGCTACAACTGGGCCAACGCCTTTAAGTGATGATACGGGTGTATCTAGCTTGAAGTTATTTTCCATTACCCTATTTTAACACGAACAAAAGACGAATTTAATCATAATTAAAAATTCCTCGAATTAATCGAGGAATACTGCTAATTATCGACTTGATATTACCTACCTTCTACCCAAAGAAGGTAAACCGCCACTATAGGCCGACACGCTAACAGACGCGGCCCTATCATCTGGTGTAGGTGCTGCGCTACAAACACCACATATCTGTTGTTCATTAATCTCTTCAGAAGGCTTGAGATTTTTACATTGTTTGCAGCGTAGTTTTCTTGGTTTGGGATCAATTCTAACGATGGTGTGAGTACCGGATCTCTCTACGACAGAGAGCAGTTCTTGAACCTCAAGATCACTCATTCCAGTGTTGCGTACAACGTATTGAATAATTTGATCGTCTAACATCTCGCTCCTTAGCTAGACTATGTCGAACAAATATTTACTATACTACTCTATTACGTATTGTCAAATTTTAAACTTCACAAAACGGCGTTTACCCACCTGTACAAGAGCTGATTTTTTTAATACCATATCGACGTCTTTAGTAACTTCGTCATCTACCCGTACACCGCTTTGGTCAATTATTCGCTTCACTTCAGATTTGCTCATATCAAACTGCATACCTATTAGGTCTACTAACTTACCGGGCTTAATTTTAATTGTTTCAATATCTTTGGGTTTTTCACCCTCTCTAAATTGTTTATTCCATATAGCTTCTGCATCATTGGCGGCCTTTTCTCCATGGTATCGAGCCACAATTGCTCGTGCCAAACTCGCCTTGGTATCGCGAGGGTTGTCTCCAGCTGCCATGTTTTTTTCAATTTCTTCAATAATTTTTAGATCAATGTCAGTTGCTAGTTTAAAGTAAGTAGGTATAAGCTCATCCCTTATAGTCATAACTAGTGCATACATTTCTGGTGGTTTTTCGTCTATGTATATGCAGTTACCCCAACTAGTACTCATCTTACGACCGTCGGTGCCCTCTAGTAATTGAAATGTCATGATATTTTGAGGTTCCATATCAAAAGCCTTCTGTACATCGCGCCCTGCCAGAAGATTAAAAAGTTGGTCGTTGCCTCCCACTTCGAGATCAGACTTCATTTCGACCGAGTCGTAGCCCTGAAATAGTGGATAAAGTGTCTCATGCATGCCTACTGGTTTACCAGCTTCTATGCGCTTGGCGAAGTTGTCGCGCTCACTCATCTGTTGAATAGTAAATAGACTTGTGAGTTTGAAAAATTTTTGGACACTCATCTTATCAAACCAGTCGGCATTGTAAAAAAGCTCTACTTTGCTCATATCAAGTATTAGGCTTAATTGGCGATGATAATCCTTAACATTTTCGGCTATTTGTTTAGGTGTAAGCATTTGACGCTCTGCATCTTTATCTGAGCTGTCACCTATTTGAGCGGTAAAGTTGCCGATCACAAAGCATATCTGGTGACCAAGGTCTTGAAATTCGCGAAGCTTCCATAGCGTAACAGCCCGGCCTATATGTAGTCGGGCCCCGGTTGGGTCAAATCCTAGCTTGATTCTTAATTTTTTGCCAGATTTGAGTTTTGCCTCTAGATCTTCACGTACAATAACATTCTCTACATTGCGCGTAAGAAGGTTATTTAATTGTTGATTAGTAATTTTTTTCACTGTATTTCCTTTTTCGTTAGTATTGCGACTTTAAGTAAACAATAAGTGCGCCAATCCGTCGGCTGACGGACTGGCTAAGAATAATCGTTTGCGTTGGTAACGAAAAAGAGTACTTTCATATTAGTCACATTATAGCTTATACAGCGTTTTTTGTATATAATCATAAGTAACAAATAAACCAACCTATGGCACGAAAAATTCACCCCCGAAAATCCAAGCGCCGCGTACTTCGCTCTGCGAGTAAGCCCGGTACTCATATGTCTACCAGTCAACCCAACCAGGTAATGGCTACCAAGAAAAAAGGTAAACCTTTTGCGTGGCTATTTGTACCGGCTGTCAAACCAGCTAAAGGTATAAAAAAATTTGCACCCAAACATGTTTGGCAAATTTTTAGTAGCAAAAAAGCCCTTAAGCTATACGGCATAAGTGCCCTTACTGGACTACTGCTGATAGCCGGTATTTTTGCTTGGTTTGCTAAAGACTTACCCAGCCCAAATAAAATAAATGCATTAGCTAGCGCTCAAACCACCAAGCTATACGATAGAACAGGTGAACACCTGTTAGTAGAAGTGTATGGCGACAAGAACCGTAGCCTCATTGAATTTAATCAAATGCCTCAATGCATAAAAGACGCTACTGTATCTTTAGAAGACAAAGATTTTTACTCTCAGGGTGCTTTCAGTCCTAAAGGCCTAGCTAGAGCTTTTAGCGGAGTTATATTTAAAGATCCTTCAAAGGGTGGTGGCTCTACCATTACCCAACAATATGTAAAAAATGCCTTGCTCACCGACGAACGTAGTTATAGTAGAAAAATTAAAGAATTAATATTGTCTATAGAAATTGAACAACTATACAAAAAGGATGATATTTTAAAGCTATATCTAAATGAAATTCCGTACGGTTCGACTGCTTATGGTGTTCAAGCTGGTTCAAAGCAATTCTTTGGAGTGGACGCCAAAGACTTGTCTCTCTCACAGTGTGCAATGCTTGCAAGTCTGCCTCAAGCCCCAACCTACTATTCGCCATACGGTAACCACAAAGAAGCCTTACTGGCCAAAAAAGATCGCGTTCTCGATCTTATGGTAGAGCAAAAAAAGATTACTCAAGCGCAGGCCGATGAGGCTAAAAAAGTTGATGTACTTGCCCAACTTAAGCCCTACAACCCCTATGCCAACGTTACCGCCCCCCACTTCGTACAGTATGTACGTGAGCTTTTAGAAGATAAGTTTGGAGTGAAGCGTGTAAACGAAGGTGGACTTAAGGTTATTACCAGCCTTGATTATGATAAGCAAAAACAAGCTGAAGACGCCGTGGCTTCCAACATAGCTAGTGTGCGAAGCAATGGTGGTAGCAATGCTGCTCTTACTGCGGCCGACCCCAAAAATGGCCAAGTACTAGCCATGGTGGGTAGTTATGATTACAACCAGCCAGAGTTTGGTAGCTACAATGTCGCCGTAGCCCGCCGGCAACCAGGTTCATCTATTAAACCAATTGTTTACTCCAACTTGTTTAAAAAAAACTGGGGACCCGGTAGTACGCTCTACGATGTTCAAACCGATTTTGGTGGTGGTTACAAACCCCAAAACTACACCAGACGATTCTATGGAGTCCAGTCTGCGAGGGTAGCTTTGGCAAGTTCACTCAATATTCCAGCCGTGAAGGCGCTATATATTGGAGGGCAGACAGAGTTCTTGGGAACAGCCAAAGATATGGGTATTACTACCTTTGATCGTAACACTGATGAGTATGGGCTTAGCTTGGCGCTGGGTGCCGGCGAAGTCAAAATGGTAGATATGGCCAATGCTTTCTCTGTACTTGCTAATAACGGCCAAAAACACGATCAAGTATACTGGCTCAAAATTACCGACTCTTCTGGCAAAACACTAGATGACAACACTGGCGATAAAAACAAATCCAAACAAGTACTCGACCCTCAAATTACTTCTGAAATTACTAGTATAATGTCAGACAACAGCTCGCGTTGTGCCCTGGGTGCATTTAGTTGCAATAACCCACTTACACTACCCAATAGACCTGTCGCCGCCAAAACTGGTACCAGTGAAGACTATAAAGATGCCTGGACAATGGGCTATACCCCTTCAATAGTTACAGCTGTTTGGGCGGGCAATAACGATAATAAGCCTATGACGCAAGCAGCCAGTATTGTATCTGCCCCAATTTGGAACAAATTTATGCGGGCTGCTACCGATAACACTCCAGTAGAGCAGTTTGTGCAAGACCCCAAGCTAAAACAAGTAACCCTAGATGCCAACACCGGTAAAACTCCAACCGCAACTACCAAAAAAACTCGTACCGACATCTTTGCTAGTTGGTATAGTCTTACCAAAGCCGATGGTGACCAAAGAGGAGTTATAGATACAGTCAGTGGTAAATTGGCCACTGAATGTACACCCGAAGCTGCCAAGCAAGAAGTAACGGGTAGCTCAATGACAGCCGAAATACCTACTACCGATCCTTCATTCAATCGCTGGAACCCCCCTGTAGCAGCATTAGCCAGAGGTCTTGGCTATAGCTCGGGTGGTAGCGTGCCCACCGATAAAGACGATGTTCACCAGTGTGGCGACTCTCAACCGTCGGTGAGTGTATCGGCCAATGTCAGTGGTGCAAACGTAATAGTTACAGCCAATATTGTTGGCGGTAGATTCCCGCTCAATAGAGTCGATATTTATCGCGATGGTAGCGTACTAAGCTCACAAGGAGTTGGAGCCGGTGGTACAGTTACAGTAAACGACACACCGGGTAGCGGAGTACATAGTTATTTTGCCAAAGTTTATGATACTGGGCTATACAATGCTCAAAGCAATTCAGTGGCGGTGACCGTTGGTGGTGGCGGTGGTGCGGGCTATACACTGACATGTACAGCTAGTTGTACTCTTACTGGTAGCGGCACATTTACAGCTACGCTCTACAAAAACCCCAATACATTGTTTGCTGGCCCCACCAATTCCTCGGGTGGCAGTATTACTTGGGGACCCCTACCTGCAGGTAGTTATCATGCCATGGTAGGATCGACTAGAGTAGATCCATAGGGTACTATTTATTCTCTTATAAAAAGCTCCTAATATTTAGGAGCATTAAATTCTATAATAAATGAATATGAGGTAGTCTTTTTAACCATAGGGCAGAGTCTTCCTTATCTTGTAATATTTGGTTATGACGATCAATTAACAAATTGGCAAATTTACATTTATAATCATCTATTATCGACGATATAATTGCAGCAATTACAAAACTCACGACAAATGAAGTTGCCAGTACTACAACAAGTGCATTCGGGTCTGCAGATAATGAATGGCTTCGAAAGAATAAATATGTAACGAGTGAAAATACTACAAAAAGCGTTAACCAATTCCTAAATAGGTATAGAGGAGTTAAATTTAATCTTTTTTTTAGTCTTGTCAATTTCTCATTCACTTCGGTCTCACTTAAGGTAGATACATCTAGTCTAAACATATTGGGTACTCCCTTGATAGATCGGGCAATTTAAAGTATAGCAAAAGCCCAATCAAGGGAGCAAGTTATACCCTTGTAGTTCAACGCCTCGGCGATTGTTTTACTTTAGATTTTGATTGTAATTTACGTTGTCCTTGCTGTACTGCAAATATCATCTTTCCAGCTACAGTTTGGAATATTCGAGTAACCTCTACATCTACTTCTTTGCCTAAAAGTTTATCACCATTTTCTACCACTATCATAGTGCCATCAGCTAAGTAAGCTAAACCTTGATTTTTCTCTTTGCCCTTTTGTACTACCTTCACACGCATCTCTTCGCCGGGAATAACCACGGCCTTAATGGCGTTAGCTAGCTCGTTCATATTAAGTACCGTCACCTGCTCAATAGTAGCTACTCTATTTAAGTTGTAGTCTGTGGTTAATATATTCGTACCATACTCTCGCGCCAAATAAACTAGCTTGTGGTCTACTTCTACTACATCTTTTGGGTCTTCCTCAATAATATCTATCTCAACTGCCGGGTTTTCTCTTAGTAGATTCAGCATCTCCAGCCCTCTTCTGCCGCGACCTCGGCGCATCGGGTCTTCACTATCAGCGATGTTTTGCAACTCGGCTAGTATAAATCTTGGCACCAAAAGTTTACCTGGTACAAATCCAGTCTTGGCCACATCGGCAATTCTTCCATCAATAATAGCCGATGTATCAACTAGTATTTGTGATTTGTCTGTACCGGGTGCGGTGTTGGTTTTTATTTTGGGTGATTTTGATGAGGTGGTAATAATTGGTAGTCGGTGCAGTAGTGTATTTACTGCAATAGCTAGCGCCACTACCGCCACAGCTAGGGCTGCAATAATAAATAGTAACATAGAGTCCTTTCAATTTAATTTTTATATAAAACCAATTGCTTGCACAATAGTCTTTGGATTTTTAAGACCTTCGCCTTTTACACTTGGTGGAACAATAGCCTTACCAAAACCGAGTTTTTTAGCTTCTTTTATTCTACGATCAGAACTATTAACCGAGCGAACTTCGCCGCTAAGGCCAATTTCTCCAAATACTATATACGAGGGATCAATAACTTTATTTTTTTGAGCTGAGGCAATAGCCAAAATAATTGCGAGGTCGAGTGCAGGCTCGTTTATCTTTAATCCACCTACAATATTAACATACACGTCACTACTGCTCAAATTAATTCCACCGCGTTTTGTCATAACAGCGCATAAAAGCCCTAGCCTATTTAGATCTACGCCCACTGCTGCGCGTTTGGGATAGCCAAACACACTGGGGCTTACCAAGGCTTGTACTTCTACTAGTAGCGGCCTGGTGCCTTCCATGGTGGCAAATACCACACTACCTGGACTACTACTTCGTTCTTCTAGCAACATGCCGCTAGGGTTTTTTAGCGGCAACAATCCAGAGTCAGTCATCTCCAGCACGCCAACCTCGTTGGTTGAGCCAAATCTGTTTTTGATACTGCGCAAGAACTTAACTGCTCCAAATTTCTCACCTTCTAGATGCAGAACAGTATCTACCAAGTGTTCTAGCAGCCGTGGGCCGGCCAAACTCCCCTCTTTGGTTACGTGGCCAATGAGTATAAAAGCTGTATTGGTACTTTTAGCCGCCTGCATAATGGCATTGGCACCATTGGTAATTTGGCTTACTGTGCCAGCAGCCGAGGCAACCCCTGCGCTAGCCATTGTTTGAATAGAGTCTACCACTATTAAGTCATAACTAGAGTTAAATGTTTGGGCCAATACTTGATCGAGATTGGTGGTGGCCAAAAAATCAAAAGTTTCACTTAAGTTTTTTATTCGTTGAGCACGAAGTTTAATTTGGCTAGCCGACTCTTCACCACTCACGTATAGTACTTTTTTGTTCTGACCAGCCGATATATCGGCAGCTAGTTGTAATACTAGAGTGCTTTTACCTATACCAGGGTCGCCAGCCAAAAGTATTAAGCTACCGGGTACAATACCTCCACCCAACACAGTATCTACCTCGCTACTATTAGTAGTTATTCTGGGGGTATCGTTAGATTCTATATGTGCTAAGGTTTGAACTTTTTCTAGCGCAGGTAGTTCGCCAACCTTATTACCTACCATTTTATTAACAGCCACAGATTCAACAAGGCTATCCCAGGCTCCACATTGCATGCATTTGCCGCCCCACTTGCTAAATGTAGCGCCACATTTTTGACAGACGAATTGTTTTGTAGATTTTGCCATTACTAAAATTACTCTATAGTTAGTATTGTAGCATACTACGAACAATATACGAAAGTGTTTTTTGTTTTAAAATAAAAAAGACCTACATTGCTGTGGGTCTTACAAGCTCTAGATAATATTAGTAACTTTGAATGCCTGCCCTCACGGCATCATCGCCAGTAATTGGCCTCAAAAAATATAGCCTGCCGCTACTTACCAAGCCCCAAAACTGACTTACGGAAAATTGTGATTCAATAGTTGCATTCGGGCCGGTCATTATACAGACCGTTACCTCTGCGTGTTGGCGATTAATTCTTCTTGTTTCCCAGGCTTGCCATATCACTCCATCGATACTCCATAGGGTGCCTGGCCGGGGACCTCTTAGCATACCGTTTTCGTACTTACAATTTTCGGGCAATCTACTTACATCCAACTTCTCTGCCTTTCGATAGAAAATGACTGTTTTTATTTTAGCTTAATATTCAACTTTTTCAAGCATAGTAATTATCTTCTTTTTATTTTTGTACAACTCTATGCTAATTATCTTTTGTTTGCGCATAACTGAATAAAATATAAAATAACTTTATTTATATTCTGGGTACATCTTTTTTATCTCTTTATCCAACCAAAAACCCAAATTATTTATGCAATTTAATAGGCTTTGCTTTGTCCATGTAGGATTTATTGCTTGTCCAAGGACCTTATGCATTTCATTCGCTTTGCTAGGATAGTATTTTGAGAATATCACAAAGCAAGGATAGAGGTCACGCGTAAATACTTTTTCTCTTTCTATGCATATCTCAAAACCAGTGCGCACATAACGCTTAGCTACCCAAGATATATATGCTGGCAAAAATACGTCTTTAGTTATCAGGGTTTTGTTTAACCTAGCTTGGAATTTTGTAAACGTCGGAATATGAACAAAACTGCTTGAATCTGGCATTACAGGTGGTAAATGCTTAACAATATCTTCACCTATCAATAACTTGCCTTGCAAACTCAGTAGAACTCTTAGACCTACAGGTTTCTTTAGATTTAATAACGATCGCAATGATACTATTTCAAATTCAGCATCGCCTACTTGTGGGTAATTGCTTCTCAGCTGTTTAATAAATGGCGCTACCCAGCCCCTAGAGTACCAAGCAGGCAACTCATTCTTTACAATAATCACCAGGTCAATATCCGATATACCAGCGATTGCCGTACCACGAGCAACACTACCCCTAAGATATATACTGCTAATCAAATTTGGAAGTTGTTTTTGTATTTCTTGAACACATAGTCGCACAGGTTGTTGCCATGCTTTTTGAAGTGGTTGGCCTAAATTGATATTGCTATTAAAGTAACCCTTGTTATCCGGATATATAAATTCACCGATTTGTTTTACTGTGTTCAAGCTAAACCCCGAGCGCAACTTTGAGCTCAACTTTGCCTTCTTTGTTTGCAGATATCTTTACAGTATCGCCGGATTTAATACTACCCTCAATCATTTGTGATGCAAGAGGATCTTCTATGAGCTTTTGAATAGCCCGACGCATTGGTCTTGCACCGTTGTCTGGGTCGTAACCTTCACGCAGTAGTAAGTCTTTTACCCCTTGGTTGAATTTAAGACTTACTTCTTTGGCCTCTAGTCGCCTGGCCAAGTCTGCCAATTGAAGCTCAACTATATGAGCGATACTTATTTTAGAAAGGGCCTTAAACACCACAATGTGGTCAATTCTATTTAAAAACTCTGGACGAAAACTTTTTTTAAGTTCTTTTTTAATAGTAGCTTGCATTTTCTCATGTAGCTTCTCTAGCTGATCTTCTTCTTGTTTGGTATTGGTTTCGAAGCCAATTACAGCTTCGTCCCTCAATTGGCGTGCGCCTACATTGCTAGTCATTATAATGATTGTGTTACGAAAATCTACCTTGCGACCTTTGGCGTCGGTCAAGGTTCCGTCTTCGAGTATTTGTAATAATATATTAAATACATCGGGGTGCGCTTTTTCAATTTCGTCAAATAGAATTAAGCTATATGGTCGACGACGTACTTTTTCGGTTAATTGTCCTCCGTCGTCATATCCTACGTATCCGGCTGGCGCACCAACCAAACGAGCAGTATTGTGTGAGGCCATAAACTCGCTCATATCAACTTTTATCATGGCGTCTTTATCTTGAAATAGCTCTTCGGCTAATACCCTAGCTAGCTCGGTCTTACCCACTCCAGTTGGGCCCAAGAATATAAACGAGCCGATTGGTCGGTTCTCGTCAGCAATACCGGTTCGACTACGACGTACGGCTTGAGCCACAGCTTCAACGGCTTCGTCTTGATCGATTACTTTGGCTTTAAGGCTACGCTCTAGATTACGTAACGCTTCGGTTTCAAACTTTATTAGCTTGGTTAGTGGTACCCCAGTAGTTTGACTAATGACAATCGCAATATCTTCGGCTGTTACGCTAATACTGGCTTTTTTCTCATTTTTCTTGAGCTGATCCTTGAGCTTTTGCTCTACTACCGATACTTCGGCTTTGAGTTTGGCAGCATATTCAAAGTCTTGATTGTATACTGCATCGTCAATACTGTTGTTCAAATCAGTTATTTTTTTCTCTAGTTGCTTGTGACGTTTGCCCACTGTTCCGCGATTAATCCGAGCTTGGGCAGCAGCTTCGTCTATTAAATCAATAGCTTTGTCGGGCATAAATCTATCACTTACGTAGCGCTTGGCAAGCTTAGCGGCTTGTTCAATAGCCTCATCAGAAATTTCTACATTGTGAAACTTTTCGTAATGTACTCTTAGGCCTTTTAATATATCTATGGTTTCATCAACTGTAGCCTCGGGTACCTGTACGGGCTGAAAACGTCTCTCTAGGGCCGAGTCTTTCTCAATATATTTTCGATATTCCTCTAGCGTGGTAGCACCAATCGTTTGCACCTCACCCCGAGCTAAGGCAGGCTTGAGAATATTGGCAGCATCAATTGCACCTTCGGCCGACCCTGCACCTACTACGTTATGCAATTCATCAATAAACAAAATAACATCATCGGCCTCTTTGGCTTCATCAAGAACTTTTTTTAGGCGCTCTTCAAATTCACCGCGAAACTTGGTGCCGGCAATTAGTGAGGCCATATCGAGCATCATTATACGCTTACCAGATAGTAAGTCTGGAACGTCGTCGGTGCTAATTCTTTGAGCCAAACCTTCTACGATGGCGGTCTTTCCTACGCCGGGTTCACCTATTAGAACGGGGTTATTTTTGGTACGACGATTTAGAATTGAAATCATGCGCTCCAGTTGAGCAGCTCTTCCTACCATGGGGTCGAGTTTGCCTTCACTCGCCTTCTGGGTCAAATCTACACTAAAGTGATCGAGAGCCGGAGTTTTGCTACTGCTTTGTTTACCGCCAGTAGCCTGTGATTGGGCTGGATTTTCAAAACTTTGGGGTTGGTTTTGTAAGAAAGTTTCTATATTGGTGCGCAACTTGGCTGGGTCTACTTTTATTTCGGCCAAGATAGTTTGGGCACGTGAGTTTTTTTGACTAAGAATTGCAAAAAGTAAATGCTCAGTGCCAGCATATGGTTGCCCAAACTCTTGAGCAACCCTAAGTGCTAATGTAATGGTTTTTTTGGCGGTCTCAGAAAGATCAATCATATGCGGACCAAAAGTAATGTCGTTAGGCTTAGTGGCTGGCGTAAGAAGGCTGGGGTTTATTTTTTCTAAAGTAACGCCACTTTCACTTAGTAATCTTGCACCAAGTGAGCTATTGCTCTTTAAAATACCTAACAATAAATGCTCGGTGCCAACATACACAGCCCCCATCTGCAAAGCTAATTGACCGCTATACTCAAGTGTACTTTTAGCGTTCTGGGTAAATCTTTCAAATACATCTGGAAACTCTGGTTGCATATTCTTCTCCTCCTTTGGTTAGATACTAGACATTCGACGTAAGAATCTAGCTCTGCTCTTCCTTTTTTTCAGACTCAGAGACTTCGTCATTGGCACTTTCGGCTGATGTGGCACTCTCGGTTGGCTTTTTTGCTACTTTTTGCTTTGGTTTCTCTTCTTCCGATTCCTTTTCTTCCTTTTCTTCTCCATCACTTATTTCGGTAATTAAAGAGTCTTCAAGATCTTTGGTTTTAATAGTTTTGGGCTCGTCTTCAACAACTTCGGCGGTTTCTTCTACACGAGCATCGTCGGCACCATCAATATCAATATTCCAACCAGTTAGTTTGGCAGCCAAGCGAACGTTTTGACCAGATTTTCCAATGGCTAAGCTAAGCTGATCTTCTGGCACTTTTACTACAGCTTTTTTCTCTTCTTCATCTAGCTTTACGCTAATTACTTTAGTGGGCGACAGCGCTGAAGAGATATACTCTATCTGGTTTTCACTAAATGGTATGATATCAATCTTTTCTTCACCAATCTCATTCATTACTGCTTGCACACGAGAGCCACGACCACCGACAAAAGTGCCTACGGGGTCTACTCCTTCAAGATTACTCTTTACAGCAATTTTGGTGCGCATACCAGCCTCGCGAGCAATTGCCACAATCTCTACCGTACCATTACTGATCTCGGGCACTTCCATATCAAATAGTCGACGAATCATCTCAGGGTGGGTTCGGCTCACTACGATTTGTGGGCCACGCAATGTCTGCTCTACTCTTACCACATAGACTTTGAGTCTTTGGCCAGTATAATATCGCTCGTTGGGTAGTTGATCGGCTGGGAACAATACACCTACAGCATGGCCTAGGTCTATATAGGCATTACCGCGCTCTACGCGCTGTACTGTGGAGGCAATTATCTGGCCTTCTTTTTCACTAAATTCGGTAAACACTACTTCGCGCTCAGCTTCTCGAATGCGTTGCATTATTACTTGTTTGGCTGTTTGAGCGGCTACACGACCAAATTCTTTGTTATCTTCTTCGTACTCTACCATCTCGCCTACTTTGGCTTTAGGATTGATCTTTTTGGCATCTTCTAGGCTAATTTGAAGCATCTCAAAGCCTTCTTGTACTTTCTTAATAACTTCTTTGCTGACAAATATTCTGGCTTCACCGGTATCATCATCGAGAGTTACTCGCACCTCTTGGTCTTTATCGCCAAAGTCTTTTTTGTATGCAGCAATCAGAGCAGCCTCAATAGCCTCTATTACAGACTCTTTGGTGATGCCTTTTTCTTCACATATTTGTTCAATGGCGCTGGTAAAATTGTTTTGCATAATATTTAGTTTTCCTTATTTTTCCCTTATTAAATTGTATGTTATCTTTGCTGAGATTTTACTTATATAGTTTTATCTGAACAAAAAAGTCGGTGGAAATGTGTTTTTGTAAACTACTCCATCGACTTTACTAATTAATTCTATCATATATTCTCGAGTAAAGCTAGAGTTATTACTACAATAATTATATAAAAATTAGCACTCTAGTGTCAAGAGTGCTAGTGAATGTTATTTACTATGAACCTGTGTAGTTATTAGTGCTTACTTACAATAGCCTCTTGAAAAGTAGGCTCCCAATCGTACCATTCTCCCACGCGCATAGCATCTGAGTGTCCTCGAGCAAACATTTTGGTACTACAGTCGTATTTGTAGGCCGTGCGGTAATAACGAAATTCAATCTCCGGGCTACCAATTGGATTGAACCATATATAGACCGTTTCGATCTCTGATGATGAAAGTCGTGAATATAGCAAATCGATCTTAATCTTTGCAATGCGCCATAGCACCCGAGTAGTGTAAAAATGTAGCAAGGCACTAACAACAAGTACGGTTATGCAAATATCTAGCATTGGCTGCGGGTACGCATGTTGTGAGCTGGTATGTACTGCGATCATCATTCCTATAAACATCATCGATACGATTGCAGCTAGCCCATACCAACGGCATAGTTTGTGCCATGGCCGCAGGCGGCTGTAAAGATACTCGAATCGTGTTTGCAAATCAGTAGGTGCGCTCACGCTTGCTCCTTAGGTAGTGTGATTACTCAAGATTCTACACCTTTCCAAGTTTTTTGGCAAAGAAAAACCCCGTTGTTTATCGGGGTGGATTTATAATTTAGTCTGCAACAACTCCGATATGCAAGATATTGAGCTGCGGCAAGATCTCAGATTCGTACACTCTTTTTACGAGCTGCATGAGATCGTAATCTTCATATTCCACGTCTGAGCCATAGCGACTCTCTATACTAGAAACAAACAATTGTGAGGTTGGGTAGTAGCGAAGGCTGAGCAACATCATCTTAAAGTCAGCGTATGCAGCTACCCCGTCTTCACCCTCATCAACTACCACACCTTTTACATCTACGGGCTTACCGGTTTGGTGGCGAATAACTTCCTGGCAGAGCTGAGTTACGGCTTCTCTGGCTTTTTCTTGGTATTCTCTTTTATCTTCACTGTATCTAAAGCCAACAAGAAGTACTTGTACAGTGATGATTACCGAAAAGGCCACAAAGCCAAGTGCAGCTACCATTGTCACTAGCTGGCTACCTAGATAAATGCCAGTAAACATTGGAATGCTCAACACCAAGATAGATCCATATAAAAACAAATCTTTGTGTTGTCGTAGCCAACAGCTGAACGGCCCATCGGTATAATTCACATACTCCGCAAGAGCAGTAGAGTAATTGTCTCGTAAGTTCATCATTCCCTTATCTAACGTCGCCACTATAACTCCCTTGGTAGGTACGAATAAGTCTGCTCTAATGTAACACAACTGCGTGTTTTTTCAAAAAGCAGCCTATTCTGTGCAGTTTTCTATATGTTCTAACTCGGCTCTGCTTAAATCTCCACTAATAGTTACTACATCGAGCCTAGGTTGATGATTGTTAAACTCTTGGTGTTGGCTCAAGTAGAACTCGGCAGCCCGCGTCATTTGTGCAAGCTTAGCAGGTGTTACCGCTCCGGCCGCGCCACCGTAATCGGCTCGGGACCGATATTTTACCTCTACAAATACTATGTAATCTTTGTTGCAGGCGACAATGTCTATCTCACAAAACCTGTCTTTGTAGTTGCGCCCTACAATTTTATAACCTTTACCCTCCAAGTATTCACAAGCTAATGTTTCGGCGGAGTTTCCAACAGCGGTGGTGTTTTTCATAAGTATATATTTATAAATTACTATCACTAGTGCAAGCACAAGCTGTTGCATTGCTAAACACATCAGCTCATAATAGTCGGTGAACTTGTACCTACCGAGAGGAAACTCGCATGCGTCCAAATGTTGACTTCCGCGCAATGGACGAAGAACAACGCAAAGCGCTTGACACAAAGATAGTTGCCAAGGCAGTAGTACTTCAAGAACTAAGCAAGCACCTAGACAAGTACTTTGCACGCATAGGAATAGCTGGAATTGTGATGGTACTCCTATTTCTTACCACCGGCCAAGTTTTTATCGCCCTATTTGTATTTGCTATCACGGGTGCGTTCTTTTGTGTCGGGTTTGTAGAGAACTATGTGCAAGATCTTAGTTTCAAGTATTGGCACATTCATGATGACATTTATGATTTTAGCACCAAACTAAACAATGAACATGAATCTACTCAGACCGACGACTAACTTCGTGGGTTTTTTTCTTGATTATTTGTATGTTTTACTATAAAGTCGTGTAGTAAATCGTACCTTCCTACCAAAGGAGCTTAAGTTAGTGAAACCTATCTCATGCATTTATAGTGATGTAGAACCCATAGCGGCAATACTTGGTTACAGACCAGAAACGCCAGTGATGCACAGCGCCTTTGGCGAAAAGCTTCAAACCAACGTTGAGTACACATCAGAAGCTGCCTGTTTGGTACTAGTCGACCTATTGACTCATGGCGCACAAGTAGTAAAGCTAGGTTGGGAGGATGTAGTTGTTGAGCTACATCGATTCATGAGCGAGACAGCCAAAGTAACCTTCACAGGCAAGATAGAAGACTTGGCACAACTGCGCAACATCGCCAGGCTCTACCAAGATGGAGCCGACCCAGATGCTCTGAGGCACTTTGTATCAGTAGACTCTAACTCAAACAACTACCCATTTACTCACCACATGAGAGTATTGGTGTAGTCAACAGACCTCGACAATTGTCGGGGTTTTTACTTATATTAAGTTTTTGCAAAAGCTTTTACGATGCAAACTGGTTAACCCATGTTTCTTGATAACTTCTCGGTGTGAAATAGTGCCATAACCTACGTTTGTTTCATAACCATATTCGGGATATTTATTAGAAAGGCTAATCATAAATTCATCTCGTGCTACTTTGGCGAGTATTGAAGCGGCAGCTACGCAGGCAATTTTTTGGTCGCCCATCACACACATTTCACAGATATCATAATCAGCCAGATAGTCTACATTACCATCGAGTAGTACTCTACTCACCGGCATATTCATATCAATTAGTGCGCGAATGTAGGCTTCATGAAGCGCCCAGGCCAAACCATTATTGTCTATCTCGGTATTGTTAACCCAACCCAAGCCGTAGCCCACTGTGGCTGTTTTTATTTGCTCTGCCAAGCCTACTCGCGCCCGATGATTTAACAATTTTGAATCATATAGCTTGAGCCGACAATTACTGGGCAGTATCACCACGCCAGCCACCAGCGGCCCAGCCAACGAGCCGCGACCCACCTCGTCTATGCCAGCTACAAGTAAGTAGCCTTCTTGGCGTAAAGCATTTTCTTTAGTTGTACTGGCATTTTTTGTTAGCATCAATAATATTATACTCTGCCAAACAATTATTGACATTATAGGGTGTATATGCTACTATGTATTAGTTCAAATTAGCACCCTACACAATGAGGTCGAAATGCCCCAACAACTAATTCACCAGTGCGACAAGGCTCAAGAACAACACGTGATGTACCGAACAATCCAAATAGGCGAAAATGATAGCCTGCCATGGATCATGCTCAACACTGACCGGCCCGAGCGCCACCAGCGTTGTGCACAAGCAGTGCAGTACTGCGCTTTTTGTGGCCTCAGACTTGGCAGTGCCGATGCTGCTACTGTTGCGGTGACAGACGCAATTCGGAATGCGCTGATAGACGCTATGGCCGCAGCAAATCTCCAGATTGATCGAGAAAAGTGGCTTACAGCTGATTCATTAAGACACTATCTGGACCTTGAAGGGCTCGATCTTGTGCAGGTGGTAATTACGCAGCCTTGGCTTGCCCGCAGATACACACCAACACCCCAGCAGACATCGTAATAATAAACGGTGCCGATAGCTCCCTTCACGGGGAGCTGTTTTTTTATTCTAAAAAAGACCCTCTAATGGGTCTTTTTTGGGTATAGAATTTATCTACTTTTTGTCTACGCCTTCTTGAGCCTCTTCGGCTGCAAGTTGTTGTTCATCGTTGCCGTCAGAATTCACTTTTTCATCCTTTGGGGCATTAGCGGGCTCGTTGTCTGAGGCTGGTGTGGGGTCGTCTTTAGCAGCTTGTTTGTTTTCTTCTTTGGCAACCTCATCGGTACTCTCGGTATCAGCGTCGTTTAATGCATCGTCTTTTGCCTTCGCGTCACCATCTTTATCAACTTCTTTTTTTATCTTGGCTTGTTCGGCCTCGTCTTTGGCAGCTTTGTCTTCAGCTTCAATTTGCACTTTAGTGCGGCTATCAGCTTCATTGGTAGCATCTTTGTCAAAGCCCATCTCGGCCAGGCGAGCCGACTTACCACTGCGGTCGCGCATATAACTCAAGAAGGCCCGGCGCACTTTACTTCGCTTCACTACCTGAATGCGCTCAATGCTAGGGCTGTGTACCAACCAGCTTTTTTCTACGCCCACACCAGAGGCAATTTTGCGAACTGTAATAAAAGCCTGCACGCTTCCAGTTTTGCGGTAGCGAATAACAAGACCCTCAAAAACCTGAATACGGCTTTTTTTGCCTTCACTAATACGCTGGTGAACTCGTACGGTATCACCCACACGTATTTGAGGTAATTTGGTCTTCTTTTGGCTGGCTTCTAGAGTAGCAATTGCATTCATAACCAAGCCAGTGTAACACAAATATAAGCCGTCTGCAAGACAATTGACCAACTATTAGCTAATCTGTTGCTATCTTGTGAAACTAGTTACTAAATAATTGACAATTCACAGTATTATTGCTATAATACGCCTATTCTCAATTTCGAGAGTACCTTTTTGCTTGAAGGAGCCCAACCCGTGCTGACTCAAAAGGAAGTCACCAGACTCAAGAAAATTAGGCGTGCGTTAAGCGAACACATCTACCGAATGGAACAAATGCTATACCGGTGGAGCGACGAAGATATTGAGGCCAATATTCGTCAGTTCCCCGACGATTGGTTGGGCTGGTTCGTTGAAAACCCCAGCGCCAGACAAGTTGAATTGTATAGCAACAAAACCGGTGCTGAAGTTCGAGAGTTGCTCGTTGAGCACTTGAGACGAAAGCGCTTGGAGATGAGCTGCGTCATTAATCAAATTAATCGCGCAAGCACAAGCCGGGCCTATGGCCGGCCTACATGCTACAGGTAATATATAGGTGAGGACCTTAATTGTCCTCGCCCTTTTGCTAGAGTACTCGACTCGCTCGAGCACCGTAGCGGGAGACTGCCTCCCGGTTTGTACCCTACACAACAACGAAAGAAGACCATGCACCTCCTAAAAAAGATTCGTGAAATCGTGCTTCGTACCAATACAGCTCACCCAGCCATTGTGGTCGAACCCGATCCAGAACCAGATTCAACGCCATTTGTACCACACCTAGAAGTAATCGATGGCGATGGGAAGTTGATCGAGATTATCCCGCTTGTAGATAAAGAAGAGATGTCGCCTCCCGACCTCTGCAGGTTCTATCTGGAATATACTGCAAGCAAGCTCTACGAAGGATTCGATCCAGAGATTCGGTTGCGTCTCAATGCCGACAACGACATGCACTACTGGTATGCTAGTACCGGACGACGCGAATACGTCATTGGCGAGAATCACACGATCGATCAAGTTCATGTCAGAATGCTTCTTGCCCTGTTTGGACCGGTGTTCAGCATGAAAAGAGGAAGCGACAAGGTGCATGTAAGCCGTTAATGTTCTTGGGTGGGGGCCCATAGAGCCCCCACCCTCCCGCCAGAGATTTCAACCCAGATCCTGAAATAAGTTAAGGATGACGAATGAGGATTGATGTTTGTGGCGGGAGAGTCTCGATTAGTACCTTGCGCGAAAGGCACAAAAGATGGCCAAGAGCAAAAAGAAGGGTCGCGACAAGCGTCGCAGAGTCGCACTTCTAAACCTCGAGTGGCGAGCCAAAGACTACAAGCGGCAAACTGGCCACGACATCGATGAAGCGTTTGGAGCAGATTTTCGGCGTATCGCCGGGGAGAGACGTAAGCTCAAAGAGCGCTTGGATAACACCGCAGAAAGTTCAAAATAATAACTATAAAAACCCTCAAACTCGTTCACTAGAGCTTGGGGTTTTTCATTACATCGGTATTGAATAATGCCTGCTCTTTTGCTAAACTCCCTTAAGTAATCTCTAGTCTTGAGATCGTAGCCCCAAAACAGGAGGCAAAGAGTGTCACAACTAGTAAAGGCAATTTACGTGCAGGCTAAGGGCAATCCTTACGTTGTGCTACGCCCATTTCAGCTTGAGCATCAGCAGTGGCGAGCCAAACATCACCGAAAGGTTCAAGAAGCTCGGTGGTACAACCAACACGGTCAATACCTCGGCATGGGTGACTTAGCTCACTACGACTTGGCAAATGTAGCCAAGAACATTTTGCCCGACGAGCTATTTGTGGTAGTAAGGGCAAGAGGTGTACAAGATGCACCGCTATGTGATCAAGAAGAAATGAGCGTAGAATTTTTGGCCCAGGTTGCCTACTACGTAATTGGCCTTGGTTGTATTTGGCAAAACAAAGAGCAGTATGTTGCCGGCGAGGCAACTGCCATAGAAGGCTTTGGTGAAGTAGAGTTGATTTCACCCGCAGAGATATTGGGCATGCTCAAAACAGCACGGATAGTGAATTGCTAGACGTTCTTAGGCTCCAACTTTGGTTGGGGCTTTTTTTATTTCAACATTTCCTTGGCCGGTAATTTCGTATAGTGCTTCTAAAAAAGCTTGACTGCCTTCTACCCCACCAGGTATTTTAAGCTTTTGGTTCTGGCCAACAAAATGTAATAATAACGGCGTGCTCCCGGGGTGAGCTTCTATAAGTTTTTTGATAGCTAATAGTTTTTGGCTCTCACCAGACGACTGCATAGTGATTGTAATTTGTGATATTTCTTGCTGGATTTCTGGGTTTGGCTCAGTGACGGCGTCAATATCGCCCATAATAGTCTGTTTGGGTGGCGGAAAGTGCTTGGCGGTTTGGTGGTTAATTAGTTTGGCCGAGTCGGCAATTACTTTGAGATCGTCTGTTGGATTACCTTCGCGATCACGAGCATTTATTTTGCCCTTCACTTCTACTACATTATCTAGAGCCCATATAGATTTGTCTTTGTCGTATACTCTGGGGAATACAATTAGTTCTACCTCGCCGTCGAGAGTTTCTATTTGCACAAAAGCCATAGCGTCGTTGTTGCGAGTATAAATTTGGCGCATGCCAATAATAATGCCGCCCACCACGATAGGCTTAGAGTCGTCGTTTTTTGAAAATTTGTGTATGCTTTGCGTCTTAGACAAAAGATAGTTTTTGAAATCATCTAGTGGGTGCGAGCTAATGTAGAGCCCCAATAATTCTTTCTCCCACATTAAGTGTGAACGCGGGTCTGTCTTGTCGTGAGGCGGCTCGAGCGCCAATGGTGGAGCTTCTTGGTCCATACCTACGCTACCAAAAATATCAATTTGCCCACTGAGGGCGTTTTTTTGTACCCGGCTAGCATAGCTAGTAATGACGCTCACATTATTGAGTAGTGTGTCGCGATCATTTAGCGTATCGAATGCCCCACACTTAATGAGTGATTCCATGACTTTCTTATTTACCACTGTTGCCTCAACCCTTTTGCAAAAATCTTCTAAACTCAAAAATTTACCATCCTCTCGCGCTTCCAAAATTTTCTCTATGGGACCCATACCTACGTTTTTAACACCCCCTAAGCCAAAGCGTATTTTTTTTGTGCCTGGTACTACAGCAAACTCGGCAAAGCTTTCGTTGATGTCGGGTGGTAATAGCTCAATATCCATTTTTCGACATTCCGACACCTCAATAGCAATCCTGTCTTGATTCTCGTGATCGCTTGTCATTAACGCTGCCATAAAGGCCGCAGGGTAATGTGCTTTTAGATACGCTGTTTGCACTGCTATTAATCCGTAGCAAGCAGCATGACTTTTATTAAAACTATAGGCTGCAAAATCCTCGAGGCTTTTCCAAAGATCCTCCACAAACTTTTGTTCTACTTGAGAATTTTTGATGGCACCATCAATAAACTCTTGCTTCATTTTGGCTAGTACCTCGGGTATTTTTTTACCAATACCTTTACGCAAAGTGTCAGCCTGGCCACCGGTAAAGCCACAAAGATCCTTAGCAATTTGCATTACCTGCTCTTGATAAACAATAATGCCGTAAGTCTCTTGCAGGGCTGATTGCATTTTGGGGTGGCCGTAGGCGATGAGATCGGGGTTGTGTTTGCGATTAATAAAATCTTCTATCCACTGCATGGGTCCAGGCCGATACAGAGCACCCATAGCGACAATGTCTTCAAACTTATCGGGCTTTAGCTCTCGCAAATAACGTTTCATACCAGCCGATTCCAGCTGGAATACTCCGGTGGTATCACCCCTGCTCAAAAGTTCATATGTGGTTTTGTCATCAATAGGAATTTGTGTAACATCGAGCTCAACATTGTAAACACGCTTGAGGATTCTTAAGGTATTTTTGATAATAGTAAGGTTAGATAAACCCAAGAAATCAAATTTGAGCAATCCCAAATCTTCTACTGGGTTCATAGAATACTGAGTAGCAATGCCACCCTTACTGGCTCGCACCAGCGGTACATATTCTACCAAGTTTTCGGGCGCTATCACTACTCCAGCAGCGTGCGTGCCAGCGTTTCTAATGGTACCCTCCAGCTTAGTAGCAATATCAATAATTTGTTTGGCTTTGGGGTTGGTTTGATACTCAGCCTTAAGCTCGGGGTTGTCAACAATGGATTTTTCTAATGGAATGTGCCGGCCTTGTACCGGGGCTGGAATTAGCTTGGCAATAGCATCAACCTCCCCATAAGGCATGTCGAGCACTCGGCCGGTGTCGCGCACCGCATTGCGAGCTGCCATTGTACCAAAGGTGATAATTTGAGCAACGCGTTCTTGACCATATTTTTCTGTCGCGTAAGCAATAACTTCTTCGCGCCGGTCATCAGCGTAGTCCATATCTATATCGGGCATACTTATTCTGTCGGGGTTTAAGAACCGCTCAAACAACAAATTGTACTTTAGCGGATCGAGCTCGGTAATATTGGTAGTATAGGCAATAATACTGCCGGCCGCGCTACCTCGACCCGGTCCGCAAACTATTCCTTGCTGCTTGCTCCAGTTGATAAGATCGGCCACAATAAGCATATATCCTTCATAGCCCATGTCGGCTATCACCTCTAGCTCGTACTCAATACGCTCCAGTACATTACTGGGTAGTTTTTCTACTACCTTGTCTTCAGTTATATCTAGTAGTTCGTCTTTGGCAATATCGGTATAACGATTGGCGGCTCCAGCAAAAACTAGCTTGCGCAAATAACTTTTTTCGGTCTCGCCCTCTGGCAAATCAGGAAATCGCGGAATTAATATTCTACCCAACTCTATCTCGAGTTCGCACATCTCAGCAATTTTTACAGTATTGGCAAGTGCTTGAGGTGTGTCTTTGAATTTCTCTAATAAATCGGCGCCAGAGTGAACACTAAGGTCTTGCTCTAGCTTGAAACGATTGGGGTCATTTACGGTACTGCCAGTTTGCACACAAAGCAAAATGTCGTGCGGGTAATGATCCTCTGGCTTGGTGTAGTGATCGTCGCCGGTTACCACCAATTCAATATCGAGCTCTTTACTTATTTTTCTCAATCCTTCATTGACTTTTATTTGTGGCGCCCAATCGGTGTGGGGCTGCATCTCTAAATAATATCTATCACGACCAAAAATATTTTTGTACTTTTGGGCGATAGCTTTGGCCTGTTTATAGTTGTCGTTATTGATATTAGAAGCTACTTCGCCTCCCAAACAACCTGATAGGCATATTAGGCCTTCATTGTATTTTTCGAGTAAGTCGTGATCAATACGGGGCTTGTAATAAAAGCCTTCAAGGTTTGCTATAGTGCTAAGTTTCATTAAGTTTTTGTAGCCAGTATGGTTTTGGGCTAACAAAATTAAATGAAATGGATTACGATCTTCAGCACTGTTTTTGTCTAGATGAGTACGTGGGGCAATATAAGCCTCAATACCAATAATAGGTTTAATGTCGCGCTCTTTGCAGGCCTTATAAAACTCAATTGCACCAGAGAGGGACCCGTGATCGGTAATTGCACAGGCGGTTTGGCCCAGCTCTTGCACGTGGTCGAGTAGGGCTGGTACTTTTTGCAGGCCATCAAGCAAACTATAGTGGGTATGATTGTGCAGATGTACAAAATCAACAAAACCGGCCTCTTTACGTGCCTTGCTAATAGTGGGGTTTAAATTATCGACATCTATGCTCACAAAAAAATACACTCCTCTTTAAAGCTATTATAACAGTTTTGCTTGGCTAAGTATTACGCTGAGCGATACATGTATTTTTGCTTGAGTGTATTTTCTATGTGACTGTTATTACTGGACGTTGGCGGCACTACCAATTTTTTGCAAAAATTCACCAATAATAGGCAAGCCGCCTAGCTCAGCTACTAAAAATCCAATTATCAGTATTGCTAGAGCTGCACCAATAACTCCGCCAAAACCACGAAGCATACCTACCTTAATATTCATCCAGGTAAGTTTTCTTTGGTTAGCTAATAGTTCGTTAATTTGATCTAGACCAATTGCGTCTGTGATAGATTGTGATTTTTTAGTTTTTGCCATCTATTTTTTATCGGCAGGTTTTTTGCCGGCAGTATAGTCTTTGTTAGCACGGTCCTTGGCGGCCTTAGTTTGTAGACGATTCACCTCTTTTTGGCTTTGCTTGACAACTTTTTTGGTACTTTTTGCCAATTCTGATGCTAGTTCAGATGCTTGTTTAGCCAATGCCTTGGCTTCATCGGCCGAAACTTTACCAACCTTTTTTCCGCTCTTCGCTATTTCGTTGCTTTGCTTTTCGAGTTGACGCTTGATGGTGTCGGCTTTTTTGAGTAGCTCTTGAGTGTGCTCACTGCCAGCGTTTTTAGCCTCTTGCACTTTGTGATTAAGCTCGGCGTGTGCATCATCGAGCTTACGCTTAATATCTTCGCGAGTTTCTTTTCCAGACTTGGGTGCGTACAGCAAAGCCGCTACAGAGCCAATTATACCCCCTACAATTACTCCTTTAAAAAATCCTTTTTCACGATCCATAATTATTCGTCTCCTTTAGATTTCTTAGATTTTGCGCGACCATGCAAATATTTCTCTATCATTACAGCAATAATACCAGGGTTAACCACAGTGCGCCGAACTTCGTCTACCAACTCAGTGGCCGAGTCGGCGCTTTCTTGAACTTTCTCGGCTGCCATGCGAACCTGCTTGAGGGCCTTAATAAGTATCACCAGAAATACTACAGTAAAAGTGATTAGTATAATCAGAGCTATTGAGGTAACAATTAATTGTGCAATTTCTACTCCGTTCATGATTTTTTCCTACCTTTCTTTAGCTTGTTATTTATTACCTTTATTATATCACTTCTTTTGAGATGCGCAAGTGTTATCTCATCTCGCTCTATAACTGTCCACTCATTTTTGTCTACCAAAGCATTCGGTAGCACATGAAGATTACCTGTAGAGTCTAAAACCCGAGTTTTTTTAGTATCCATCTCGACAATGTAGCCCTCCACTCGCATATCGGTGGCGCCAAGTACAACCTTGTCACCCACCCTAAAATCGTGATCATTGGCCAGCTGTATACCAGATACAAGATCTGTAACAGTTTGGGTAAAACCTTGTGATATACCGATAGAGAGTGCGGCGATGAATCCACCAAGCGCAAACGCTATATTGGTTAAACCCAAAATCTGTAATACACCTATGGCTAGCAACACCCAAAGGCCTCCTCGAATGAGAATAATTAATATTTCTTTTAGGCCTAGCGAAATACGAAAATACTCTATTATGCGAGAAAATAAACGCATAAATAAACGTACCGCTATAAGGCCGATTATTACAAACAGTATCGCCCTACTTATACGTGGTAAAGTTTGCGATATAGCTTGCCATAGATCGCTAAGACTGTTGATTATGTCTGTTTGAAAAAGCATAGTTGGGGATTTTAACTGCTAAATTATAAAAAAAAATAATTAAAGCTTACTTAAGTAATTTAAGCACAAGTTCGTTGGCTTTACCAGGGTTGGCTTGTCCCTTAGTGACTTGCATTACTTGCCCAACAAAAAAGCCAGCGGCTTTTGTGTTGCCGTTTTTGTAGTCAGCTACAGCAGTAGGATTGGTCGCAATCAAGTCTTTAACTATCTTTTCTAGCTCACTATCGTCAGATAGCTGAGTGAGACCTTTTTGTTTCACTATTGCCGCTGGCGCTGCTCCCTCTATTACTTCGCTAAAAATTGCTTTGGCAGTTTTAGATGATATTATGCCGCCTTCTACCAGCTCTACCAAGTCTGCTAAGTTCTCACCGGTAAGCTTAGATTTGTCTTCACCATTTTTTATTAACCAGGCTTGATAATCACCTATGAGCCAATTGATAAGTTTTTTATCTAGCAGAGGTTTATTATTTAGCTTGCGGCTAGCGGTAAAAAATATATTACTAGTAAGTTTTTGGCTTATAAAGATATCTTGAGAATCTACGGCCACGCCAAGACTACTAAGGTTTTTTCTGACAGTAATAGGCAGCACTGTATTTTTAATTTGTGCCTGAACATCTACAATAAATTCGGGCTTGAGTATAAATGGCGGAATGTCAGGCTCCGGAAAATATCGATAATCATGAGCATGCTCTTTACCGCGCTGGCTAAATGTTTTACCTTTGGCATCGTTCCAGCCTCGGGTTTCTTGATCAACTTTTTCACCGCTTTCAAGTACCTTGATTTGACGATCGATCTCGTAGGTAAGCGCTCGCTCAGCGTTACGAAACGAGTTAAGATTTTTTAACTCGGTGCGAGTTCCGAGCTCGTCGTTTGGGCTAACCGAAATGTTTAAGTCAAACTTAAAATTACCATGCTGCAGGTCGCCATGCGTTACTCCAAGAGTGGTGGCTATAGCATAAACTTCTTGCAAATAACGCTTGGCCTCTTGCGGGCTGTGCATATCAGGCTCGCTAACGATCTCTACCAGAGGCGTGCCAGCACGATTAAAATCAACCAAGCTATAATCTGCACCAAGTGGATGAGTAGATTTGCCAGCATCCTCCTCCAAATGAGCATGATGTATGCCAATTTTTCTATACTCGCCGTCAACAAGTATTTCTACCCAACCAGCCTGAATAATTGGCTCGTCCATCTGAGTAATTTGATAACCTTTGGGTGAGTCGGGGTAAAAGTAGTTTTTTCTATCAAAGCTAGTATGGGTAGCGATTTTGGCATTCAAGCCATATCCTAGTTTAATTGCCAGCTCGAACGCACCTTTATTGGGTACTGGCAATGCGCCTGGTAGGGCCAAGCACACCGGACAAACATTGGTGTTGGGCTTGGCATCTACGCTATGGTTGTCGCAGGCACAAAACATCTTACTACGAGTAGCTAATTGAGTATGGATTTCTATGCCAATAGTTGGTGTGTATTTTTTCATATAGCTAGTTTATCTTTACTCCGAGTTCTTGAATGGCTTTACCAAGTGTATCTATAGCGTTTTTGACTTGAGTAGCCACCACATCATGCTCTACCTCATGGGCGAGTTGATTGCGTAACTTATGCGCACCCCAAACAGCATTGAGATTAGTAAAAGCACCGCCACCGCTTTTTAGTCTATCGCCCATGGTCTCACCTACAAAACCCTGTTGAATCATTACATAATCTAGCAACTTATCGGCTTCAAAAAGAGCATTCTTGAGCCCGCTAGCTCCACTATTTTGCATAGCTGTTATCTCAGCCCATTTGTTTTTTACTAGGTCTTTGTTGACGCCACCAGAATTTTCACTAGAATCGCCAGAACCCGATCGGTCAATTTGTTGGGGATCAAAATTGCGTTTTTTACTACCAGACTGCGCTGCTTGGTGTTTGAGAAAATAATAACCAATGCCAGTAAACACAATTACTGCTGCTATTATTGAAATAACCGATGAAATCATAGTGTAATCTCCTCTACGCTTTTATGCCAATTAGTATTGTTTTGAAACTTCTGAGCTAGGGCAAGTACTGTAGCATCATCGCCCTGCTGGCCAATTATTTGTATACCCAGAGGCAGGCCTGTATCGCTATCGATGCCGGCCGGGATACTTACCGCGGGCAATCCAGCTAAGTTAGCAGTAACGGTTAGAAGATCGGTTTTGTACATTTCTATGGGGTCATTTTTGGAGCCAAATTTAAAAGCTGGCTGGAGAGTAGTTGGAGTTACTATAATATCGCAATTTTTAAAAATATTGGCAAAGCTTTGACTAATAAGTGTGCGAATTTGCATAGCTTTTTTATAGTAGGCATCATAATAACCCGACGAAAGCGCATAAGTACCAGTCAACACTCTACGTTTAACCTCTAAACCAAAAAATTCACCTCGGGTTTGAGAGTAAGCCTCGGTAGTGTCCTTTGCGCCTTTAGCGACTTGACCATATCGTATACCATCATACCGCTCCAGATTAGAACTTATCTCTGAAGGCACGAGCACATAATAAGCGGCCAAGGCCATAGTGCTATCTATCAATTCAATATCGGTAGTATGTGTGCTGGTATTTTGTAAAAACTGCGCAACGGTTTCTTGGGCTTGGTGTTCGCTTGTGACACCAACAGTTAAGTTTTTGGTTGTCGTTATGCCAGATGCAGAAAATTTTGAGTTTAGAGTAGTGGCATCCATATTATCTTTGCCGGCAATGCACTCTAGCACAATTGCAGCATCGCTAGCACTTCTACAAAGTGGGCCAATACAATCAAAACTGCTGGCCATAGCTATCACTCCATAACGACTGACTAAGCCGTAAGTGGGCTTAAGTCCGGTAATGCCGCAAAAAGCCGCCGGCTCACGAATAGATCCGCCGGTATCTGTGCCTAAACTAAAAATACCAAAATCGGCTGCTACTGCCGCTGCGCTACCACCACTACTGCCACCGGGCACTCTATTTATGTCCCAAGGGTTGGTAGTTTTGGCAAAACTAGAATTTTCGGTACTACCGCCATGGGCGAATTCATCTTGATTGGTCTTGGCAAGCATAATTGCACCAGCCTTATTGAGCTTATTGATTACAGTAGCCGAATACGGCGGTATGTAGCCTTTGAGGATTTGGCTAGCAGCAGTAGTTTGCACTCCCTCAGTAGAGAACATGTCTTTGGTGGTATAAGGTATACCCTCAAGCAAACCTAGCTTGGCACCGCTGGCAATCTTTTGATCAACAGCTTGAGCTTGGCTAATAGCTTGATCACCGCAAAGAGTAATAATCGATTTAATTTGTGGGTCGAGTTTGGCTATTCTAGCCAAGTAATACTCTACTAGCTCTACGCAAGCAACCTGCTTGGATATAAGCAGTTCGTGGGCCTCTTGAATTGATAAGTATGCTAGCTCTGCCATTATAGTATTTTCTTTACCATCACGTAGCCGTCTTTTGTAGCTGGCGCGTTTGCTAGCAAATCGCTTTGCGAAATCGTGCAATTAACAACTTCGTCTTCACGCCACACGTCGCTTAGGCCCGTAACTTGTGAGGTAGGAACAACACCCTTGGAGTCGATTGTTGCTAGATCATCCACAAAATCAACAATTGAGCTAATTTGCTCTGACATGCCTGATAGTTCAGCACTGTTTATTTCTATGCGAGCTAAGTTGGCAATGTATTCAATTTGGTCTTTTGTAAGTTTAGTCATTAACTAATAGTATATCTGATATTTGCTTTTATTTCGAGAGGGCAGCTGCCCAAATTACACCAGCTATATTGCGTGGCTTGCCACGAGTAGGAAAATGGTGCATATCAATATAAGGCATACTGTTAGCTTCTAGAACCGCAAAGGACTGCTTGGCAAAGGGCTTGTTTAAATCTTGAGCAATTACATCTATACCCACCACCGGCAGGCCACATAGTTTGGCTACCTTAGTAAATAGCTCAGTATTTTTTTCGCAAATCTTATCTGTTACATCAATAGTCTCAGCTCCATTGCTAAGAGTGATTTTATTATGTAGTTGTACAGGCTTGCCTCTTGGGATAATACTTTTTAGGCTATAGCCCTGTGAAAGTACTAATCTTTTAAGTTCGTTGTTAATGGGTACAAGTCTGGGCTGTGGGTTGCGTTGAGCATGGGCAGTTTTTTTTATTGTCTGGTTTTTTTCATGTATTAGTTGCGCGAGCGTATGTGTACCATCACCTTTGACTACCGGTGGTCTGCGCAAGCAGGCGCCAACAACTCTGTTTTTTACCAATGTGATTCTAAATAAATCGCCTTTTATATACTGCTCAACAACTATTTGAGCCGATATTTTTTTTGAAACTTTAATAGCCTTTGCAAGCTCCTTGGCCGACTGAATATTGCATGTAGTGTGTTTGCTAAGAGACCCCGAAAGTGGCTTAACCACCATTGGGAAGGAAAGTTTATGTATGGCATATTCTTTTGCGCGGCGCGAGCTCCAAAACACCGCTCCCTTGGCAACTGGCATTTTGTTTTTAGCTAATAAGTTTTTGAAGGTAATTTTGTCATCAATATCGACTGGGTAGTTTTGCCAAGCTCTATTAGTAGGAAACACCTCAAAGTACTTTTTTTTATTGTCGATAGTAGTTGAAACAAACCTTGTTGGGTGGCCAAGTAAACTCAAAGGCTTAATGGGTTTATTTATTCTTTTGGCATGTTGAATAATCACATCTAACCGAGCATCGTATTTTACTTGTTTGCTCAGTCTAGATTCTTTTAAAATACCTATTGTGATTAAAAGCTTGAAAAAACTTGAAACTACTACATCGTAAACACGTCGGTAGATGTGGACATACCCTTTAAGATAGTTAAATATATATTGTAAAGTGAGCTGTAGTGGAAAAAATAATTTGCCAACTTGCTCAGTTAGGTGTAGTGGGCTAACTTTGTCTGGCTCACAATCTTTACAAAATTTTTTCATATGCCTTATTGTAAACAATTAGCAACATTTTATATATGCAAAAAGGCGCTCCCCCGTGCGCCTTTGTATGTTTTTAATATTGACTTATTTTCCTTTATTATCTATAATAATGCTGTTATTTTGTCCCAACTTTCCCCACCCAGGAGATTCAAATGCTAAGAGCTACCTATAAGCTAGAGATAACAAGATGGAGTTCGGTGTGCGACAATGAGTGGGAACCCCTGGATCCAGAAGTCATAATGAGTAGACGATTTTTGTCTCTTGATCGGGCAAGAAAAGCAGCCCTTCGCAAGGCAAAAAGAGTAGTAACATTAGCCTGGGATGGTCCCGGGGATGAGTTCCACTTTTTTGTACTAGATTCTGTAACTAAACAGTGGACTGAACTAGATTTTCCGGACGTATATGTCACGCAGTGGAGCACAGGGTGGCCCCATGGCAAAAAGGTAACTATCTGCGAAAGAACTAGTAGTTAAGTAACATGATCACCCAAGCAAACGCTTGGGTTTTTAATTATATATAGTCATGCAAAAAGGCGCTCCCCCGTGCGCCTTTTTACGGTTATCTATTATAGCTTAGATAGTACTGCTATCTGCAAGCATGAGCATTTTAGAGTACTAACTAATTTTTTCTGGTGGCTGCGTACCTTCGATGTCGCTTAGCGTACCAAGAGCCAAAATGCCAAATATTAGTTGGATGATACCTGTAATACTCTGTATACCTATCACGCCCACAACAATTGTGTAAATCAACCAGCCCTTGGGGTTGGCAATAGGCTTGCGTAGTTTTATACCAGAGATAATATTTAAAATGGCGAATGGTAATAAAAATATTATCGTTATTACAATCAGAATTATGCCTACTACATTCGAAGGGGTTGGTGGGCCAGAATCGTTTGGAATACTAAAGTTTGCAATAATTAAAACTAATGAACCCAAAATTGCTAGCAATGTAAATACTAGCCAAATTATACCTATTACTAGGTTAACTGTACCCACAGTACGAACCTTTTTCCAGGTATCAAGTTGTCTATCTGTCATTTTATACCTCGCATTATTATATAAGTTTGATAAATTCTTGCTCACTAAGTGTCTTCACACCAAGTTTTTTGGCCTTTTCATACTTGCTGCCTGGCTCTGCGCCCACCACAACATAGCTGGTTTTGTTGCTTACTGTATTAGTAACATTAGCGCCAAACCTACTAACCTTTTCGCCGGCCTCATCACGACTCATACTCTCAAGAGTGCCAGTAAACACCCAGGTGGTACCGCTCAATTTACCGGTCGCTTTTTTGGCCTCAGCCAACACCTTTACGCCGGCCGAGATTAGATCTTTAACAAATTTTTGGTTACTGGCTTTGCTTAGCCAGCGCACTACGCTTTGGCTAACTATTTCACCCACACCGTCAATATCGTCAAAATCCTCTGGCTGGGCATTCATGAATTTATTTATATTGCCAAAGCGCTCGGCAATATCTCTGGCCGTTTTGGCGCCAACATGACGAATCCCTAATGCATAAATAAATCTGGCGAGACTTATTTTTTTATGTTCAGAAATTGAATCTATAAGATTTTGTGATGATGTTTCGGCAAATCTTTCTAGGCCAGTTAAGTCATCCTTTTTAAGTTTGAAAATATCTACAGCAGATTCAATTAAGCCCTCCTCCATAAGCTGGGCCAAAATCTTCTCCCCAAGCCCATCAATATCAAATGCCGACTTAGATACAAAATGAATAAGTGTTTGCCACTTAACCTCGCCATAACTAAGATCGCTTAAGCGAGCAACCGCCTCGCCTTCTGGACGAATTATTTTAACCCCATTAATTTGTGTGGGCATTACAAACTTTTTTTCTTTGCCAGTTCGTAGTTTGACAATTGGTTCAACTACCTCGGGGATAATATCTCCAGCTTTCTGAATAATTACAGTATCACCAATTCTTAAGTCTTTGCGAGCAATTTCATCTTGATTGTGCAGTGTAGCACGACGCACAGTACTACCCGCTACCACTACTGGCTGGAGCACAGCATAGGGCGTAACTGCACCAGTACGGCCAATACTCAAACGAATGTCTTCTAAGATAGTAGTGGCTGTCTCTGCAGGATATTTGTAGGCAATTGCGCCTCTTGGGGCTTTACCGGCTACCCCCATGTTTTCGAAATCATCATTACTATTTACAGTAATTACAATACCATCAGTTTGGTATGGCAATTTGGTACGAGCAGTCTCCCATTTATTAATGAAACGATCTAAGTCGTTGAGGTCTTTGCATACAGTGTCGTTTGGCTCAAGTTTGAAGCCCAGATTGCGTGCCATTTGGTGTTCATCATGGTGGGTATCTAGACCAGGCAAATTCATTTCTATAGAGTAAGCAATAAATTCTAGCTTACGACTGGCCGCCACAGCAGGATCAAGTTGGCGAATAGTACCGGCGCCGGCATTGCGGGGGTTCATAAACAGTGGCTGGCCGGCCTTGGCTCGCTCAGAGTTGATACGCTCAAACTCAGCTCGAGGAATAATCACCTCGCCACGAATCTCAAAATAGTCATAGACTTCTTTTGGTACATTTTTTCTCTTTCTCAAACTTAACGGTACTGTATGTATAGTACGCACAGTATGTGTAACGTCTTCTCCCGTGCGACCATCACCACGAGTAACAGCCCGTTTAAACACTCCGTTCTCATACTGCAAAGACATAGCCAAGCCATCCATCTTGAGCTCAGCATAATACTCCACATTATTTTTATTTAGTAGCTTATGTACTCTTTGCTCCCATTTTTCTAACTCACCTATATCAAACACATCACTGAGACTGAGCATGGGCTTGGTGTGTTCTATACTTTTGAATTTACCCAAGGCTTTCCCCTGCACTCTTTGAGTAGGTGAGCTGCTATCGACTAATTCTGGATATTTCTCTTCTAGTGCTTTTAGCTCGTTATTGAGACTATCCCAAACTGCGTCGCTTACCTCGGGCTTATCAAGCACGTAATATTTATAATTGTATGTATTTATCCATTCACGCAGCTGGCGAAGTCGTGCACTGTCTTTTTGCTTACTCATTTTTCAATTCTTTTTACAATTTGTACGCCATAACCAATAAGTAGTGGCAGCAAAAAGGTAAGTAGTAAGCCATTAATGGCCGCTTGGGCGTAGATATTCTCTCTGAAAAATTCAATAAGTTCTACTGCAGAGATTAAAAGTCCAGAGAATATAACAATTACCACCAATATTACACCCCAAGCAAAAGCAATTTTTAATACCGAACCCTTAGTAACCTCCCAGCTTAGACGCATAGAATTGAAAGCTGATATTTTATTTTGCACCACCAGGGTGGTTGCTAGTGAAAACCTTACTACCAAATATAGCTCCAAAAGACCAAGCGCTGCACCTAAAAGAACAAAATACATTGGTACTTGCCCAGAAAGTGCCAATATTATTATCATAATTCCAAAAACAATTGGCATAATTGTAATAACAAAAAATATTGAGCAAAGTAGATAAGGTAAAAAACGGCTGCTAGAGTTGATATAAAGGCTCGGAAACTTATGTTGTTTGAGTTCGTCTTCATTAAAAAATGCCCATACCAGCGCAATGCTTAGGTAAAGCCCGGCCAAAGAAGCAATTATGCTAGCATCGTTGATACTATCAAACTGTACCTGCCTTATAAATGACCCCGGGACAGCCACAATTGCAGTTAAAAAAATAATTCGCCAAGTGTATTTACCCCAATACCTACAAGTATCTGCAATAAGTGAGAATGGATTTAAAGATTTTTTATTTAACTGCATTATAGTTGCTCCTTTTGCTTATTATAATATATTTAAGCATGGCTTCCCATTTGACGTAAGCGTTTTATACGTTCGGCAGTTGGCGGGTGTGTACTAAACAGACCCGAAAATCGACTCTTAGAACCACCCTCTACATTAGATCTTAGTGGATTGATTATATAGAGGTTTGCCGTAGCTTTATTGGCAACCTCAAGTGGCTCGGTACTTTTTTCAATTTTTTCTAAGGCATTGGCCAAGCCCTCTGGATATCTTGTAAGTAATGCCGCCGAGCTATCGGCTAAATACTCGCGCTTGCGAGAAAAAGCCAACTGCATCAACATACCTACAATTGGAACTAATATTGCTAGCACTAAGCCCACCAACATCATAATTCCTTGCAAATTGCCGCCGCCACTATCTCTGTCGTCTGAAAATATACTTATTCTAATAAACCAGTCAGACAATAACACCAAAACCCCAACCAGAACTACTACCAATGTCATAAATCTTACATCGTAATTGCCGACATGACTTATCTCGTGAGCTATCACTCCCTCAAGTTCTGTTTTGTCCATTATTTCAAGTAGTCCCGAAGTAACGCATATAATAGCATGCTGAGGGTCGCGCCCGGTGGCAAAAGCATTGGGTGCGGTGTCTTCTATAATATATATCTTGGGCATTGGTAGACCACCAGCTATACTTAGATTTTCTACAATGCGATATAACTTGGGGTTGTCTTTTTTTACGACTGGTTTGGCGTGCGAGATAGCTAGCACCGTTTTGCTTGCAGTAAAATAGCTTATTGTGGCATACAATGT
>CAYMHI010000009.1:0-47764 GCA_964390265.1 uncultured Candidatus Saccharibacteria bacterium | reverse complement strand
AACCTACGACCAATCGGTTATGAGCCGACTGCTCTAACCACTGAGCTACAGGCCCGTATTGTCGTCAAAGCAATACTACACCTGATAATAATACCTCAAAAAACGTTTAGGCGCAAAGTGACCAGCTGGCAAATATAATACATGTATGTTAATCTACATCTAATTCTTGTACCTAAAACCTAAAGGGGGTTGAATAAATGACTAGCAAACCAACTGTTTGGGTGGTGGCTGCAACCTTTGTACTAGAAGCTAGCTGTAGCCGACCTTTAGAGTTCGCCGTCAACTTGATGGGCGACATCTACGAGCTCAATCCTTACGCTGGGCCACGATACATTGATGGCCAAGAGTGCTTAAGCATTACTATTCAAATAACTAGCTCTAGCCAAACAGAAGCCTTAATGGCTGGAATGCAACGCTTAGGAGTCATTGCTAAAAAATACCGATTAAAACTTATGGCCAAAAGCGTGCAGTGTGAGCCCCACCCCTACTTTCCCGACTCAGACGATTATGTGCCTTCGTTTAAGCTGCTAGAAGTAGATGAGAGCGGTGTGGTGCCTTTAATACTTGTTAGCAGAGACGTGATAGAGCGAATAGAGACTGCTCTACAAAGCCTGGGGGTCAACAACCTCGTTGTAGATACTGGCTGGCAAGATCCGCTAGCAAAAAGAGTAGTCAACGCTGTAGAAATGGCGTTTTACCGCCAACATGAGTACATAATGTTTATGGCATATGCTCCCTACAGCCAACAAAGCGAGGTGCTTTCACTAAGCATGATGACACCTGCTACTTTACGAGAAATATTTAATACCCTCATAGACACGCAACACCCCGCCTAGGCATTTAGGCGGGTTTTTACGTAACGCAAAAAGTGCCCTAAGGCACTTATTTGCTTCTTATCTTTATTATTACTCTTTGTGAGATTTTTTCAAGATAGGTAGACCGGTTCGAGTGTTTTCAATCACTTCGTAACCTTCTGGTAGTTCGTCAATAGCACCTTCTTTGGCTTCACGACCAAAAAAGTAAATTACTTGTTTGCGTCCACCCTTTAGGGTAACTTCTCTTTCGTGTAAATAATATGTTTGACCTTTTGAATTAACTTGTGTAAATGCCATTAAATGGTTCCTCCTCTTAAATGTTACTTCTGCTCTCTAGGTTACGAAACCTGATATTCATTGTCAAGAGGCTCAACCAAGTTTTATTTGATTAACAGATAAGAAATACCCTTCATAATTGTTATGTAGACTACCAAATACCTCTACTACCTCTCTAGATGGCTGTAGATATACGCCATCAAGAAGTTTTAGATAAAAGCTTTAGATTTTATTATTTAAGGTATAAAAATCACTTGACATGTTCGTATGCTGTTCGTTATACTTATAGTAAGCAATAAAACTATTGGAGGGAAATAAATAATATGAATAAGCAAGCACTAACCAAAAAACAGCGTAAAACCTTAGATTTTATCTCTACTTTTATAGAGCAGCACGGCTACTCCCCTAGCTACCGCGAGATAGCCAATGGGCTTAAGTTAAGCTCTGTGGCTACTATCGCTCAACACATTGATACTCTAGTCGCAAAAGGACTACTAGTGAAAGGTAACAACTCGGCTCGCTCTCTTATGCCTGTAGAAGAGCTGCAAGAAGAAATGCGCAAACCCAAGGTTGGCTTGCCTATACTTGGCCTCATTGCAGCCGGTAGCCCCATAGAGACTCTCGCGGGTCACACCGACACACTAGAGGTACCGCCCTTTATGGTTGGTAGTAAAAACTCCTATGTTCTACAGGTAAAGGGTCAAAGCATGATAGATGACGGCATACACGACGGCGACTATGTGGTAGTACAAGAAAAAGATGTTCCTTCTAACGGTGATGTTGTGGTAGCTCTGGTAAATAACTCTGAGGCAACTCTTAAGCGTTACTACAAAGAAGCTCGCCGCATTCGTCTGCAACCGGCCAACTCAACCATGGAGCCTATCTACGTAGAAGCCGGCACTCCTCTCAAAATCCAGGGTGTGGTGATTGGACTTATACGTAAGTACTAGTATTTGTTTTAAAAAATCAACCACAGTTAGATTTTTAATTATAATACTCAAGCTTGATGATTATGCCTTGTTATGATTTAATACACTCGCATGTGTTGTCGACAAAAGGAATAAACACATGG
The DNA here is from genome assembly GCA_964390265.1 of uncultured Candidatus Saccharibacteria bacterium. Lineage (GTDB taxonomy): Bacteria > Patescibacteriota > Saccharimonadia > CAILAD01 > BJGX01 > JAUPVL01. Next base: position 45,601 of record CAYMHI010000009.1, on the reverse strand, counting down.
GCAGTAAGAAAGATCCGCTCAAGCCATTACCAATTCTGCTAGACTACCCTCAACTAATACACTTACGTCAAACTGGTGTGATACTGTGCCACGCCACCCCACTATTATCGGCCCTGCGTATCATCGCTGAGGTGGCACGAGGCAACGCATATATAGAAAAGCCAGATATTTTAGTTGAAGTGGGTATGCAGCTCACCGGTTTGGTGCCTGACGGGTACTGGAACCACTTCAACCCTCCTTTGAGCGTTGTGCAACTCTGCGCAATCATGGCCAGCCCTGAGTCGATACCCTATGTGCGACGTGTACAGCCCGGGGTAATTGGCGATATGATCTTGACGGACCTCAACAAAATCGTCGTGCATTACTCGTAGTTACTATCTCGCCTCACACAACTTTTCTTTATGAGCTGATGTGTGGGGTTTTTATTATTTACCTCTATTCTTCAATTAGCATTACACTTATTAACACCTTAAACATATATACAGTAACAAACATGCCTACTATAGACGCTACTAATTGCAAAACTGCATTCAATACTTCACTTGGCATATCAAACACAAAACCCAAGAACAGGCTGTTCCATATAGGAAACAGTAGAGTCATAGTAACAATTGCAAGTGAGGCCAAGCATATGAGCAAGCCTAGCTCTATAAACGGCCACTTCTTGCTATCTTTTCTAGATTGTTTATTAACATAATCTTTTTCTACAATCACTTCATTGCGAGCCTCGGTAATAATACTATATAGCCAATATAAAACGGCGTAGGCCATTAAGCCCACCACTATCCAAAATGCCACCAGTGTAATGGTATTGAGTATAGGCGATGAAAACCAAGTTTTGAGTTGATCGGCAAAACTAGATTGCACCTCAGCCTTGGACAAAATAGTGTTTCTAGAAAAATGTATTACTATAGCACTAATATTGACTAACGAAAGCAAGGCAAAGCTGAGCAGTACCATGATTGCAACCTGGTGTAGATCGAGCCCAAAGACTTGCTTACGCTGATTTTTGTCTAAATGCATATATTAGGCCTGGTGAATAGTAACTAGTTAGTGTTGCCTACGGTAAGAGTAATGCTGGTTTTGCTGCCACTTTTGTTGTCTGATGCCATAATTACTCCCAAAGTTTGGTTGCCTTTGGTGAAAGTTGCAACGCTACCACCACTTAAATTAAACTGGCCGGTATCTTCACTACTCTGCCAGCCTTGCTTGGGTAGTTCACTATTGTAGTAGTCTGTAACTTTTTGCAAACTATCGCTAGTAAGCAAACTTACGCCATAAGAACCATTAGCTTTTGATGAAGCCACTACTTCGGATGGTTTATAAATAGGTACGTCGCTTGGAAATCCGTTTGGAATCTGTGCATTTCCGCCTATACTAGCAGAATTACCGTCCTTACCTTGTATAGTTACACTGCCATTGTTTACATTAACACCATTATCTTTGGCGGCTTTTTGAATTGCATAAACAAAAAATCCTACGCTAATTATGCTTATCAACATAATCAGAGAGGAGATGATAATGGCCGCTTTAGCAAGCCCTTTACCACCCTCGCCACTTTTTTTGATAGAACTAAGGGCAACTATCCCCAATATTAAACCAATAATTGGTACAAAAAAGCTTAACACTAGTGCAGCTACAGCTAGACCGTTGGTTTTTGTTGCTTGAGCAGGTGTGCTAGCTGGTGCAGCTGATGCTGTCTCTGGTTTTGACTGATTGCTTGAAGTTGGGGTGTTATTTTTGGTTGGTTTTTCTTCCATTTAATATTTTCTCCTATTAGTAATACTTAAGCTTAATAGTAATGCTTTTCTATCTACAAAACAAGTGAAGTTACCAACATAAGGTATAGTGCATAGTAAATAATTGTCTTGTGCAATCCAAAAATAGTATGATAACTTCACGATGAGCAATACCAAAACTAGCTTACTTAGTTCAAAACACAAAGCGATTTTAATATTACTAGCTGGATTAATATTCGGTTTTGTAATTTTTGCTGGAGTGCGACTATACAATACTAGGAAGCAAAAAAGTGTACATTACCATGCTAACTTTCAAGTCTGGATAAATGGTAGTCAAGAAAAGTTTGAGAGCCCGCTTTATTATCAAGAAATTACTGCTTGCTCAAAGAATAATCATTCTAGCCCTTTACACAGAGCCCATATGCACGACCAAAAATATGACATAGTACACGTGCACGATAGTGCAGTTACCTGGAATCATTTTCTTGAAAATATCAATGTAGCAGTGCAACCCGGCTATTTACACATTGGCAACAAAATTTATACCGATAATTCAGAGAGCAAACTTAGCTTAATTTTAAACGGTAAAACAATTAGTAGTCTAAACAGTATGGATATAAAAAGTGAAGATACCTTACTGATAAGCTATGGAGGTGAAGACAGCCAGGCACTACAGGATCGTTACGGCGCCATCGCCAACAAGGCTAGTAGCTACAATCAAGCAAAAGATCCTGCTAGTTGTAGCGGCAGCGAAGAAGCTAGCTTAATAAAGAGGCTTGAGAGTATTCTCAATTAGAGGTTGGAAGCTTGATAGTAAAAGTTGAGCCTTTGCCAGGTTTGCTTTGAGCTCTTATAGATCCGCCATTAAGCTCTACAATATTTTTAGCAATTGATAGCCCCAGCCCAAAGCCTTGCACATTGTTTTTGCTACGTGATGAGTCTGAGCGGTAAAACCGCTCAAAAATGTGTGGTAGCTCTGAAGATTTAATACCTACTCCGTTATCTTTTACTACTATGCAGGCTTGCTTGCCAGATTTTTTGGCGCTTAGAAGAACCTTGCTACCCGCCGGGCTATACTTGACAGCATTATCTAGCAAAATGGTTACGGCATCAACAATGTTTTCTTGATTGGCACAAACTGCGATATCGGTAACGGTATTTTCTATGGATACTTTTTTGGAGCTAGCAACTTTTATGACATTGTTAAGCGCCTCGATGGCAATTTTTTCTAACGATACCGCCGACTTTATTACATCTACCTTATCTTGACGCGCCAATTGCAGCAACCTATCTGATAACGTCTTGAGCTTGGTGGCCTCTTCTAGGTTACTCTCAAGTAGCTCAACAGCTTCTTGCTTGGTAAGTTTCTTGTCGCGCAGGGCAACTTCTATTTCTGTCTGCATTGCTGTAAGTGGCGTGCGCAGCTCATGGCTAGCATCGGCCGTAAATCGGCTTTGCACTGCAAAAGCTTCTTCAATAGGTTGAAGCGTTCGGCGGGCCAACACATTACCCACGGCAGCTCCCACTATTAGCACAATAGCATTAAAAATATACAGCGCATTTTTTAGGTTGTCTGATGCCTCCACCAACCTTTCGTGGCGAAAATTCTCATAATTGGTGGGGTTGAGCTGGGTTTGAAAAAAATCTGGTGGTCGGCGCAGACCATTACTGAGCTCATTGGAGTAAATACCATATAGCGCCACGCTAAAACTAATACTTAAAAGCATTATTGCAGCCACATAATACAGAGTGAGCTTGAGTACGGCTGAGTGAATCATGAGATTACCTATTTTACTCCCACCTTATAACCAAAGCCTCGCACAGTATGTATTAGTTTGGGGCCTTTAAATGGCTTGTCTATTTTATTGCGTAGATAGCCAATATAAACTTCTACCGTGTTAGGTAGAATATCTGAGTCAAAATTCCACACATGACTAATAATATTGGTTTTTGAAAGTACTTGCCCGGGGTGTCGCAACAAATACTCTAGCAGTGCATACTCTTTGCTTGATAGTTCTATGTCCTTACCATCACGCGTTACTTGATAGGTGGTGGTATTTAGTACCAGATTGTCGGCCTCCAGAGTGTTGCCAGTAGAGTCTTTGGGTCGGCGCAAAAGCGCATGCACTCTAGCCAACAACTCCTCAAACGAAAAGGGTTTTACCAAATAGTCGTCAGCTCCGGCATTGAGGCCCTCTACCCTATCACTAATCTTATCTTTGGCAGTTAACATCAACACTGGAGTAAATATTTTTTTAGCTCGCATACGTTCGCAAATATCAATGCCGTCGAGTGTACCAGGCAGCATCCTATCTAAAATAATCAAGTCATACTCATCATTTATAATTGCCGACAGGCCTTCGTCGCTGTCGTGTTCAATATCAACCGCAAAGTGTTCTTGCTCTAAACCGCGCTTAATAGCTGCGGCAATTTTGTGTTCGTCTTCAACTACTAATATTTTCATACCTTATATTCTACTCGGAAACAGCTGAGAATACACTGATAAATTTTACCTACAAATTTCAGCCGGTTTTCAGACAAGCGCTGTAATGTGGGTATTGTTACGCTTTGTAGTTGCGTTAAGTCGGCCAAGAATAAAAGTTGCAGGCCCTGACGCAAATTACGGTGTAGTTATATAAAATTAACAAGGAGAATCTGAATTATATGAAAAAGCAAGCAATAATTGCGAGTATTGCTACGGCCGGTGTGGCTGCATCGGTTTTGGCGGGAGGCATCACCTTTGCCCAAACTACCGCACAAAGCAGTAGCCCTACTGCTAATCTGGCACAGGCCATAGCTTCTAAATTCAATCTTAACAAAGACGATGTTGCCAAGGTTATTGAAGAGCAGCACCAAGCCAAAATGAACGATCGTCTTACTCAAGCTGTCAAGGATGGAAAGCTAACAGAAGATCAAAAAAATAAGATTATTGTCAAGCAAGCCGAGATAAAACCCAAGCTTGATGCTGCACGCGCCGAAACAGACGAGGCTAAACGTAAGGCTGCAATGGACGCTATTCACACCGAGATGAAACAGTGGTCCAAAGACAATAATATTCCAAAAGGCTTTGGAATGATGGGCCCCGGAGGTCGTGGCCATGGTGGGCCAGGTGGAATGGGTATGCATAACAGACCAGAGGGAGGCGAAGCGAACCAAAACTAACCATTATTAGCTAAAACTTTCTAGTGCAAAATGCTTAAAACTCACCCGCCTATTACTGGCGGGTGTTTTTTGTAACTTAGCTAGCTGGGGCTATAGGCAGCGCTTGAGAGCAAGCTGGGCTAGTTGGTTTATTGGCAAATCTATCACTTAGCCAACTAATTACATCGGGAGATGTCACTTGTGGAATCTGCAAATGGCCAACATTGTTTATCCATAATGATGTGAGGTTAGAGTTGGCTTGGCAGGCTTTTTGAATATAGAGAGCTGTAGTATTAGGTAACACAACGGTGTCACTAAGACTCTCTACTACCATCAAAGGCTGTGATGGGCTAAGCAATGGTGCAGATTGAGCTTGGGCAACAGCGTTCCAGGAAGGTACATCTACAGGATTTTGTGAAAAAATACGCTGACCAAATTGATTGCGTACCATACCATTAATAGCAGCTGCACCAATACATTTATTGGCAATTTGTTTATAATTTCTAAGGCCGACTGGAGTGGTAATAGAGTTGATATCTAGATTTTTGTAAACTTCTGGCCACGATATTAATATTTCAGGGCCAATCACCCAGTCTATTGAGCCGCCATATTGTTGATTAAGTAACGGTATTAGCTCAGCGGCGGGTGCCGAAGCCACGGTACTCACAAGTTTGAGATCTGGTGCATAGGCCAGAGCCTGCTGGGCAGTAAACAAGGCTGAGTGGCCGCCCTGTGAGTGTCCCCATACGGCAAATTGATTGCTAGCTTGAAAGTTGGTAATTTGGCGGGCAGCTCTAACACTGTTTAGTACATCATACGCCTCAGTTTTACCAACCAAATATTGCTCAGTACCAGCCGTACCTAGCCCAGCATAGTCGGTGGCCACCACCACCCAGCCGTTTTGCAGCATGGTATTCACCCAAGCGATATTAGCCGTGGGGTCGCTGAGGCGTGATGGTGCACAATCATCGCCCATACCAATAGTGCCATGTGCCCAAGCTACCACCGGCCTAGGGGTGCTGGGAGAATTGTTGGGTATGAAAATCATGCCAGACGAAATTGAGGCACTACCATCAGCACGTTGAGAACGATACAATATTCGCTGTGATGTTCCACCCACCACCTGAGCGCTAAGTGGTTCTTGTCTGAGTAACTCACCAGGAGTGCCCTGGCTAGCAATGCCATTAGTATCGTAAAACGGCTCTATTTCACTCTGATATCTAGCGGCTCGAATGCTAGTAAGTACCAGCCAGCTTATTAAAATTGCTAAGATTATTACTATGCCGAGCAATATATTGCGTAGTATTTTGTGTCTATGCCAAAAACCTATTGTTTTATTAGTTTTTTTGTGGCTGCTCATGGTTTAAAGTTTATCACAATACTACTTGTGTTTATAATTGGCCCTCACCCTATTGGGGTTTGTCGATAAAATCTTGGCAAAAACGCTCAAAGACTGCATTTGTCCACCCAAATCCCACCTGGGTGGGATATACTCCCTTTACAGGCGGTTTTTCGGGGTTAACAACATTATACTTTTCAATAAAATTACCGTGCTGATTAAACCATTCTAGGTTGCACCGCAACCACTTCATAGCGATGCGCTTGGCCTCGGCCTGATAACCGTACCTCTGCAGACCCTTCACAACTATAAAATGTAATGGTGCCCAACCGTTAGGGTAGGCCCATTGGGTAGGTATTGAATTACGAGCCACTTTTGGCATATTGGGTAGTTCGGTAGTGGCTAGGCCGCCCTTGTGCTCAAATCGGCGCAGGTTTCGTACTAGGTGCTCGGCTCTGCGTCGATCTATCATACCGGCCCACATAGGATAATAGCTGGCCAGCGAATTTACCATGGAGTGGCGATGTTTTTGGTAATTAAAGTCGAAATATGTTTTGTGTAGGTTGTCCCACATAAGATGGTCAATAGCTCGTTTGCGATAATTAGCTTTTTTCAACCATTCTTTGTGCTCTTTTGCATTGCCCAATATCTCGGCAGCTACCGCAAAATCTTTTTCATATTTGTATAGCAGGGCATTTAAATCAATTGGTAGATAGTCTAGACATTTCCTACTAAACCGAGTGGTCATATCCCAGCCGCTCTCGGCCTCGGCTAAGTCATTGAGTACATTTATATCATAATAACGACTCAAGCCCAAATAGACTTTACGTACATTGGGTTTGGTAGTACCCATCCAAACTATGCGATATTCGTGCTGAGCAGTTTCAATCATTTTTTTCAGCCACTTTTTGTCCATATCATAGGCATGATACACATCAAATATATAACTAGTAAGAAGTGGTGGATGCGAGCGCCCAGTTAAGTAGTTGCGACTAGCATTGGGAATAATATGAAACCTGTCAAACATAAATATTAGATTTTCTAACATACCCACCACTACATCTTTGTGTTTATTATCAAGTAGTCCCTGGCTAATAAAATAACTATCCCAATAATACTGTTCGGGAAAGTCAAACTCTCGACCCGGCTCATATGCTGGCACCACGTACGGCTTAGGCAGAGCTATGAGTGTAGAATCTTCTTTAGGATTAAATCTTTTTAAATGTTTCCAGTAAGACGTTATATATTTTCGTGCCTCAAGCACATCGCGAGTATCTAGTTCGCGACTACCTTTTTGAAACACATGTAGTAATTGACGTGTTCTGCCTAGCATTAGTTTTATAGTAGCAGATTTTACACCTAAAAGCTTGGGCTGTTTTAGCCGACATCTATAGCTCTATCGATGTAAGTTATATATAATACTTATGTATAAAATGATAAATATTTACTAATCAGGGCATAACGGGTGCAGAAAAAATTATTAATTATTGAAGATAATCCATCGCTTATTAAGGCAATTAAGGCCAAGTTTGAAAACTCACAATACAGAGTTGTCTACGCGATGGATGGCGAAGAAGGCTTGATTATGTTTGAAAAAAACCAGCCAGACCTTGTTTTGCTCGACATTGCCATGCCTAAAAAAGATGGTTTTGAAGTGTTAGAAGAGATAAGACAAAACCTGCACTCCAATGTACCAGTTGTAATATTATCTAATTCTAAAGATCAAGATATGATAGATAGGGCTAAACAATTTGGTATAAGCAAGTACTTACTCAAAGCCGAGACTGCACTTGCATCTTTAGTGCTCATTATCGACGAAATATTAAAAGATTAATAATTGAAACCAAAAGACATTAATTATATATAGACCAATATAATGTTAAACTATACATATACAGACATAGTTTTAGTTATTATTTTATGATTATAAAAAACATCAAACAGCTATCTAAAAACAGGCTACGTAGCGATGCACTCAAAATTGTTGAGGCTGGCTATGAAGCTATTAAGATTGAAAATATCTACAATCAAAACATCACTTACAAAAACCACGTGCTCAAAATTCAAGACAAAACCTACCATCTAGACAAATATAAAAATGTATATGTAGTAGGAGTTGGTAAAGGCTCAGATCTCGCAGCAAAGGCTATTGAAGACATTATTGGTGCTAAAAATATTAGAGCTGGGTTTGTGATAGACACAGTCTCAATCAAGTTAAAAAAGATCACCACCTTAAAAGGTACTCACCCCCTACCTTCTGAGCAAAATATTTTGGCCACCAAACAAATTACCGATCTATTATTGCGTGCAAAAAAAGACGATTTAGTAATTACAATCATCTGCGGCGGGGGCTCCTCTTTGTTTTGCAAGCCGGGTGGCTTAACATGCTTAGAACTTCAATTTATTTCTAGTTTTCTATTAAGATCTGGCGCTAGCATTCAAGAGATAAATACCGTACGTAAACATGTTTCGCTCATTCATGGTGGTTACTTAGCTCAATACGCTTATCCAGCCGAGGTTGTATCGCTGGTAATTTCAGATGTGGTGGGTAACGATCTCAATTTTATTGCCTCTGGTCCAACAGTACTCGACAAAACCACCAAAGCCGATGCCCAAAAAATCATTGATCACTACCAATTACCCAAAATAGACTTAGTCGATACCCCCAAAGACCCCAAGTACTTTGAAAAAGTTACCAACATTATTTTGGCTAGTGGTGCTACTGCGGTTGAAGGTATGCGCACCGAGGCTACCAAGCTAGGCTATAAGACTAAGATATTTAGTGAACAAATTGCTGGTATGGCCAACCAAATTGGTCCCCAAATGGCCGATTCTATTGAGCCGGGTGTAGCCCTACTGGGTTGTGGCGAAACTCAAGTGGTTGTAAAGCACCCTGGCAAAGGTGGTCGTAATCAAGATGTGGTGCTCTCGTCTATACCTTCACTACCAAGCAATAGTGTAATAGTCTCAGCTGCCAGCGACGGCAAAGATAATATCGCAGTTGCTGGAGCCATTGCCGATAGCGATATTAGTGTAACCGAACTAAAAGATCACGGCATCGACCCAGCCAAAGCAGTCGAGAAAAATTCTGGTTATGATGCTCTTAAGAAACTTGGTGATCATATGCAAATAAATAGAGTTACCGCCAATGTTTCTGATTTTATGTTGGGCCTTGGAGGTAAAAAATGAAAATAACAAAAATAAGTGCCACCGAAATATTGGACTCTCGTGGCGAGCCCACCATTGAAGTAAACATGAGCTGTGGAGATGTTACGACAGTATTTGGTGTACCAGCAGGGGCAAGTACCGGTAAAAACGAAGCTCACGAGCTACGCGATGGCGGCGAAAGATACGAAGGCCAAGGAGTAAGCAAAGATATTGCCAAATTAGCCGATATTGCACCTCAGTTAATTGGTCTTGAATTATTTGCACAACAAAACTTTGATGATTTACTTAGTAGTATAGATGGCACAAGCGACAAGTCCAACTTGGGTGCGAATACAATTATTGGTTTGAGTCTAGCATATTCTCAACTTAGTGCTGTAGTAAAAAAAATGCCTTTATGGAAATACTTAGCCGAACAATACAAGACCAAGCCAAGCTTTCCAAAAATATATGCCAACCTAGTAAACGGTGGCAAACACGCCCCAGGCCTAGACATACAAGAATTTATGATTGTACCCAAAACTGTTAATATTGAAAAAAACATTGAGCAAATACACAACTTTAGAATAATGTTGGGTCAGGCCCTAACTCAAGAATTTGGTGCTGGTGCCAAACTGGTTGGTGACGAAGGTGGCTATGCACCGGTAGGCGCCAAACATCAGCAAATTCTTGATATTTATAAGGCCATCAACGAGTTAATAAGTAATCATTTCGACTTCGCACTTGATGCCGCCGCCAGTTCATTTTATAAAAATAGCAAATACGAATTTGAGCAGCAAAGTCTAAGCCGGCAAGAACTTTTAGAGGTTTATATGGGCTATAGCCAGCATTATAATATGTTGTCTATTGAAGACCCTTTTGCCGAGGACGATATTGACGGCTGGCAGGAGTTAGCCAAAACCAAGCATAATTTTATGGTGATTGGTGACGATCTTACAGTAACAAACGCAGATTTTATTAACAAGTATGCTGCTAAAGAATTAATAGACGGAGTAATTATCAAACCCAACCAAATTGGTACGCTTAGCGAGACAATGTTGGCTATCAAGGCAACAGTCGAAAATAACTTAAAAGTGATAGTTAGCCACCGCAGCGGTGAGACAACCAGTACATTTATAAGTGACTTGGCTTACGGCGTTGGGGCTTATGGCTTGAAAATTGGCGCTCCTGTTAGAGGCGAGCGTGTAGCCAAATATGATAGATTACTAGAAATAGCTAAGGAGGTATAGATGAAAATAACATTATTCGACATAGAGCCAAATGAGTCTGAATTATACCAGCAAATGTTGTCAGAGAATACTGAAGCTGAGTGTATTACAGAACCTCTGAGTTCAGAAAACATTGAGCTTGCCGTAAACTCAGAAATAATCTCGGTTTTTGTAACTTCAAAAATCACTGCCGCCATGATGGAAAAGTTAGGTAATACCAAACTTATTATCTGCCGATCAACTGGCTATGACAATATTGATACTGAGGCCGCTAAAAGGGCTGGCATTGTTGTAAGCAATGTTCCTAACTACGGCGAGCATACGGTAGCCGAGTATACTTTTGCACTTCTACTCTCTTTGAGCCGCAAGCTGCAAGACGCAACGGTGCAAGTTGGTCAAGGTCAAATTGATCACACTAAACTAGTGGGTAATGATTTGGCTGGTAGTACATTGGGGGTAATAGGTGCGGGCAAAATTGGCCAAAGAGTAATTAAAATAGCACGTGGTTTTGAGATGAACGTGGTAGCCTACGACCCCTACCCCAAGCCAGAAGTTGCCAAAGCACTCGGTTTTGAGTATGTAGAGCTTGATGATCTTTTTGCCAAGTCCAACGTAATTACTCTCCACGTACCAGGTGGTAAAGACAATAAGCAAATTATTGATAGTAATGCACTTGCAAAGTTCAAGAAAGGTGCTGTACTCATTAATACCGCTCGAGGTGATTTAGTAGACAATGTTGCGCTTATAAATGCTCTGCAGAATAGCAAGCTTGCCGGTGCGGGACTAGATGTGCTTGATGGTGAGGCGATGATAGATATTGATCACGAGATGGCCCTGCTAGCCAAGTCAAAAGCCAAAGACCTCAGACTCTCAGCCGAGCTAGACATACTAGAGAAAATGCCCAATGTAATTCTTAGCCCGCACAATGCCTACAACACGCATCAGGCATTGCAAAGAATAAGAAAATCTACTGTTGAGACGGTCATAGAATTCACAAAAGGCAAAGTGACAAACCAAGTAAATTAAAAAGGCCCAAGAAGTTACTTGGGCTATGACTGAGTATCGTTGTTTTTCGATCGGTACTTAATCATATATACCGTAATAATAGGCCAGCAGAAAATATTTATACAAGCATACATAAGTATATCTTCTGGCATAAACCTAATTGTTACGCATGGCCCTTGTTGGTGCCAGTTATTGATAAAGAATCCCAGGCCTATCAGCACATACCCAGCCGCAATTAGTAAAACTATTGTAGGTACGGAGTTCATAGTCTTCCTCTCGTCTGTATTCTAGCGGTCAAGACAACGTGTTTATTATATCAGTTTTTAGCGGTTTGATTGAATTTATAGCAACCATGTGTTTAAATAGCACCAGTTAACTCGTACCTAAAGACCGGGGAATGTAATGATAATCAAAAAATTATCAGAACGCGCGGCTGATGCAATCGACAAAGCATTACCCAAACACCGCGCTATTGGATACCACGATATAACTCGCGCTCTTCAGCACTTTGTGCCTGGTACTAGTACAAGAATTGCTGAGTGCATAGATGGCTACTTGGCTATAAAGGCCGAGCGCGACGAACTAGTAAAACAAGTAGAAAGGCTAGAGCGAGAGGCTAACTTAGCCAGGTACCAAAGGATGATAAGCCGATGGTAGAAAGTAATGACAGCGACGTAGAAGTTGAAATAATATACTGCACCTTTTGCACCGATGGTAAAACCGATGACGGCAAAACCTGTGGTTGGTGCAAGGGCACAACCATATCACCAACTACCAGAGCAATGGCGCTCTATAAAAGTGCGCGCAATAAACCTGGGGCGTACACAAGAATTAACCCTAGAGGAATGAGATAAGCACTCCACCCTGCAATGCAATTTGCGGGGTGTTTTTATTTACGCAATTCTATTTTGAATTGTTTATAGCACTCTACACAAAGATGGTATTTTTTGACTTCGTTTTTTTTATTCGGTGGACTCAGTAAAATTCCGCCAAACTCTGTCAATTCTTTGTTGCATTTGTCGCATTTAGGTTTTATTGCCATATCTATATATTTAGTGTTGCAAAATAATCGTCAAGCGTCTCAGCGCGACGAATCAATTTAACCTCTCCTTTCTCTTTTAAGAGTAGCTCAGCTGAGCGCAACATGCCATTATAATTAAATCCCATGCTGTGCCCGTGGGCCCCAGTATCGTGAATAACTACAATGTCACCAATATCTACTTTTGGTAAATCTCTTGCAATTGCAAACTTATCATTATTTTCACAAAGTGAACCAGTTACATCGTAAGTGTGATCGTGGTGTTGGTTTTCTTTACCCAGAATAGTAAGGTAGTGGTATGAACCGTACATTCCAGGACGCATCAAGTTAGCCATACTTGCGTCTAGCCCTACATACTCCCTATATGTGTTCTTTTTATGAATAACGGTGCTTACTAAATAACCATGAGGGCCAGTGATATAGCGACCCAGCTCAAAAAACAATTTTGGCTGTAGGTTGTTTTCTAATAGTATTTCGCTATAAACTTGTTGTATCTCGCTAGAAAGTTTTTCGATATCAATATTTTCTTGCTCTGGTAAATATGGAATACCTATACCGCCGCCAAGGTTGATAAAGCTAAGGTCAATATCAAGTTTTTGTCTTATTTCTAGCCCAAGCTCAAACATCATTCTAGCTGTTTCTATAAAATAACCAATATCTAGCTCGTTACTGGCTATCATAGTGTGTAAACCAAACTCACTTACACCTTTTTCTTTAGCTATCCTGTAAGCCTCAAAAATCTGCTCTCTAGTTAAACCATACTTGGCTTCGGCAGGATTACCAATTATTACGTTACCAGTGCGCTCAGAGCCAGGGTTGTAACGAAAACATAGAATAGTGGGTAAACTACCTAAAGTTTTTTCCAGAAAGTTAATATGCGATATGTCATCTAGATTAATTATGGCGCCTAACTCATTGGCCTTTAAGAATTCTTCTGCTGGGGTGTCGTTGCTGGTAAACATTATATCTCTACCTTCAAAACCTACTTCTTCAGCCAAAACCAGCTCGGCCATAGAACTACAATCTACACCCATATGGTTATCTTTAACCAACTTTAAAATTTCTGGGTTGGGCAAAGCCTTCAATGCAAAGTAGTTTTTAAAACCTGTAGCCCAATTAAAATTTTTGTATAAATTTTGACAAGTTTTTACAATACCAGATTCATCATAAATATAAAACGGCGTTGGGTAATCTTTGGCAACTTCTTTAATCTTTTTTAAACCGAAAGGTATGTATTTCATTTCGATATTCTATCATGGTTTTGACAAATAGCCATTTTCTAAAGAGTAGTAAAAAGATCTTAGATACTAGCGCAATTGCTAGATCCGCTATCTAAAATACTACTGTCGACTGTTTTAAACTGCCAGCTATATTTGCCACTACTTAATGATAATTCTAAGAAACCAAAGTTGGTATTGTTAAAAAATTCACTATTAGGTTTAGTTGTTATTTTTTTGTAAAAATCCTTACCTCCTGTGCCTACAGTAAACTGTCTTATACCATCAGTACTGGCTTGGCCATTACTGCTTTGTGGAGCAAAACGCTCATAAACATGATCGTGACCATTAAGTACAATGCTAGTCTTGTATTTTTGTAATAAATCCCACACCTTTACCATGCGGCTAGTGTCGGCCACATCAACTCCGTGCTTGCTAGAGCTAAATAATGGATGATGCCAATAGGCCAGTTTGCAAATGGCTGTATCTTTGGATAGTTCAGATTCGAGCCAAACGTATTGTGCGCTACCAGGCTCACAACCACCAATATCTTTGCAATTAGAGTTGAGTGAATACACCGACCAATCTCCAATACTAGTGTGATAATAACCCTGTCCTCTACTGCCGGCAATTCCGCTTGTTACGTTTGTGCCGTTAAAGTTGTCGAAATAACCGGTCGCGCCTTTGGTTTCATATTCATGATTACCTGGAGAGGGCAAATCTATTGGCAAGAACTTACTCCAATTTGTGTTAAAGGCTTGTTGAAATTTGGCCAAGCTGCCGTTGCTATACTGCAAATCACCTAGTAATATCAGCTTATCAGGCCCAAGCTTGTAAATTGCATCCGCTACTTTAGCGTCTTGGCATTTTGTAGCATCCAATCCGTTCGAGGCAGGCTCGGTTGGGTCGCACGTTATATCACCAACCGCAGCCACATATTTTGGCATTATAATCTGAGCTTTTGAAATTTTAGAAGAAATTGTTATCTTGTTGCTATTTATTGTTAAATAACTTTTTGCTGCAATACCTATTAATGCAAAGCTTATTGCTATTGCAACAACAATAAATATATAGTGGTTTTTGGTCAGCTCGCTAGAAGTTTTACGCTTATGCTTCTTCATGTATTTATTATAATGTATGTCGACACCATTACCTCAAGTAGTATTCCAAATAATTTTTAAAGCCCTGTACGAACACTCAATAATTATACTTAGCCCAAACTTAAATCTTTGTTGCTATAGCGCCAAACTGCAATTATTAACATTGCTACACTCAAGCTAATAAGAGCTGCCGAGTATCGCCAATCAGTATTACTAAATCCTACCCCAGCTGTCTCTGTTTGAAACATAAAGTATGGTGAAAGGTATTTTAGTTTTTCTAGTCGAGGTAGTAACTCAGAAGCAATACCAGCCAAGTAGCTAGCAAAAAATACCGATACAACAATCAGTGTACTTTTGGAGGTTCGTTTAGAGACGGCTGCAAGTGTAAAAGCTAGCGTGCCAAACACTAAATACTCTAAAAATACCTTAGCATACAGGCGTAGCATTTCGCTTAGATAACTCACATTGTCGGTATTATATACTGTAAGTGTCGCGTAGCCTACAATAAACAGAGCTACAGAAAAAAGGAGTATGTAGGTAAAAAGCACCTTATATTTAGCCATCACAATCTCACTTTTGTATATAGGCTTGGTTGCTAAGTAGTCAATATGTTTGTCTTCGTGTTCTTTAGAAATAATATTAGAACCCAAGTTAATTGCATAAATAATTATTGCAATTACAAAGAATTGAAACATGTAAGAAAACCAAAAGAATACATTTTGAAAACTAGCTCCGACGGTTTCTGGAGTTAATCCAAAAGCCGTACCCAAACCTCTTGGAATGGCATTGATCTTAGCGTTTATTAGCTCTAGGTAGTCAGATGATTTAAATGATGGAAACATTAACATAAATAGTATTAGTACAGTAGCAATAGCCACAAACCAAATTAAAAATGACCTGAGGTTTTGTCTCATCTCAAATTTGTATAGTATCCATCCAGATTTCATTACAACTCCCTTTCATAATATTCGCCAAAAATATCTTCAAGCTTAACATCGGCAATACGCAACGACTCTAGTTTGTACTTACTCACATAACTCACCAGCTCATTAATATCGCCTTTGTAAATAAAAGTAATTGACCCTAAACCAACGGGCTTATGCACTATCTTATGATCTGTCAAAAAGGACTGATCTATCTTAGTCTTGGTCTTGAGGGTTACTTGCAAGCCCATGCTTGCAACAATTTTTTTAACATTATCTTGCTCTATTATTTTGCCCGAGCGAATAATAGCAACGTTTTTGCAGTAAGTTTGTACCTCCTCAAGGTTGTGGCTAGAGAAAAATATAGTAGCGCCTTTAGTGTTGAGTCTAGCTAACTCATCAAATAAGGTCTTTTGCATGAGCGGATCAAGGCTATTAGTAACTTCGTCAAACACCAGCAGCTTGGGTTGGTTCATTAGCGCACAAACAATTGCAATTTTCTTTTTATTGCCCAGCGAGAGCTCGGATAGTTTTTTTTGGTCTCTAATCTCAAACATGTCTTTAAGTTTTGCCAAGTAAGCTGGGTCGACATTATTGTAGTACTGAGCAAAATAATTAATTTGGTCTTTGACCTTCAAGTTACCGTAGAGATTGGCTTCGCCGGGTACCAAGCCGAGGTTTTGCTGAAAGTTGTTCTTCGCAATATTTTCACCCAGCAACTCAATAGTGCCAGCGTTAGGCCTGAGCAGACCAATTATAGATTTTATAGTTGTAGTCTTGCCTGCGCCGTTTGGCCCAATAAAACCAAAGAAATCACCTTTTTTGACATCAAAACTAATGTCATCTACAGCCATAAAGTTACCGTACTTTTTAGTCAAGTTTTTGACGCTTATTGCACTCATAATATTAGTTTAGCATACCCTCTAATGCTTTAACTCATCTATTTGTCTGCGCCGGTAGTTAATAATTCTCACCAGTAGACTTTCTGACAGAGGCTGAGTAGCAGTAAACTGAATAGTACCTTTTGATGTTTTAAATTCAGTAAGCGCTGAAGCAAACTCTTCAACTGCTCCAGATCCAGGAAAAATACTCATATGCTCTTTAAATGCCGCAACCCCAATCAAATATTTACCCTTATACTTATAAACTGGCATACCGTAACTAATTACTTCAACGGCATTTGGTGTAGTTCTTTTGATTACTTTAATAATTTTCTCTATTATTGCTCTATGCTCTGTTGGTAGACTTTCTAAATACTTTACAATGTCGTTCATATATTGATTATCTCACGTAATATATTTTTTATTAAGGCGAAACAACAAGCGACTCCTCGCGCACCATACTGTACTTGCCAGACACCTCAGTTTGCATTTGCACTATCCACGTTCCAATGCTTAACCCTACAGTGGAGGCGTTCCAGTAATGGTTGATGGTGGCGCTCAAACTATCGAGGTCGGTTAGTTCTACTACTTGGTTAGTTGCTGTATTTATAGCTCGAATACGACAAACCGAGGATGTATAGTAGCTTGCGCAGCTAGTATTCATTTGCGGTTTGTATACTCCATTTGTGGCTAACAAGCTTACAGAATGGGTGTTGATAGCACTACCCTCGGGTGCGGCTAGAGATACACTCTTAAGGGCATTATAAATATCTAAACGCCCATAACCATATTGTGAGGTAAAGCTCTGCCCGCCCATACCTGCTACTTTTGTTGCTGTAGAAGTAAGAGCAGATTTAATTTGCGACGGAGTAAGAGTTGGGTTTTGCGCCAAGAGCAAAGCCGCAGCGCCAGCCACCATTGGCGAGGAGAATGATGTACCGCTATGGTTGCAATCGTAAAAATCGTTGGGCTGACTGACCTTCCAGCTAGTGCTACATATTGAGCTGGTTCCGGGTGCAACAAGCGATATATTAGCGCCATAGCTAGAAAAGCTAGCAATATTGTCTGATGAATCTGTAGCGCCTACAGCAATTACGCCTGGATAGTTGGCGGGATATGATAGTTGGCTGGTGCCGTCATTACCAGCTGCAGCCACCACTGTCACACCGCTGCTAATTGCCTGCTGTATCTGATCAGCTACAATTGGATCATCGCCATCAGTGCCCAGGCTCAGATTAATTATCTTGGCGCCGTGTATTGTGGCATAGTTAATAGCTAAAGCCACCGAAAGAGTGTCGCCACTGCCGTTATCTGACAAGGCTTGCACTGGCAACAGCTTTGAGCTCCAGCTTACACCGCTAATACCTTGGTTATTATTGGTTTCTGCCGACACAATTCCTGACACAAAAGTACCGTGATAGGCTTTGCTTGCGGCCGGACTTTGCTCGCCCGCCTGCACGCTGTTGGTGTCAGTTACGAAATCCCAACCCCTGTGGTTGTCTGTGTAGCCGTCGGCATCGTCATCGATATTGTTGCACGATTTGTCGAGTGCTAGCGAGCGACTAGTACAGTTGGGAGCGCTGCCTTCGTTGTTTGTAGGCCCGCTCTCACCGCTATTTATGGTCCACTTATTATCAAGATCTTGATGATTTAGTGCAAAACCAGTATCAATAATAGCAACTACTACCGACGAGCTTCCGGTAGTGTTATTCCAGGTGTTAGGTGCGCCTATCTTATTCAAATACCATTGTTGAGTAAAGTAATTATCTGTTGGGGTGAGCAACGCTTGATAGCGCCTATTGGCAAACACTTCAGCGCCCTTTGTTATTTTAAGCTTAGTGCTATTATTAACCCCGTACAGACCAATCTTATCAACACTATTTAGCTCACTCATCTCTAAATTGTTTTGATTAATAAATTCTTGTTGAGCCTCGGGTGAAGAGAATCTCACCAGTGTTTTAGTGTTGGGGCTAGATGTATTTGATGAATTTAAATAATAACTTGCTGCTCCACCGGTAGTTTCTGGCTTGGTTTGTAGCGCACTGTTAGTATTTTGTGATGCTTGGCCAATCACGCCTACAACGGCGTAGGTTGGTACTGAGCGAGACTGAAGTTTACTACTTACCTTTATGGCAAACGACAAAGAAATTACCCCAGACACAGCTATTAGTCCAATTAGAGAAACAAATCTATAACGATGATTTTGTTTTTTCATTTTTGTTTGATAAATCTTGATTATATGTTACCACAACAACTTTATTATATACTAATAGCCAGACGGTGGTTTCTTGATTTTCGAGGGTTTGTGGAGATTGAGTCTGCCAATACTTTCCAGTATACCTTCTAGCTCTTCGTGAAACCGATCGATTTTCACACCATAGTTCTTTACTATTTGTTCATCAACGTAGGCGTTAGTCTTCTCAAATTTTTTAAATTTCATATTGAGGTCTTTCCATGCGAATCCCTTGAGATAGGTTAGAAGTTTGGTGTCATACTTAACCAGTCCTTTCGCCAATATAAACGCAATACTCGGATAACCCATGTAGCCTACCCAATATGACGCGTTGTCGTTGGAGACAATTGTTTTCGCATCAGGATCGTACACAACCTCATAGTATTTATTGCGACTAGAAGAATAAACCTTGGCAGTATTTCCGTCCACCTCTACCCGGCTATCAGCAATAGATCCTAAAGCTTCGTAGACTTTATTAAGAGGTGGTTTACTCCATTTCATAGATATATTGTATCAAAAGTTAAATTCAGAAATTTAATTAGCTATTTCAAAAAATTATGCAGTATTTAGGGTTACTGCCACTTTCATTTTGACAAACTCATTGGCAAATGTGCGTATACCATCTTCATTGCGGTACCAATTGTTTTTTTGATATTTCTCTATTGTAGCTGAATTTACTCTAACTATATCGACACTCTCTGGCAGATATTTTTTGAAATGCGCCCAACCCCTTCTTTGTGTGTAGGGTGAGTTCACTAATATAATACTACCAAGATTGAATTCTTTTTGATCTAATAAATTAAGTGAGCTTCTGACATTATCGGGAATGGTTATAGAATTGTGCTCGGTTATAATATTCCTGAAAGGTACTCCATTCTCAACGGCTAGTTGCTGATACCGCTCAGCTTCTGATAGCGAATTACTTGAGTCGTAAAATGGATTACCTCCACTTATCATTATCTTATTAGCCCAACCTTGGTTGTATATTTCTATCGCCTTTTCTATTCGTACCGGAGTTTTAGATCCAAAGACAAATATTAGGTCTGCCTTTTTCAGTTTGTCTTCCTCGGACAGGTAACTATAGACATCGTCATAAATAATTTTGCTCGAGTTATTTACTACATTCTGATCAAGCATAGCTTTCACCATTTGGTCAACAAGGCCTTTAATATCTTCTACCGCACTATGTCTATCAAGTTCTGATGTTGGTAAGTCTTGATCAAAAAATTTGGTAGACAGGCCAAGGTGACTCAGCCACTTAATAATAGATTCAAAATTAGGGTAATGTGTAGACTCTTTTCCAGCCACAACTGGTCTATGCGATTCGGCTGCAAGAATGCTAGCGAGCTCTTTGATAGTAGGTAGCTCTGTATTGTGCTTACGCTTAGATTTTTGGTTCATAAATGTATTGGGCTAAAATAATCGACGATTAGCGAACCACACCGTAAAAACTCTCTAAGAGTTTGTATACAATATAGGCCGGCCAAACTGAAGATTTTAATATACCGGTAATTACAGCGCCAAAGTCGGTAGCGGCTTGCATCCAGTACACCATTGAGCCAATAAAGCCTACAAAGTATAATGCGCCAGCTGTTCCATGCTGGGCACCACTATTATTCTTACCGCACTCTTTGCTCCACTCTTTCCATTTTTCTGGGTCGCCCAAATTGGCTTTTATTTCTATATCGGGGTTTTTTGATTTTGCTTTGGCCATTAAGTAACTCCTTATTATTTATTTACCACTATTATATCACTTCTGGGTAATACTATTTGTATATTTCAAGGTGGCTTGAATTGATTTAAGTTGAAATATTAAATATAATCTGTAAACTAAAAGTATCAATTTTGTTCAACAGGTAAGTATAATATAATAAAAACCATGCTAAGACTTAAACCTATATTAAAGCGTCTACCCACCAAGGGCTTCAAAGAAGGCCAAGTAATATTCAAACCCGGTGAAATACCTAGAAATGGTTTTATTCCTATATCTGGAGTAATAGCTACCTACTCATACGACCAACAAGGTACAGAGCGTAGAATTATTTCGGCGAAAGAGTACGAGTTGATTCCCAACAACTGGCTGATTTCTCCATCTGAACCACTAGAGTACTATTATCGTGCTTATACAGATGTAGTTTGTTGTGTTATTGATAGAATAAAATTTCCACAGCTGCTTAAAGAAAATCCCGAAGCTCTTTATGAACTTTTACTAGTACAAGATAACCGTATGCAAGCAGCTAAACACAGAATAGAAACACTTGTACAGCCAAAAGCGATAGATAAACTGCTTTATATGTTTAGATATATGTTAGAGAGGATCTCGCTACCTACAGACAATAACAGATGGGTTAAAACTCTTTTTAGTTTAACCCAAGCTGAATTTGCAGATGCCCTTGGTCTTACTCGCGAAACTGTTGCAAAAGAACTAGCCAATCTGGAAGATGATGGAGTTATCAAATCGAGTGGTAAAGGAATATATTTAATCAATAAAAATAAGCTAAAAGAAAAAATCAGCAAAGTAAATTGATTTTATATATTAGTACCTAAATCTAAGGCTAGTATCTTTGTACTAGTTAATTTAAGAATTACAAGTATTTCCATTGTAGGGGCAAGAAAATAAAAATACTTTTTAAAAAGTTTGGTTATATTCTTGAGACAAAACCATACCAATTATTGATATATAATAACTATATAAATGAACAAAGACATACAAACATTCAACAACAATAGGTCTGGGCAAGAAAAACAGATTTGTAGTTTGTTTGCAGAAGTATTGGGTAAAGGGTTGCCAGAGGCACAGAGCAAGATATGGCACGGCTCACCAGTTTGGTTTCTTGATGGTAACCCCGTGGCTGGCTATAGTGTTCTTAAAGATTGTGTACAACTACTTTTTTGGAGCGGTCAATCATTTGACGAACCAAAATTGCAAGCAGAGGGTAGTTTTAAGGCCGCACAAGCAAAGTATGCAAACGTAGATCAGATCGATTTAGTTGCCTTAAAGCGTTGGATAAAAAAATCTAAAGACATTCAGTGGGACTATAAAAATATTGTTAAGCGCAGTGGCAAACTAGTTCGTTTAAAATAAATATATTTACTTTATTGTAGAGCGTTTATACTTGGCGGCCCTTAAGTGTTACAATTAAGGTATTATGATAATTCTTAATATCGTACTAGCTACTTTTATTGTTCTGGAGACATTCAATCTATTTGTGCTTTACTTAAAGCCCTCTTTAAAAAAAGCCAATGGTATAGGTGTATTCAATGCCTGGAACAAGTCAAAAAAAGATCCCGAAATTCATAATCTTATAAAATATCTAGTGTATTGGGTTGCAGGCACTAAATTAATTATTGTATCTCTGCTCTTAGTAATTCTTATTTGGGCAGAACCTACACTCAAGATAATCTCGGTTGCTGTGCTGGCACTTACTATTACCTCTTTTTACTGGAAGATGTTTCCTATCATTAAAAAAATGGATAATGACGGTGGTATCGCGCCAGTCGGATACCACAAAACACTCAGCTTGATAATAATTGTTATTACTCTCGCCCTTAGCCTCTCGGCATTATTTGCATATATAAGTTGAGTGTAATAGTTTTTCTTTTTAGTCTTTAGTAATCATGGCTGTACGCTTTTTACAAAATACAGTTTGAGTTATTATAGTTATATGACAAAACAAGAAATACTAGGTGGCACTGTACATACTTTGCCGTCAGATATAAGGACAGCTCTAAGTTCAAGCAAGCCAGCATTAGCCAAGTGGCAAAGTCTTACGCCACTCGCGCGCAATGAGTGGATATGCTGGACTATTAGTGTTAAACAACAAAAGACCAGAGATGATCATATACGGCGTACTGTTGAAGAGCTACAAGAAGGCAAGCGTCGGCCTTGTTGCTGGATAGGTTGCTTGCATCGCACCGATAAGATAATAAGCCCGTCAGTACAAGGTATACTTGCTAAGCGAGCTAAGAAATAGGTTTGTATTTATGAAAGATAAGCTAGCTTCAGAGCAAATAGACAGTATTATTAAGCTACATAGTGGGTGGAAGACTGAGATAGTATCACAAATACGCTCTGTGGTAACACAATCTAAACCTAATATATTTGAAGAAGTAAAATGGAAAATGGCTACTAGGCCTGTGGGTCTGCCTGTTTGGTCTTACAATGGCATTATTTGTTTTGCAGAAATATGGAAAGATAATGTCAAACTGCTGTTTCCAAAAGGTGCTCAGCTAAAAAATAGTGCTAGTAAGCTGTTTAATGCCCGTCTTAAAAGTAAAGACATTCGTGCAATTGAGTTTCGCGAAGGCGATAAGATAGATAAGTCTGCTCTAAAAGTACTGATTTTAGAAGCAATAAAACTAAATATTGCAAACGCTAGCGAGTAACTACTTACGCAGAATTTTATCTATTGCTTTACCCTTTGCTAACTCGTCAACCAATTTATCTAGATAGCGAATCTCTTGCATAGCTGTCTCTTTGATATCCTCTACTCTTACGCCACAAATTACGCCAGTTATAAGTTTTCTATTAGGGTTAATGTGCGGCGCTTTTGCAAATAAAGTCTCAAAGTCAGATTTTTTTTAGCTGAGATTCTAACCCTTTTTGGCTATACCCGGTTAGCCAACAAATAATTTCATCTACTTCTTGCTTTGTTCTATCTTTCTTTTCTGCTTTAGCAACATAGTGTGGGTACACACTCGCAGAGCTTGTAGTATAAATTCGATGTTTTTGCATTTAGTTAAACACCTTTTTCTTTTAAGAACTTGTCTTCCATTTGTCTGGTTTTTGTGTTCGTTCTAACAAGATCAATGTTGTAGTGCGTTGCAATACGTACCACTGCCGACATAATGTCAGTCAATTCATCAGCTATATTGTCGTTACTT
Source organism: uncultured Candidatus Saccharibacteria bacterium (assembly GCA_964390265.1). Classification (GTDB taxonomy): domain Bacteria; phylum Patescibacteriota; class Saccharimonadia; order CAILAD01; family BJGX01; genus JAUPVL01. The sequence continues at coordinate 21,727 of CAYMHI010000009.1, read as the reverse complement.
GATGTGTATTTTGGGTCAGCCTTATCTCTGTCGGCAAAATAATAGCCCTCTCTGTTCATTATTAGTGCCGATAGCTGGCCAACTTGTTTTGCTAGTTCAATAACTGCCCCTTCAACACCCCAAGGCTTGCCTTCAATATTTTCGTAGCGTGCTATGGTATTTTTAGTTTGCTCAATTACATCTTTAAATGATTGTTCACTCATTAGAGTATTATAACAAAATAACCCTATATTCTAGACAAGTATCTAAATAAAAGTAAAAAAGCCTGAGCGCTTAACTCGGACATCTTCTTGGCTCCGGGTAGCGATGGAAGTTATAACTTATCTTTTAGTTGTATAAATAAATTGTCTCGATTTTTGATAGTAACTTCTTCAATGTTAATCAACTTATTGCTCTTCAATTCTTCGGTTAATTCATCTTGGTAATTATTTGTGATAGTACCAATGAAGCTATTGGTTGCAGTAATATACTTTTCAACTAATAATTTAAACTTTTCAGAATATAGCTCCATTTGTCCAATTTCGTCTATGTATAATAGTTGGTCTGATTGAAAATCAAACAAAGGATTTATAAATTCATCTAATGTCTTTATATCAACACCATACCGCGACACCTTAATATCGCTCTCTATATTGACATAAGCCAATATTGCTCCCTACCCATTATGATCGATTAACTTAAATCCTAATCGCATTCCGGGATTGTCTGGGTCAGGAATTTCTATAGTAACAAAACCCACCTTATTTGGAATATTACTTATAAGTTTCTTTAGTAATGTTGATTTTCCAGTATGTGGTTCACCGGTAACTAATAACTTCATACTTTGAGTATATCAAAAAAGACCCTTTCGGGTCTTTTAAGCATAAGTGCTATGGCTCCGGGTGGTAATGGAAGTTAGAACTATTTTACAAGTTCAGATAGTCGCGTAACCGCCTGAACACCATTATTATGAAATTCCTCGGTTGTAACAAGGCCAGTTCCTGTACCAATAAACTCAAAGCTAGCCCCAAGAGCTGCATGCATATCATGCAACCCATCACCGATATATAATACTTCTTTTTTACCGATATGATTTTTATCAAGCCATTTTAGAGTTCGTTCAAATACTTTTGGGTCTGGCTTGTGGTACTTTGTATCATCTTGCGTTTGGACGTAACCAAACAAGCTAATATCTATACCTAATGTTGAAATATCGTGCTCAAAACTCTGGCGACTGGTAGCGGTTATAACGCCAAGTCTTTTGCCAGAATTATGTAAATACTCAAGAACTGGAAGGGTGTCTTCAAGAAGTATCTTGGGAAAGTCATTATGGGTAGCAGCCTCACGGGCTAATGCCCTGTCAGTATCATTATCTCCATATATAAGCCCAAGAAATGTACGAAGCGGTTTTCCCCAATGCATTCGAATTTCATCATCTGTTAGTTCTTTATTGTATAGTGTCTTAGCAATATGCTTGTGTGCTGCCCACTTGGGCTCAATTGTACCAACTAACGTATCATCGTGGTCAAAGAGTATAACTTTAATATGCGAGCCTATTAAATTCATAGCTACATCATACCAAAAAAGACCCTTGCGGGTCTTTTAAGCATAAGTACTTGGCTCCGGGGACTGGATAGCGGCTTCGCCTTCTCCGCTCACTCGTGCTCGAAACAAGTTTCTGCGACCGAGTTTCGCTACGCCGAACCAGCCGACTTCGTCGGACAATCTGGTTCTCAAATTCAATTCTCGAGAGCAAGAAAAAACACCAGACGATTCTGGTGTTTTTTCTTGGCTCCCCATACAGGTCACGGAACTATTACAGAGGTCGGAGGACACAAAACGAGACAAATGAGACACGAAACGCATATATTTGAAGTGTCTCGTTTTTAGTCGAATTTAGTGGGGTTTTACGAACAAATCTCGCACTTTGATTGACTATAGTAGGCGTATTTTGCGCCCACGACTGTCTTTACGAACCTTTGCCATTTTCTTATCCTCACCAAACTTAAAATCATAGTTTCGGATGAACTTTGGCACTGATTCATCATTATCTCGCATAGGTATAAATACCCGAAGTAATGGGTTCATTTCTCCAGATAATACTGGTATGCTTGTTGGCTTGACGATACCGCTCTTGAGAGTGATCTCGGCTGGTACGCTACCCAGCATCAACTTATCAAAATAGACGAGTACTGATTCACGCATATCACGGTTATAGAACTCGTCCTTGGGTTTGGCCACGACTTCGACTGGTTCTCTGGGTGTTGCTTTTGGAACGTATCCTTTCTTCATGCGTTGCTCGACTAATTTCTTTAAATCATCATCGCTTTCGTAAGCTCTTAGACTTCCTGTCAAAAATCCGAGCCTGTAACTCACACCAGCACTCATCATCCGCCAGTTAGTATCCTCTAGAGCCTTCTCAATTGCTTTGTGCAGGGTTTTCTTACTGTCGTACTCCTCGCGGTCATCCTTGGTATCAAGACAGCTGAAATCAAGCGATACTTCACGACCAATCTGCGGATCACCAAGCTTGAAGTCGCTATAGCCGTCTTTAGTGAATATTGGATCAAGTAGTTCCTTGAGTTGGGCGATCTTTAGCTTCTTTACCTGTTTAATGCCGTCATATACATCAACATGCTCTACCTTGTCCTGCTCAGTAGCGTGTAGTTTTGCCCTGCGAACTAAGTGATTCAGCTTTTGCTGGTACTTAAACACCATATCTTTATCGAATACGAAGCGTTTACGGTCTAATTCTAGGTATTTATCTATTGGCTTTGGCTCACTTTTGTTGTCTTTCAAATCTAACGTGTCGGTTTTGACGTGCTTACATTTCTCACAAGTCTCAGTCCAAGTAATAACATCGAACTCTTTGGTGGTTTTTGAGGTAGTATTACCGCCACATTTCTCACATTCATGCTTCGCACCTTCCCATTCTGTGCCATCCTCCCAAAGAGCCATACGTTTATTGCATTCTACGCACTCGAACATGATGAGTATGTCATCGTCTTTGCGATTATCACGGCGCATGTAATCTTTGCTGATAACTCGCATGTCTTTACCGCAACTACGACAATAGGTTCCTCCAGATACATGAGCTGATGCTAAGCGATCGTCTTTCTTTTGGTCTTCTTCCATCCACATCGCGATAGTAGCGTCCCGATTCTCAGCACGTTCAGCTGCTGCTGATTCAACAAACCAAAAATAGTACATGCTGTATTGTAGGTACCAACCTGCGAGTCTTTCGGCCAGCTCTTTTTTAGTGAGCTTCTTCTCCATGATCTTGAAAGTATCGTTAACAATCCGTTCACCCGAACGACACTTAGCAACGGTACCGTCATCGTAACGATCTTCATAATGTTTACGGTCTCTTAGATGCGTGTACACATATTGATTTTACAAACGAGCTTAGCGTTTGTCATTATTTTATAGTTTTAAGAAGTTCAATAAACTCAGGATAATTTATTACCTTATCTTGGAATGCTTTCATCAGTTCAGTTACGTCTGACTCCGTACTTAGCCCAACCATTTTAAGTATCGGTTTACTTTTAATGTTATTCTTTGCGGCTAATGGAGCCAACACTTGCTTATTAAATTCATCTACCATAAATTGCCGAGCTCGCATCTTAAACTCAAGGTAATTACACACATTGTACACATCGTAATATGCGGTCATAGATAAGTCTTGCATCCTGTCGATTTGATGGAAGTTCTTACTTATTTTTGCCTTAGTGAGCTTATATTTTCTGATTTCACGGAAGTAGTCTTTATACTTTGCTTTCTCTGCGGAATACGGCATATCGACCTTACTGCCCGAAGATCTTGTATAGTCCAGGCTAAACTTCCAATAGGCTGATGTACTTTTAAGTAGCTTTAAAGATTTTTTTACAGGATGTGGACTGCCAAAAGGATATTCTATGCGTAGAATCTCATCAGGTTCAAAATGAGTAACTCGATTTTTTAGCTCTGCGCCATAAGTCTTCATCTTAAACGATAGCCTTGAGAATCGTTGACTGTAGCCTGTAATATTTCCCGAAATGTCATGTTTTGTATGCATTGTCGAGCTATGCAAATAGTCAAAATCTTCAACTAAGATCAATTTATTCTTATCGTCATAAACTTTCCATTCTATCTCATAAAAGTGCTCGCCATGAATTGCCGATTGCTCAAGTAGCGATCCGAAAAAACCACCTAGATCGTATGTGTGTCCATATATACGATCGCCGTAACGTTGACGCGAAATAAAATGTTCGTTAAGTATTCTTTCAACGTTTTTACCCTTATGAGAGATAGTGAAAAAATCGGCTGGATTGTTTGTATGCGGGAATAAGGAATTTACACCCCTGAGCTCAATGACGAACTGCATGCCATCCCGATTAGTCTCTTCATATCGAGAGTTACCCTTTATGAATGATAGAAATGGGTCATCAATTGAGTAGCCTTTACGCATTAGCTTCTCCGCGCTTCCTGAGTAGCTCCATTATTTCTTGGATTGCAGTCTCTCTGTTTATTCTGTCCCATTCCGTTACCCACTCAGAAAATGCCTCAATTGCACGATCGCTAATGTCATATTCCCATTCAGACAAGGAACGAATGAATTCACTTTCGTGAATATAGCGAGTACTATACCCAATTTCTCCAACGTCGTGATAGGGTTCTTCGACGAGCTCACGCTTCAGTTTTTTAGAGATTTCTAGGAACCATCTACTGTAGCGATTAACTTCCCAACCAATAAGATCGGCAGGCTTGAGATCTTTCAGTAGCGTGACCATTTTTGGCAACGAGCCGTTAGGATAAAGCTTATTTAAGAGCTCGACATAGTCCTTAATAATCCGCTCATCTGAACTTAGCTCAGAGAGGATATAAAGTGCGGCGCCCCAGAACATAATCTGTCTGCTATGTTTTATGACCTCATTTTCATCAGTTACGTCAGTTATGACAACCTGCCTAACAAGTATCAATGACTTGGCATATGCGTTAACAAGCGGGATCTCATTATTCATAATTGCTACGAAGAAGCCACGCTCACATTGGTCGAGTAGCTTAAGCTCCACCATTTCTGACTTTCCGATCAAGAGTAAATGTCTGCAATTCTTGGATATACTAGGAGCAAAGATATCTGCTAATTCACTCTGGTCATCATATTGAAGTCGGCTTACCACCATCATCTGCATTTTTATAAATTGTCCAACATATTCGTAGTTCTTTTCTTCTACGAGTCTATCTATTAGCTTGTTCGAGTGTTCCAAAAACTTCTCAAGAGTGGACTTACTTTGTTTGGAAAGAATTTCGTTAATACTTACGGTCAGTTCCTCTATCAGTACTGCCTTCGGTGTTATGATTTTACCCTCAAGCCTTTGCTCTAATTCAAGCATCTGCCAATAGCCTATTAGTATCTTACGAGACTCCATTGGGATGTTCTTATTCTTGAGAAATTTCTTTGATTTTTTAAGTTGGTCGCCTGAGTAAAATTCTTCGGCTACATTTATTGCAGACGTTATGTCCCACTTTTCGACACACGTGATCCATACAGCAAAGTAGTCATTAATTATATTTGCAGAGTAAGAGCTATTTCCAAACCCTGCTTGATCAACGAATTCTAGAAAATCAGTAAGACCTTGGTCAAATGCAAAAAACTCTTGATTTTGCCACGCACCCAAAATATCAATAGGGTCGTTATCGCCTTTTCGCTCTCTGTCTCCTGCAAGTATTTGTTTGTAGCCTTCGGAGACTCTTGCAATCATCATGGCATTTTTTTGTATGCTGGCAGAATCACGCATGGTTTTCAGTATTTCTAATGATCTTTTTTCAAACCAATCACTATCTTGGCTGCTTGTTAGATAAACACCTCTGCCTTGAATCTCATATGCATTTTGCATATCAGATTCAACCGACATATCACCTCCACTTGGAACTTCAAATCGCTGTTCTGCCCACCACCCACGATCATTATTAATAAACCTTTTGTTGTCTAGATATTCTCTTAATATTTTACCCATAATTAACGGACCGTAAGATGCATCATCAAACTTTTTTGTATTGATTAAGTCATCATATAAACTACCGAAAATATTGAGCAGCTTCTTACTGCGTATCCGCGAGCCACTGATTATGCTCCAGCTCTTCGTTTTATAGCCCGACTTAGCAGTAACAATACTAAAGATTCGTATATTCTGTTGCCATATTCTTCTAAACACACTGACAGGCTTCATTGATTCAATGTAGTGCTTCTTGAATATCACTACGCCAAGAAGACACAATATAACCATTAAGGTTGCCAGTAGAAAACTCAAAACAGGTGGGGTCGTTACCAACTGAAGCTTGATTAGTGTAATTATTGAAAATATATCTGTAAAAATCAGTAGTCCAAAGAAATAGTTACTTACGGGCTCCTCGTTCATAAATGACGTTACATCCTCGCTATAACGGTCGGTAGTGAGTTGGAAACCGACTGCATAGAGTGCAAATATTAATCCAAGTAATGCAGAGACGGCCCCAACATAGATTGTCAGACCTGTTTGAATATCACTTACAGAAATACTGCTAAAGTGTGATGATATAAATTGTATGTTTGCTAGATTTGGTTTTATAAAGTGCCAGTAAGACCAGTCAAGAGCCGTAGCAAGTATTGAAGCCAGTATTAAATACAGTATTAGCTTCTTGGAGTATTTAAGTATCTCTAAACCAATACGCTGATCATGTAAATCGTCGCCAACACCTCTTTTCCATACTCTTGTTCTTTCTTGAGAATATGAAAATGATCTATATGCTTTAGCAGATGACGTAGAAACCTTCTCGGTTATGGGATGTATTTTCTTGTCATCACTAAAGACAGGACTTGGGATTACATTATTTAACGATCTTTTGCGGATCGCATAGTAAAAGTAGACTGCAGTTCGTTGAAATCTCGACATTATTCGTCACAGATAGTCCCACCTACATCTACTCCTTTTTCTAATCTATTAGTTACAACACTATTATCTCATTTTTTGGCTAATAATCTAAGGAGCTAGTTTATTAATGACTCTATAAATCTCAACCATAGCAAGGGTGTCTAACTTGCAGTATTCAATTAGGTCAGCAAGAATCTGTTCTTTTTGGTCGGCTCGTTTATCGTCTAGCACTGCTTCCATCCAAAGCCTCTGTGCTGAGCCGCCTTCTTGTATACCGAGATCTTTATAGGAAAGCTCGGGGCATAGTACTGGCAACACCTGCTTGATACTGGCACTACCCTCAAAGCGTGGGTCGTCGTACCATTTATTCTTGAATGGAAGCATTAGATCGATCACTCGATAATTAATGGCTTCCATTGCGTCCTTGTATTCGGGTAGCATTTCTCCAAGCTCACTGTTTCGAGCTTTCTCAAATCCCTCGTACCATACGAGGACGGTTCCAGAATCGCCAATATCTTTAATGAGTTGCTCTGTAAGAGGGCGAGCTGGGTCGGAATTATCTCGGTGCAGATATTCACGCCATTCGAGCTTGGCATCTGGCGACTGAAGTATGTGAAGTGAATATTGGAATGGTACTTGCTGGTATGGATGATGACCATCGAAGTACGGCACAAGACTCATGAGTGTTTCGTAATCTAGGAAATACAATGGATACTTTAGCCCGTCCAAAAACTTCTTTACCTCCTCAAGCTGGATTGTGGGTGTAATATCTACTGGGTATTCTTTAGGTGCCTGCGGAACAATGACTTCATAAACTTGTAGCCAACTTTTCTTCGACCCAAGCTTTGCAAGTTCTGGAGATGGGTCTGGCATAGTTTTTTGCTGAGCAGTAGCTAATGCTAAAGGCATGTATTTTGCGGTAGCCTCGCTTCGTTTTTTAACTTTAGCGGTCACGTTTTCAATAAGAGTAATCTTGTCTGGCTCGATCGCACCATGTCTAACATACTGGTTATTGACGTGAATGACGTAGATATCACGCACCTTCAAGCCTGTGCCTTCAAGCACCGCTGTCTGGAATGCAAGATCAAACTCGTGCTCTACTTTTGCACTAGTGCTAGCCTTGATTTCATATAGATCAACCTCGTTATCTCCAACAAAACTAACGATATCGCAGATGCAGGTAAAGTCTTGCCATTCAAAACGTGGTTGGAACAATACTTGAGTCCCATTTTTGATGGCGTCTTGTGTCCGCTGTGGTAGTGACAGATATTCACTATAGTCAGAGAAGCCAAGTGTTGCACCTTCAGGGAATAGTGACTCGGCATATGGCTCAAATTGATGACCAGCATCAAACAATGCTTGGGTATTTTCATCAACTGGTGGCAACTTCTTCGGGTCATTCTTTTTAAGCCACAGCCATGCAGGTTGCTTCAGGAACATCATATATTCAGATTTTGAAAGTTGCATGCCCATGCCTTTAACTTCTACAATCCCAAGCTCTCATATACTGATGCTTTATAGTAATATGGTCCTGTATCGTCACTAGATGAAAACTCTGTTGCATAATTATCGAGTGCATATTTTATGATCTTTGGTTGAAAAGAAACTGACATCGTGTAGTAATCATCATCTAATAGCGGCTTTGGAATAAAGTTCCTATCTATCTTCCGATCTCCATCAAGATTAGCGATAACGACGGGTAAACCTAGAGAAATCATTGTTTCTACCTCATAAGCTAGAAACGAAACTCCGTCACCTCCTTTTTTCTTGGCACTTGCGCTTCCGAGAAGAACAAATTGCTTGGCATTTTTCATGCGCTCACGGAGATTTGCTTTAATTGTCTCTGGTTTGCTGGTATCCCTTGAGACGTATAGGTCATGAGCGTCAAAAAAATCAAAATCTATGTTCTCATTTTTCTTCCACGCCTCCATTAGTCTGTAATAGGTTATGTCCTCACTTGCGAATGCAATATATGTTTTATTTCGATAACTCATATTCTTAACTACCTATCCTTTCAGTTCGTAAAAATTAATTTTGTCTTTAATAGATTCATGTATAACGATCGTTACTTTGGCTGGATGCCGAACTTTAACGCGAGAGACCTTAAATGACCATATCAATAATTCCAGCAATTCTTGTTCCGTTATAACGTTAGCATCCCTAAAGCGTGTAATGCCCGCACCCATTAGGGGAATAGCTACGGATTTACTAGCATATACTCTGTCAACTTCTTCCCAGAATGTCATGAGACAGTTAATATATTCACGCATTAATAAGTTTGCTTTGTTGTCTTTATCAAACCTAGAAAAAGCTACAAGTAAATAATCTCCTTCGACATGAATTGATCCTAGCTTGTACTGTGTCTTTTTACCGTTTGTACGGCCAGTATTCTCGCTTACTTTCATTTCGGCAAGATGAATATCGTCAGCAATTGCTTTGTCTAAGGCGGCGATATCGGTAACTTTATCTACAAGATACTTGCCATTGAGTGAGGACTTTGCAATTAGGGTATCGTCGGCAACAGTATCAAAGTATTCATTAAAATTAATAACTCTCAACTCTCCTTCATCAAAAATGTCACCTATCTTTACTTCAAGAGGCGAGCCATTGATGTTGAGTTTTTTTGAAGTTGTCCTATTGGCTATTATCCATAGAGAGACGTAGCTAACGATTAGCGCAGTTGCAATCCCTGATAGTACCCACAGTTTTTTATTGTCGGGAACTTCAACCGCAACAAAGAATAATGACGCAAACACACTGATACCCGAAACAAGTACAAGGTATCGCCTCCAAAGCGTTCTACTAAAAAATGATACTTTTATTTTCATAGCAGACCTACGCTTCTGTAGATATCTGCATTGTAATGAAAAGGACCAGTCTTACCGTTACGCTGATGTTCGTAGTGCCAGGTTTCCCATGCTTCTAACGCAAACTGCATAATCTTCGGGCTATAAGATATGTGGACAGCGAGTGCATTTCGAAGTAATGGTGGGCATAGAAAGTTATCATGACTGCGCTGCTGGTTTAGGTTCACTACGATTATTGGTAAGTTCATTGAAAGTGCAAGATCAATCTCCCAACGAACATATCTGTATAGATGTCTCGTATTTTGGCCAACTAGTAATACAAAAACCTTACTGTTATTCATGCGCTCTCTTAGGCTTCGCTTGATTGTCTCTTCAGTACTTGTATCACGAGCCTGCTTTATATCATGGGCATCATGAAAGTTAAATTCGGTATTATCGTTTTGTTTCCAAGCCTTCATCAGGCTATACGACCGCATATCGGTATCTCCGTCAAATGCCACATAAGTCTTATTCCGATATGCCATATTTGTTACCGAATCTTTCTGTTAAGCATCTTCTATATCTCCGTTTTGGACAAAACTTCCCAAATTTTTGTCGTAATGGTACTCAACTACGTCTCCGTTTTGGAGCATATTTACAGCTTGTTCAATAGCGAGTAGCGGAACTGAATACCACTCTCTGGGAGTATACTCACGACCATCTTTGTCTATGATTTTTAGATCAACCTTTACATCGGCAAAAATGCGATGGATAAAGTGCTCAACTTTTTGAGGATTGTAGTCGCCAGTAAGTACGTAACTATCAACAACTTCAACGCCCGACATTAAATACGTCGGATCTTTTTCGGCATCCTTAATTCGTTCCGTAATCGTAGTGGTAGAAAACCCTATTTTATGAAGATCTTTAACTGAAGTAATCTTCTCGTCACTACTCTTTGACGAGAGCACATAAATATATCCCGCCACAGAGTCAGTATCTTCAAGCCTGATTTCGCCAGTGTATTCTTTATCGACTACGACATACCCATCATCATAAAGCTGACTTGCAAGTGAGCGTAGGAACATGTTTGATTCTGTGCCATTTTCGAAAATTACTCTAATGCGTTCTTTTGCTCTTCCATGAACAATCTTTGCCTCACCTACGGCATCGATATAGCACATAAGACCTCCGCTTACGAAATAGCGTTTGGGCTGAAGTGAGGTTACGTTCGTGAATCGTACAAGTTTACTGACACCATCTTTGAGTTTAGATTGTTGCTCTGCAAATCCATCCTTAAAGCTTGCGAAATCAACTGCTGGTTTGCGTTTAGCAACGTATTCAGGCGCAGCCTTCATAACTGTGCTTGGTACGTGTTTCATTTTTAGGATGTCGTCACCAACACCTTCAAATAATCCAAAAGTATCTTCTGTGAATAATTCATCAATTGATTCAGGCGCTTCTGGAACCTCTAGCAATCCAAGACTATCGACAGGTTCAAGTGCTTCGACTTTATCTTTGTTGGCCTTGATTGAATTCAATCTTGCAGCAAGTGATGCCTCACTTATGTCAGTGGCGTTTATGTCTGGTAGGCGGTCATTTGTTTCGACAAACTCCGTAATCTGCCTAAATGATGTAGTAAGCCTATCGTCAGGAGTTATCGGCTTAGCTTTCTGAGGAGCTGTAAAAAGACCATCAGCATCTGATTCAAATAGATTTACAAGGTCATCAGAAAAATCCATTATTTTTGTTGTTCCTTTTCTCGCAACCATGCAGCTTTTCGTGCCGTTAGGTATGCCTGTGCCTGAGCTAATAGCTTTTCACTTTTGTCACTTGTGTTTAATGCAGGGTACTTTCCGTTATGGGCAACTACGAAAGCTTTAATTTGTGGCACAAGTGCAAGAGCGTCTTCGTCGCTCATATCAATTCGGGAACCTGCAATAGTATCCTGAATGACACGAAACACATCGACACCAACTCGCTTAGATATAACTTCAAATGCATGCTGGAATGGATTGATCGAGTCAATCAGATCGATACTGAGTTCATCTAAGTTAACAAAACTATTGGCAAGAGTAATGAATTTCTTGTCGCCATCTTCAGTTATCTTGGCTGTTTTGAATGCTAGGTTGCTTGCAAGATACTGGCGAGTAACTTCTACTTCCTCTTCTGTGAGCCCCGGCAATCTTTCGCGTATAATCTTGGACTGTAAATGCTTCATGTAATCGCCTGTATGGCCATTTGCAGCTGCACGTTGAATTTGTGTATCTTGTAACACTGCCGCTGTTAAGTCTTCGAGTTCAGTTGCTAAAATATGTTTTACTCGATCAGATGGTGGACTCTTTAGACCCTTCACAAATACTTCACCTGCTTTCGTTTTCTGATCGGGGGAAGTGCGTGGAGTGAATGTGAAGTTTGGAGCAAGAACTTGTTCCATTAGTAATGAAGCGGTAATGGCTTTAAGCATATTGTTTACGGATATCTGAATATCGTCGCTTGTGCCGTTTGGTTGGACTATAAGATTAGTAAACTGAGCATGAGATTTGTTGTAGCTATCGCGCGTACATCGGCCAATAATCTGCACTATTTCTGTAAGACTTGCTCGGTAGCCAATAGTTAGTGCTTGTTCGCAGTATGGCCAGTCAAAGCCCTCTTTTGCCATGCCGAGTGCGATGATAATATCCACGCCAGCGATGTCATTCTTAGCAACTTCACTAAGATATTTGGTAATTTTTGCACGATGCAACGGATCGTCTTCCACTAAGTTAGCGACTTTAAGTCTACGACCATCTGAGGTCTCGATAATTTCTATACCAGTAGTGCTGTCTTGTTCAATCCACGTACCAATCAGGTCAAATATCTGAGTTACTTCCTCGTGTTTACCAACCTGCGTAGATTCCTTAGAGTTCACATTGGGAATATGTATGATGGTCTTTTTATTTGTGTCTAGTACTGCCTCTAATGCACCGTCATCTAGATAGCTTCCAGTATAGAAATGGTATCCAATACCAAGCGTTTTAAGGTATGTGTAGCCATTAAGCTGTTCGTAATAGGTGTAAGTTACCTTATCAAATTCCGACTCGTCCTCTGGCGTTAAGATTGGTATTGCATCGCCACGGAAGTAAGACCCTGTCATAGCAATTATCTGAATGTTGGTGTCGTTCATTACTCGGTGGAGTAATTCACCTAGACGACTATCCTCGCTTACTGAAACATGGTGGAATTCATCAATGGCCAAAACTGTATCGTTGAATAGCTCCGTTGGAAGATCTTCGGATTCAAATGCAAAACGAAGTGTGGCATGTGTGCAAACAAGAATTTTGTCATCCGATTTCATGAAACTCGTAAATGACTTTACTTTTGATTTGTCATCACCAGTGCCAAGACAGAGGTTGTTTCTATCTTCTACTTCCCAGTCTGCAAAGAAACCTGCATCCGAAAGATTTATGCTTGCGAACGAAGAACCGATAGACTTTTCTGGAACGGCAACAATAACTTTTTTCTTACCTTGTTTAACAAGCTTATCGAGACCTACATACATAAGCGCACGAGATTTACCAGAAGCAGGCGGTGCTTTTATTAGTAGATGGTTACTGTTTCGCTTTTCGAATGCACGGCGTTGCATTTCGCGCATTCCCATACTGTCCGTCTTTGTACTTTCGCCAGTCTGCTCATACGTTACATCAATGATATTTAGGGTCTCTTCGTTCATTTTGTTTTCTCCTTTTCGGCTTTGGTCATTTGTTCGTATAACGAAAACAAGTCAGCGAGGCGTTCCTCGTCATTGCTGTATGGTTTTGGCCGATAAAGTCTATCAACTGCAAGATCAAGTTCGTGATGTGCCTGTCTTAGATCTTCGGGCATATGGTCGGGGTCATACATATCCGACAAAGTTTTTTCGGTATAGTTCTCACGAGCAAATAAGACGGCACGTACTTTTGATTCAAGCTCATCCTTTTGGTAATCGAGTAGTTTGTTTAAAGGAAAGGTGTTATATACAATTGCCGATGAGTACCTGATTCGTGTTTCAAGCTGGCCTGCAACGGATCGCACCCAAGTCATGTGCATGCGTGAAGAAATTATTCCGAAAATCCACAATGGTGCATCTGAAATTACAAACGAAGCATTATTAGGAACAGTATCTGCTGGGATGTATCCGCAGGGTATGTACTCTCGACGTTCGGATGATGTTGAGGGCATAATGATTGAATTGATTGGTGGCATTACGAATTCACGGAATTGATACGATTTCCTAGCCATTGCTTGTGCGCCAGTATCTTTACTCTTGAGCCTGAATGCCTTGACCTCGTCTACACGTTCTTTTATAAACGGGATCTGATATGCTTCATCAAAGTCAGAGTCAGATATCCATAAACACCACCTATTGTTGTTGCTTAGGTAATCTTGCCCGCTAACAAATTTCTTCACAAACTTTGTGATTCGAGGATCTTCGGCTATAGCCTTATCCTTAGTAGCCGTATCAAAAATCAGGAATCCACCATCGACTGGTTTACAGCCATATCCCATTTTCGGTATATCTGATAATGGCTTTGATCGCTTTGTAATTATTATATCGACGCCGTTACTTAGATAAGCATTTATATGATCAACCTCTGCACGTATAAGATTATCGTAGATATACTTTTTAGCTTTATTCTTTGAACGTAAGTTAATAACTACGACAGTAACACCAGCCACATTTCGTGCGCCATTTGTCCACTTGAATGATGTGTATGCAAATCCAATTTCTACACCTTTATCAAAAATGTATGGCCACAGTAATGCCACTTGCTCTCCTTGGCATATTGAGTTTGTGGATACGAATGCTAACTGTGCCTTGGTGCCTTGGATGTAATCGGCTCCGAGTTTAAACCATGCAGCTATCAGGTCAAGATTTTTGTAGTTACGAAAGCTACTGAAGACGTGTGTCATATCACGCTTCTGGTCTGCGTCTTGTAGGCTCGATCCTAAGTAAGGTGGATTACCTATAAGATATATTTCATCCCAGTATTTCTGCTTTAAGTCTTCATCACTGATAAGTGCTTCTTGCTCATGCTCTTGTTCTAATTCAATTAGATATTGCTGATCTGGTTTCTGCTTATCTAGGGAGTGCTGAATATTTGGACAAACATCACTCCAATCAATACGCATAGAGTTTCCTTGAACTATTTTTGCGTTGTCCTTGAGTGGAATGAGGATAATTTCTTTGCCAAAGTGTTCTTCAAACTCAATATTCATTTGGTGCTTAGCAAGATACAACGAAAGAATTGCGATCTCATGCGCAAAATCATCAATCTCAATCCCGTAAAAGTTATCAAGTTTTATGCGAGATTCTAGCCTACCGCTAAGCATCGCTCGTTTGTAATCGTCACTAAACAACCTGTCGATGATTCCGTGTTCTATCTTTCGTAGTTCCTTGTAGGCAATAATCAAGAAGTTGCCCGAACCACAGGCTGGGTCAAATACCCTGATTTTACTAATTCTGTCCCAGAGTCTTTCAAGCTTCTTAGGATTGTCATAGTTTGCGTCAAATTCTTCTCGTAGCTCGTCAATGAACAGAGGTTCAATTGTACGCATGATGTTGGGTACGCTCGTATAGTGCATACCGTTATTCGCGCGATGATCTTCATCGACAATACTCTGGAACATCGAGCCGAAAATATCAGGATTAATTAATGCCCAATTTTGGTTGCCACAATCAAGGATTAGCTTACGAGCCTGTGCATTAAATTTTGGAATAGCAATATTGTGCTTCTTGGTATCAAAAATCGTTCCGTTTACGTACGGGAATTTTGAATAGGGGCTTGTGAATGCAGACTTATCTTCTGTATCAAGTGAATCAAATAGAGTTCTAAGAAACTCATCGAGATCGCTTCCGTCAGTTTGTGTGTAATCTTTAATTGAGCTTGTGAAAATTGATGATTCTGTCTTACTAAAAACTTTGGTATCTTCTGCGAAGAAACAAAATAATAAGCGTGAGAAAAACACATTTAAGTCATGCCGAAAGGTGCTTTTCGGGTCAGCCAGTTTGTCTCTGTTTACGCGTTCGATCTCCGCATACAGATCTTTCATCTTATCGGCAGCACGGCGATCAGCTACGGCTTCGGTCTTTTCGCTTGTTACTTCATCGCCTGTCCAACCGTAAAAGAAGTCTACATTGCGATCAATGTCTCGGAGCTTTATATCAAGTGTAGTGTCCTTCTTGATATCTTTTGCAACGAGTTGGTCGTAATCAGTTGCGATTAAATATCTAGGGTTGTACCGAACAACGAGTGGGTCTTTATCTAGCGAGTCGATGACTGAGCGCAAATTACCACGCGGCACATGCTTGAAATAGACAACGCCTCGTTGCAGGACATCATTCTCGCTATCCTCGGCGAGGTTAAGTGCACCACTGCGTAGTTTTGTAATAGCCGATGCAGAACGTCCGTAGGCCGCAAGTAGTTCAAAAATTACATCTTTGGTATAAGATTCACGATTAGCGATTTCGGCTACGTTTCTCTGAGCCTCTGCAAATGTTAATCTCATTGTTTTTTACTCTGTAATTTTATCGCCATATTACACAACATTATACCTTAAATACAGATGTAATAACATCGTTGGCGGTATAATAAACGCATGGTAATAGCCAAATCAGACAATTATTGGGAGCCACATGCAAGAATCCTAGAATCGATGCCTCGTTTTCAGGCTGCAATATCTGGTGTTCGTAAGCGTTTGAGCATCCCTGCTACAGGTATTCCAGTGGAGAATAGGGCTGATTGGTTTGAGAATTTCTTTCGCAATCCTGACGAAGATACGGCAAGCCGATACGGTTGGGCGTATGGTTATCAGTTGCTACCGCCAAACAAAAAATTGCTTGATGAACTTGATAATCTGCGTATGGAGTTCAATCTAGACCCACGCTGGCTACACCCGTTGTTTAACTACATATTCTCTGCAGAGAAGTCACTCGAAGCACCATCTAATCAAAGCGCATGGCCATCGCCAAAGATGAATGACGTTAGATTGCCCAAAGAACAACTACGAGTCACAAGCCTTAATATCCGAATTGAAAAAGATACCACAATTCATGATATTGAAGCAATTTGGCCTAGTATAAAAAAATACCAAGAATACATGGAATCAGAAATACCTTCGCGCCGTGATCCGATTCAGGTAGAAACTACCAAGCGTTATAAAAAACTCATGGAACTAAGGGCTGACAAGAAAAACACCTACGATAAAATCGCAAAAGATTACCCGAAATTAGGTTTTGATACTGGCGAAGATGTACGTGGTTTTATCCGTAGAATTGAAAAGCGATTTAAGAAGCGGTCTACGTTACGTGACCTACCGAACCTCTACTGGCACAACTAATAGCGTGGGATAGTGTCTCCATATAAGGAGATACTATGACGAATAACAATTTAGAGGTTACTTACCAAAACGTAAAAGAACTAAACCCTGCACCATACAATCCACGCAAATGGAGTGACGATGCTATTGCCCAGCTTACTGATAGCATAAAAAGCTTCGGTTTAGTCGATCCGATTTTAGTAAACGGCTCATCTGATCGCAAGAATGTAGTTATAGGTGGGCACTTTAGGCTCAAGGTTGCGAAAGACCTTGGGATCAAAGAAGTGCCCGTTGTTTATGTAGACATACCTGATATCGAGCGAGAAAAAGAACTAAACGTTCGACTAAATAAGAATCTTGGGGACTGGGACTATGAACTATTAGCAGAGTTCGATGAAACACTACTTAGTACTATTGGCTTCGATAGCGAGGAGATCGATGCAATTTTTGACCTCGAGGTTGATGAACCCGAAACATTTGATCTCGAAAAAGAGCTAAAGAAACTTGATATTAGCAAGATCACAGTGCAAAAAGGCGATGTATATCAGCTTGGCGATTCACGTTTAATGTGTGGAGATTCAACTGTCGAAGCCGACTTTGATAAGTTGATGAATGGCGAACAAGCCAATATGTGCATGACAGATCCGCCATATATTCTTGATTACCTACATGCAAAACGTGGAGGTAAGCCAGTTACAGGCTTTGGAGCAAAGCGCAACCGCCGATATCTTGAAACAGATGTTTTGCCTGATAACTTTACCGAGCTATGGATGGCTAATGTTGCAAAGTATGCGAAGCCAGACTACTCCATTATTGTGTACGAAAACTGGAAAAACCTCCGTGTCATTTGGGCTGAGATGGAAAAATACTGGAAAGTTAAAAATATGATCGTGTGGCATTTACCCAACCGACATCAAGGTTTTGCGGCTAAATACAAATTCTTTAGTAAGCATGATATTGCGATGGTTGGAGCTTCTGGCGACGTGCAGTATAACCACGACGAAGAACCTGATGGCCTGCAAGAAGAATATGAAACGGCATTATATGCAATTGGCGGAAAACCCCAGTGGGAGGGTTACGAGGGTGGTAAAAAATACCAGCCAACCGATTTTATCAGCTATATGGCTAGCGATGAAAAACACTCAGGACAAGGAGTTATTTTTGGCACTAAACCAATTGAAATATTGGTGCCCTACATCAAGGTGCTCACAAAACGTGGCGACCTTGTGGTTGAACCCTTCTGCGGTAGTGGATCAACTCTGATCGCTAGTACCAAGCTAAAACGCCGATGTAACATCATGGAGAAAAGCCCAACGTATGCTGAAGTAGCGTTACACAGGTGGGAAAAACTAACGGGTCAAAAGAGGGTTAAGTTATGAGCCGTAACCTAGCTAGTGATAAAAAGAAGCTACTAGAAAAGCTTCGAAAAACTCCAATTGTTGAAGTTGCGTGTAAGCAATCGGGCGTACCACGCAGTACATATTACCGCTGGCGTAAAGACGATGAAGATTTTGCTAATGAATGCGATGAAGCTATCGAACATAGCGCAGGACTTATAAATGATATGGCCGAAAGCCAGTTGATATCTGCCATTAAAGACAAGAATATGTCTGCCATTTTCTTTTGGCTAAAACACCATCACAAGTCTTATAAAACTCGCATCGAGGTAAACGCCAAGCTACAAACCATACAACAGGAATTAACGCCTGAGCAAACCGAAGTTGTATCACGCGCGCTTCAACTTGCAGGATTAACAACCGAGGATGAAACCGATGAAACAAGCTAACCTGCAGAAAAAACTCTTTGCCGACCATAAGGTTCGTGCGGAAGTTACATCACAAAGCCATCAGTGGTTCTTTTCTACTTATTTTTCGAATTACTTAACTCATGCCACTGCTGACCTGCACCGTGACCTGTTTTCAATAACTGAAGATGAAACCTTGCCACTAGCTGTCATCGTGGCATTCCGAGGATCGGCAAAATCTACAATATTAACAATGAGCTACCCAATATGGGCGGTGGTCGGACGACAGCAAAAGAAATTCGTGTTAATTGCCAGTCAGACTCAATACCAAGCACGAGTACACCTAACTAATATTAAGCGTGAACTTGAAAGCAATGAGCTACTGGCCAATGATATGGGCCCGTTCATAGAGCAACGTGAAGAATGGGGCTCTACATCCCTGTATATACCAAAGTACAACGCTAGAATCACGGCAATTAGTACCGAACAAAGTGTGCGAGGTATTCGACACGGTGCCTTTCGACCTGATTTAATCATCGCCGATGATGTCGAAGATATGGCGTCGGTAAAAACTCGTGAAGGGCGCAACAAAACTTTTGATTGGTATACGAGCGAGATTATCCCAGCTGGCGATACCTACACTAAACGTATTGCAGTCGGAAATCTTCTGCACGAAGACTCGCTACTCATGAGACTTAAGGAGCGTATCGAAAACCATGAAATTGACGGCATTTACCGTGAGTGGCCGATTGTACGTTCGGGTACAAGCTTGTGGCCTGGCAAATACCCTGATAAAGCAGCGATTAATAATCTAAGGCGAAATGTTGGTAATAAGATTGCTTGGGAGCGTGAATACATGCTTCGTATTATTCCTGACGAAGATCAGGTTATTGATGCCAAATGGATGCAGTACTATGAAGAGCTACCCGAAAAGACAGAAGCCAATGAATATATCAATTCGTTCTTGTCTGTTGACCTTGCGATATCCCAGAGTGCAACAGCTGACTATACGGCTATAATCATAATCCATGTATATGGGTTCAAGCCCGAAAACCGTCGCTACTTTATTGATAAGAAATTTATTAACAAAAAGATCACTCACCTCGCAACGCTCGACACCATTGCTTCGTTGTATCAAGCCGTAAATGCAGATTCAAAACAAGTGCCAATAGTATTAGTCGAGCAAGTTCAGTACCAAGCAGCGGTAATTGAACAACTCAACGACCGTGAGATTAAGTCAAAAGGCATCAAAATCCATAACGACAAACGAGCAAGGCTTCAATTAGCAAGTTCACTCTTTGAGCAAGGTATGGTGTATTTCCCCAAGGAACGTGCAATCGCACCAATAGTACAACAACTTGTGGGATTTGGTGTTGAAAAACATGACGACCTAGCCGATGCAGTATCGATGGGGCTGAATTACATACAAACCAATGTGAAGTGGGAGGTGGTATTTGGGTTTGCATTCTTGGGGGTCCATGAGGAAATGAATGAGTTCTATGGAATTAAATACTTGGACGAGGAGAAAAAAAGACGCTAGCTTTTATTAATCTTTGCGGTACCTTTGCTTTGAAAGGAATATGATGAACGAATTATATAAGAAACGAACAGGAACAAGCTTTAAGGGCTATATGTATGCTCAGTACGACCAATTGGTTACTGTGTTCGGTCTGCCAAGGCAACCGCATCACTCGGATAATAAAATTGATGTTGAATGGATTATTGATACACCCTACGGCGTTGCTACTATTTATAACTATAAAGACGGTAAGGCCTATCGAGGTGAATCAGGTCTCAATCCCGAACAAATATACGAATGGCACGTGGGTGGCAAAACACTTGAATCCTACCAATGGATCAAAAAACAAAATTCAGATCGACAGATTCAGCAGATACCCTAGGTTTCATCATCTGACAGCGGTATAATGGTACTTGTCTAGGATCTAAATAAGTATTAACCGTAGGATTTATCTTGCGTACGTTTCATGCCAAGAAAGTGGCAGCTACGTACAAAAGAGTAGGCATGAATAATGCTTATTTGGGTCCTAGACAGTCCAGCGTGGCTGTCACTTTTTTTATGACAGTCTCTGGGGAAAGGCTGTCAGACCCAAGTGCGAATCATATCCTGGAACTGCAACATGGCGTTCCGAAACAAAAGCGATGCAATCCTCAAGCACAAGCCTGATTTATTGATACTTCAAGAATGTTCCAAAGCTGATATAGAAAATTCATCAGCATTATTCAAACACTGGGTTGGCAACAACCCGCACAAAGGTTTGGGAGTACTCGGTTTTACTAACCATAGCTTCCGTATAGCCGATAATTATAACGAAAGCATTCACTGGGCTATCCCTATTGAATCTGACACTGCAGACGTACTAGCCATGTGGGCACATAAAGATGCTGGGCAAACATATGTTGAGGGTTTATTGAGTGCATTAAGTCATTACGACTCCCTGCTTCGTAAAGATAACGGCCTGTTTATTGGCGATATGAACAACAATGTTCGTTGGGATCATAAAACTAAAAAGGAATGGCAATGGGCTACATATATCGATGAGCTTAGAAAACTCGATAAACATAGTGTGTGGCATAAAACTAAGGGCGAAGAACACGGCTTAGAATCTGTATCGACACTATTCTGGTACCGTCAGCCTGAACGTGGATACCATATTGATTATGTGTTTGGGTCGGAGAATTTAATATCCAATGCTTCGCTTCAAATCGGAGCACACGAAGACTGGCTGATGCACAGTGATCACGTGCCACTTGTGCTTGATATAGCTAATTGAGTTAATATATCTATATGATAGAACTTAGTAAATTAGTACAAATTCCATTGCGAGACGTATGGAAGCATGAAGCATTGGACTTTACACAGTGGCTTGCACTTCCCGAAAACATCGAGCATTTAAGTGATGCAATAGGTGTAGATATAATTAATACTCAAACAGAAGTTGGCGTTGGTCAGTTCCATGTTGATATTCTGGCTG
>CAYMHI010000008.1:0-51547 GCA_964390265.1 uncultured Candidatus Saccharibacteria bacterium | reverse complement strand
GAGCAGTGGCTTGAAGAGCCTCGTGTCCTCGGTTCGATTCCGAGTCTCGCCACCACGTCAGTTTACAGTTAATACTTACGCACAATTATTTAGTAATTTTGCTTCAGTTGACACTACAAACTTCCTTACCGATTCAAAAACAAGTTTTTGAATCGAGAGGAGAAGTACGACGGAGGCAGAAATAATCAATTTGTGAATTGATTATGGTAGCCGTAGCTCGTATTTGGACGACGAGCGGGTATAGCTCAGTTGTTTAGAGCGCATCCTTGCCAAGGATGAGGCCGGGAGTTAGAGTCTCCCTACCCGCACCAAATACATGGGTGATTAGCTCAGTTGGCTAGAGCGTCTCGTTTACACCGAGGATGTCGGGGGTTCGAGTCCCTCATCACCCACCAAAAAAAGACCTTTTTGAGGTCTTTTTTTGGTACAATTAACCATATGGTAAAAATAGTAGATGGCAAATTACTGGCCCAAAATATAGCAAATAAACTCAAAACGAGAGTTGATGGATTAAACAAACTTAAAATTTTTCCCAGGCTGGTCATTGTTGGTAAAAAGCCAGATAGCCGCTCACAAGTATATATACGAATGAAGCTAAAAAGAGCTGAAGAGATTGGTATAAAAGCTGAGTTTGTAGATCTCAACAATGCTAGCCAGCGTGAATGCCAAAAGATTGTTACTGGGCTTAGTAATGATAGTTCTATTCATGGCATCATTGTACAGCTACCCTTAAGCGGCTGGTACGACCCACAAGACCTAATTGATTGTATAGACCCTGCTAAAGACGTAGATGGCCTTACTAGCGCGAGTCAAGACGCCTTAGAGAATGGTCGCCCCGGACTTAGGCCGGCCACACCACTTGCAGTTCTAGAAATACTCAAAAGTTGTAATGTAGCAACAAAAAATAAAATAGTCACAATTGTAGGTCGTTCACACTTGGTTGGGCTACCCCTGCGTTATATGCTCGAGCAACTTGGCGCCAAGGTATTGGTAGGCCATAGAGAGGTAGAAGATCTCACAAAATTAACTCTTCAGTCAGATATCGTTATAGCCGCTGCGGGTTCGCCTGGGTTAATAAAAGCTGATATGGTAAAGAACGGCACCGTGGTGATTGATGTAGGTATAAATGACATTGACGGCAAATTACGTGGAGACGTAGACTTTGACGAGGTATTAAAAAAAGCCGGCGTAATTACACCTGTGCCGGGTGGTGTTGGCCCACTCACAGTAATAATGCTTCTTAGTAATGTGATAGAGGCAGCAAAATACATTGACAAATAGTCACTTTTGGTGTTATTATAGCCCCGATCTCCCATCAGAGATCGTATCTATCCATGCAACACCGAGCGAAAGGAGGGGCCATGCCCCTCAATATATGTTTTTATACAAACGACAAGAACCCTGGAGTCTTGTTTGTAGACTTCGATACGCTCTTGCACAAACGAGGCACCGACTGGATTGTCTACAAGAACAACTGGGACCGTAGCAAATATCAGTTCAATGATACTTTCACAGAACACGACACTAACCTGGTCTGTGAACTTGTCCGAAGTATTATGGACGATTTCTCTGGAGCAGATGAAGTTCAGGTAAAAAACTACCGGGTGGTGTTGAAGCACAGCCGCGCCGTCACGACAGATCGCCTTATCGAGCTGGTGCTGGCCGCCATTGCCCGCGTGGAGCCCGATGTGCATGTCACAGATGAAACGCAAGAAGAAAAGCTACGGCCTATCCCTCTGACAGTCACCAGGCGACGCTGGTACTCGAGGAAGCTGTTCTAACCACATCCACCCTAGATCTATTCTGATCTAGGGCTTTTTAATATAACCGGGGTTGTTTATCAAATATTAAAATGAAAAGCTCCAAACATTAATTGTTTGGAGCGAAGTAAGTTACTTCATACTCTTTCTGTCTCACCCCTATACACACGCAAGAATTCGCTTGCGAGCTCTATGAAGAACTCACGTGTAAATGTTGTGCGTTCACAAATTTTTCTCAAGCACATTTCGGCGAGATCCTCATTAACATTGATGTGAATCAATCCGTCGTACGGCAATCGTATATGGGTAATACCGAGCATTTGCCATGTACCTATCTGCTCACGAACTAGCTGGCTAGTGCCAAATACTGGGTCGAGAAATACTCTAAATCTCAAATCGAGATCTTGGTCTACGCAGGCTTGTGCTACAATTTCAAATACTGCGTGGCAAGCATTGTCGAATGCATATCCTTGTTGACCATACTTATCAGGGTTGAAAGCCGAAATTCCACCGCGAAGTACAAGGCCATAAATCATCCCGCAGTACACATCTGATTCGTTGACACGAATAAGCATTGCAGTTGAATTCGAATCTGGTTGATTTCCAGTAGTCATAGTACCGCTCTTTCTTCGAGAAGTGTAATTAAAGGTACATGCTTACATTTAAATTATATCAAACGACCTCCGGTTCATCACTTAATTGAAGATTTTAATATCCATAATGTATAAGGAATCGAATATTTCAAAGTTTTCTGATAGAATGTAGGTGCTCAAGTTTTTCACGCGGACGTGGTGGAACTGGTAGACACGCAAGCTTGAGGGGCTTGTGGCCGCAAGGCTGTGGAGGTTCGAGTCCTCTCGTCCGCACCAAATTTATGTCTCGCTTTAAGTGAGATAGAAATTTGGTATGTATGTAGCAGAGTCGAAACCAGGATCGGCGAACGAGGAGCGCAGATCTAAAATTAAACTTGTTTAAGTTTTTGGCGAGCACCACAGGAAGAAGGCGACAGCCGCTGTCCTCTCGTCCGCACCAAAGGCCTATAATTGATTTCAGATTATAGGCCTTTGGTATGATATTGATTATTATTGCTATTTTTGTAACCAGTACAAATATATAAAAATAGCACCTAGCACTATGCTTGACGGAATAAATAAATACACGCTTAGATAGTAATACGTACGACTTGGCTTATTCCACATGGTTCGCTTAGATTTGGGTAATTTTTTGTAGTATTTGAGATAGTCGCTCCAGATAATCGGTGCTGATACCAACCACCAACCACCACATATGATTAGTAAGATTCCAAGGCCCAATAAGCCTAGGCTATAACCCAGCAAAACTAAGCCGCCAAACCAGACGAGTAAAACCGCTGCTAGTATTTTATAGATCGTTTTAACGTATTTCATTGACTATTCCTACCTCATTAATGGTTGTAAGTGGATGGCAAGTTTTCATAGAGTTGTCTTATGGAGTATTCTTTGCGCATCTTAATCATGGCATCTTGTCGAGTAACATTTAGTTTTACATCGGGGTTGAGAAAATTGAGTGGATCAAATAAGTCTTTTACCTCTTCAAACAATCTATATACCTTAGCACCAAATAAGGCCTTTAGATACGGACCGCGCATAATGCCGTCGTTGTGCTCGGCACTAGTACTGCCACCAAGCTTAATAACCATTTTGTAGTAATCATCGGTCAAATTAAAAACCTTGGCCCTATCTCGCATATTACTAAGGTCTAGAAACGGTTGCATGTGCATATTGGCATTGCCGGCGTGCCCCCAGGTAGCAATCTTAATATTGTATTTCTTAAATAGAGCATAAGAACGTTCTAAATATTCTGTCATTTTATCTAGTGGCACTATACCGTCTTCTATAATTGGTAGAGCCTTTTTGGCTCCAGGATGAGACCATATAACAGCAGCGGCTCCACGGCGAATGTGCCAAAGCATTTCTTGATCGGATAGTTTTTCGGCTCGCCGTACGACCGATGCTGATTGGTTGAGTGTTTTCCAGGCTCGCTTAGCTTTTTTATTTCTGTCTTTTTGCTTATGATCGTCAAATTCTATTAGAAGAATTAGCTTTGGTAGATTGTTAATATCCATACCTTTAAGCATTTCGGGTTTGTGTTCTTTCATGAACTCGAGAGTATGAAAGTCTACCATCTCGGCAGCACTTGGATTGAGAGGCAAAATAGACTGAACCGCCGCTTCGGCTTGTTTGATATCTTCATAGTAACCAACCAACAAGGTGGTGTGCGGGTTGTAAGGTGTGGTATGAAAAGTTATCTCTGTGACAATACCAAGGGTACCTTGTGAGCCGATAAACAATTGACTTAAATCAAAAGAGCCATCTTTACCTTTAATGTCCCACAAGTCGTAACCGGTTGAGTTTTTACTTACCCTGAGTTTGGTATTCCGCAGCAAATCACTGTTTTGTATTAGTAAATCATCGACTGCTCTATATAGATGACCTTCGAAATCGGGTTGTTCTTTCTTTTTACGAAGTTGTTTTTTATTGAGGCGAGTGGTTTCAATTACATCGCCATTACTTAAAACAACCTTGAGACTTTTGACCCAATTGCGAGTAGCGCCATATTTGAGTGTTTTTTCACCAGCGGCATTATTGGCCACTGCCCCACCGACGCTACAAAAATCAATACTAGCCGGATAGGGTGGTAAATATTGCCAGTGGCTTTGAAGTATACCTTGTAAATGTGAATAAATCATACCGGGCTGAACAGTTACGGTGGTTTTGGTTAGGTCTATCAGGCCCTTCATGTGTGCAGGTAGTACTAACACCACTCCTGTACCTAGCGCGCCTCCACCTTGGTCAGTACCTTTACCGCGTGCGGTAAGATTTATTTTTTTACCCTCTTGAGCACTCCAATTTAATACTTTTATAGTGTTGACAATATCATCTTGGTTTTTGGGATAAATTACGGCCTGAGGCATAACTTTAAAAATACTTCCGTCGGTAGAAAAAAACAGACGGGTTTTTTCAGCAGTTGAAACTTGGCCGTGCAAAATTTTAGAAAGCTCTCTAACAGGGGATAACATAGTATAAGCATAACAATTTATACAATCGATTGCAAAGTACGATTTGATATAAATAAGCATAAATAGTATAGTTAATTTATTCATTATGGCTAAAAGAAAAGAACATTTCTCAAATAAATCACTAACTAAAATTTCGCAAAATAAATTATTTGCGGTTTTGCTTGTTGGTTTATTTCTGATAGTTGGACTATTTATTATCTATAAATCATTTGCAGGTGGTGCACCAGTTTTTAGAGACAATGCAGAATATTGGCGACCACGCATTGCCCAATGCGAATCTGGAACTTTTTATCAAAATAAGAAAAATCCAAAATATCGAGGCGCCTACCAATATAGCCCAGCAACTTGGGGTAATTATAAGGGTTACGCCGACCCTGCCGACGCTCCACCAGAGGTTCAAGACGAACGATTTTATTTATCTTTTGCCAAAAGCGGAACCGCCCCCTGGAGCTCAAGCTACTCGTGCTGGATAAAAGGCGCAACTGTACCTGGAACTGTTGAAGACCAGTTAAATGCCGGTAGCGGTGGCGTAGTAAACGCTGTGGCTGCACCTACCCCGCCAGCCAAGCCATTTGGAGTAGACTCGGGCAGCTATAATGTTGTAATTAACGGAAGAGTTACATTAAACGAAGCCGCACTACCGGGGGTTGTGTTGGCTACCTGTAGTGCTGATCGGACCGTAACAACTGACGCAGAAGGTAGATTCTCTTTCGCTGTTCCGGTCAACGGCGCCTTTTGCTTGCGACCACAGAGTGGTGTACCAGCCGGAGCAATCTTAGACAGAACCACTAATAATGTAGAGCACGCCAAAGATACAACATTTGAGAGCCAAGTAGCCGGAATAGATTGCTATAAGCAGTTCTGGTGCTTTTTGAGTCCTAGTTACTTATGGGATAGAAGCCGCGATGCGGGCTACAACTTCTACTACGTGACTACTCCAGCAACCAAGCCCTAATAAATAAAATTCCCCAAATGACTATGGGGAATGTTGTGCGACCCTTATAGAGATTTAAGTAGTCGCTTTTCTTTGCGAAGCGAGCGACGATTGCGACGCTTGAGTCTAGATATTGTTGATTCGCTGGTGCTAATATCGGCTAGCGTAAGGCCTCCATCGGCAAGGTATTGCCTGAGAGTAGCTAGGTGAGGACCAAAATAATGATCGTTCCCGGCTCTTAATATGTTAAGCATTCTAGTTGCAGCACCTTTGTACCACTGGCGCCTGATGGCTACTATCTCTTCTTCACTACTCCCTATTGAATACAGATATAGGCCACAGCCCTCTAAGTAGCTACGAAGATCTGAAATTGTGTCGTCAGGCGGCATTGCTGTACCTACCCTCAGATGGTAAAGTGCATCCAAAGCCATCTCTCTGTTCTCTGCCGCGCTTGTTTGAGACATGTGAATCTCCTTGCTTGACTAGGTACGTTGGGTTGAAAGCTGTTGAACTGGTAATATTTTAATACTTCTTACAATATTTGTATATAACAAATCAATTTATTTTAAACTGGACGCTTTAGTGCCATATGGCTTGTTTTGGTTTATTTCATCAATGTTTTCTTGCAGTGTCTGAAGTCCCATTTTTTTTCGACGCACATCTACATTGGCTACGTTGCTAATTGGGAACGGCTCCCAGACATCGGGCTTGGTTTTAGATCTTTTATATTGTGTGCCGTAAAGTTGTTTCTTGTCTTCGCTCACAAGAATCCTATCGGTGAGATATGCTATATTAGCCATTGAAATATCTGCATAGTTTATCTTCATTAATCGTAAACATGTTTTTTGAAACTCAACGTCGTCATCGGAATGCTGCACTAGTAGCCAGCCCGCATGTGAAGCTTTTTTGCCAACTAAACTAATTGTGGGCCAACCTATTTGCTCTACAATATTCTTCATACGAACAGTGTTGGTTTTATCTATTCTGTCTAGCTCTTCTCGCCATTGTTTGCTATTACGGTGAGTTTGCATTTTAAGCCGATGACTTTGATCTACTCTAGCCATCTGGATAATTTCTTTACTATAATTTGGATATTTCATATGTTGGTGCCGAAGAGAGGACTTGAACCTCCACGGGGTTGCCCCCACATGCTTCTGAAGCATGCGTGTCTACCAATTCCACCACTCCGGCGTGTTTTACTTATACTATATATGATTGTACTATATTTTATTGCGCCACGCTGGCTTTAGTAGCTTGCTGCGTTTGCACATACCACTTTTGAACATCTAAAAATCTATTACTTGGTTCTACCAATTTATTAGCCACCAAACCCTTCACTGCGGTTTCTTGAGCATAGTCATAGTATGGGCTATATAAGATAATAGCTGGCAAATCTTTGGCCCAAGCTTGTAAGAAAGCTGAGTAGCGCGAATTTTTGTAATCTAAGTCTTTTGCAACTCTACCAGTTTCAAGTAGTTTGTCGGCCTCGGCATTGGCATACTGGCTAAGGTTTTGGCCTGGGTCTGTTGCCTGTGACGAGTGCCAATACGAGTAGATATCGGAATCGATACCAATATCTTGACCATAGAGCAACACGTCGTAATTGCGGGGTCTAATATAGTTTTGCTGTAACTCATCAAGAGGTACGGCTAACACATCTGCCTTCACTCCTACCTCACTCCACATTTTTTTGATCGCCTGAGCTACGGGTTCATAAGAAGAGTCTTTGAGTGTAACGAGCCGAATGGGTGTGTCTTTTAGTTGTTTGTTGGTTGATTCAGCCAACATAGCTTTTGCTTGAGAGGGGTTGAATTGATAAATGGGAGCCGTACTATCAAAGCCTGAGTAACCAGCCAAGATGGGTAGATTAACAACCACTGCCTGTCCATTTAATTGATTTTCTACCACAGATTTTTTATTTGTAGCGTAGGCAAGAGCTTGTCTGGTTTTAGCATCGGCGACCAATGGCGACTTGACGTTAAAAAAAAGCGCACTATAGGCTGGCAAACTTAAGTTGTGGATAGTTAAACCATCGATCTGTGAAGCTTGTTTTTCAATCTCGGGTTTATTGATGGCAAAGCCATTAATTTGTTTTTTTTGATATGCATTTAAAAATTCAGATGATGAGGCAAACTGAATAAAGTTTATTTTGTCTAAGTATGGCCTACCTAAATGATAGCCTGCAAACGCATTGAGCTCTATCAAATCGCGACTATCTTGCAATTCTCTTAGCTGAAAAGGACCACTGCCAATTGGTTTTTGGTTAAACTCGTTCGTCTTAAGCAGAGACGGGCGCACTTTCTCTAAAATGTGTCTTGGGATAATTCCAACAGTGGTGTTGTATAAAAACGGTGAGTAGCTACTAGGAAGAGTTAACTTAATGGTATCTTTGTTTATTACTTCATGCTTGACGCCATTCCAATTGCTAGCGAGCGGGCTGCGGGTATCTGGGTTTTGGATACGGCTAATGGTAAAGTCCACATCGTAGGCATCTAGAGTATGGCCATCTTGCCAACGTAGGTTTGGACGCAAATTAAAAGTGTAAGTTTTCTTATCGGCACTGATATCCCAACTACTTGCTAGATCACCTTCTATTTGACGATTTTTGTCTACCCTAGTGAGCCCGCTAAAAACTACAGCCGTAACATCTGAGGTAGCCGAGTTTTCGGGAAACAGCGGGTTAACTGTCTTGACGGTTCCAGACAAGCCTTCGCTATATACTCCCCCATTGCGTGGTGCTTGAGTAAGATAATGGGCATTAATGCTTTCGTTTTGCTGCCAAAAACCCCAAAGACCAATAAAAACTATTAGTATCCAGGCGATAAATAGCCACCTAGACTGACCAAGTTTTTGCCACCCACCATATATATGTCTTTCGAGGTAATTGGCTAGCCAGACACGCCAAACATGCACTAACGAGCGCATTCTGCGTGTTTTTCTGTTTAATTGAAATCGAAAATATGATGGCATTACAATAAAATTATGGAACCAACAACAAGCCTATTAGACAGCCTACAAATATACAAGCCAAAACTATAGTAGCAATAAACATAGCCTGCTCAGCACCTCGTTTGGTACGATAAAAATTACTTTCACCCCCAAAAGCCGAACCCAAACCACTGCCTTGATTTTGTAATAATATCGATATTATAAGTAGAATACTAGACACCACCGTTATTATTGAAAGTATATTTTTCACGCAGTTTTCTCCTTAAGAATGTAAATTTCGAACAAATAATTGACTAGCCACAAAATTACCACTGAACCGACAGCATCTATTACTGAATGTAGTTGAAAGGCTGGGTATAGCCTGCTGGTAATATACAGCATAAATGTATTAACTACTAGAGTAAATAGCCCAAGTGTAAGTACCATTGCCGGCAGGCTTATAATAACAATTAACGGCCTAATAAGTGAGTTAACAACTCCAAAGATTAAGCTCGCCAATAATAAGACCGCTATCTTATCTCCATAATCAACCCCCGCAAATAGCATAGCGGCGGTAAAAAGGCCAATTGCATTAGCCAACCAAATTAACAAAAATCTCCTTAGCACTGCTTTATTTTATCAGAAAAAGCCTACAAATAACAGTACTGAAAAAGTCCTACTAGCTAGCGTTTTTACCGAGGTGCTCGTAAATAACCTTGGCCTTTTTAGCATCTACAATCTTTGCCAAGTCTTTAATACTAGCGCCCTTAATTGAACTTACGCTACCGAATTTTTTGAGCAGTTTTTTACGCGTAGCCGGCCCCACGCCAGGAATGTCATCTAAGGCAGAATGCTGGGTACGCTTTTTTCTTACCAGAGTGTGATAGTCCACAGCAAACCTATGGGCCTCATCTCGTATTCTTTGTACTAAATGTAGTATGCCCGAGTTGTCTTCAAAATTATAGTTATTATAGCCTGTGGTGGTCGACGAGTCGCGTTGAATTATTGTTTCGTAGCGTTTAGCCAAACCTACCGTTGCAATTTTAACATTAAGTTCGCCCATGGCATCTAATGCCGAGTTAAGCTGACCCTTACCGCCGTCTATAATTATAAGGTCGGGTTTGGGCCAAGCTTTGTTGCGATCTGAAAATCTTCGGCCGAGAGTTTCGCGCATCATAGCAAAGTCGTTGGGGCCTTGAGTGCGCATTTTAAAATGACGATATTGTTTTTGGTCGGGTACACCATTAGTAAAAACAATCATACTACTCACTGCATCTCCGCCAGCAAAATTTGAAATATCATAGCACTCTATGCGATGTGGGGAGCTTTTTAAGCTTAATAACTTGGCAAGTTCAGCCAGGGCTTTGTCTAACTCAATATCAAAAGTTTCTTCTTTACCAAATACAATTTTTGTAGATAGACCCTTCAGTGCTAAGTATTGGTTGCGTAATTGGGCAGCGGCCTCAAAATTTTTTAGTTTGGCAGCTCGATTCATATCTTTCTCGATTTGCCGAATAAGCACTGAGCTTTTTCCAGAAAATATAAGCATTAAGCGCTGTACTCTTGTCCTATACTCTTTTGGGGAAATGTCGGGCGCTGGCAATACACCAATCTGATATTCTATTTTGCTAGAGTGAGATCGTGCTGGTTTGGTGTAATAAGGAAATATTCTTTGTAGGTAGCGTAAGGCTTGCTTAACTTGATATCCAGCAACAAATGGTCCGAAGTATCTAGCCTTGTCGTCGCTTGGACGACGAACCAGCGTTATGGCCGGAAATTCATCGTTGATAGTTACCTTTATATAAATAAAATTCTTATCGTCCTTGAGTTCAATATTATACAGCGGTTTGTGGCGCTTAATATACTCAGCCTCTAAAAACAAAGCCTCTATCTCAGAGCTAGCCTGTATCCAATCTATGGAGTTAATGTTTTTTACTAGTATGGGAGTTTTGTTATCTTTATGATTTTTTTGAAAATATGACTTCACTCTACGGCTTAGTATGGAAGCTTTGCCTATATATATAATCTCACCGTTTTTGTCATGAAAAAAATACACACCAGGTGTGTTTGGCAATTCTTTGAGCTGTTTTTTGAGATTGTTATGCATGAGCTTAATTATACACGTTTTAATATACTGAACTTGTAGATTTGCTAATATTGAATAATCTTATATAATTTAGGTGACATTGTACCTGCTAAAATGCAAGGAGGTGACCCATGGATTTATTAACTTTGCTAGCACGTTACAGCTTAGATGATCATCGAGAATTGGTGCAGTTGTTAATTGACTTTATAGATGCCGAGGAAAGCTTGGCGCTTTTCCCTGTTACCGATCGCTCGGCGCAAAAAGATGTAGCTCTGGCTACCGTCCGTGGGTTGGTAGACCGCCTTGGGCCAGAGTCAGAGTGGAATATTGGTGGCGATGAGCTCTATGACATCTCAGAAGCAGCCAGCGAGATGATGCCAGAGCTGCAAGATTGGTTGATTAAGCATAGTCTTTAAATGCCTACTTTATGTGCCGTCAATTTGCACACTATAGCATTGCACTCTTTAATTAATTAGAGGGTGCATTTTAATTGTCGCAGATTTATAGTAGTCTTTTTAAATACTGGCCGGTGTGAGATTTACTCACTTTTGCAATTGCCTCTGGAGTACCTTCGGCAACAATTTTACCGCCACCATTGCCACCTTCGGGGCCCAGATCTATTACCCAATCGGCTGATTTTATTACATCTAAGTTGTGTTCGATAATCAACACAGAATTACCCATATTCACCAAAGCCTGTAATACTTCTAAAAGCTTGCGCACATCTTCAAAGTGCAGACCGGTGGTTGGCTCGTCTAAAATATACAAAGTTCTGCCAGTCGCTCTACGGCTCAGCTCTGAGGCTAGTTTAATTCGTTGAGCTTCTCCACCAGAGAGGGTGGTAGCCGGTTGGCCTAGCTTGATATAGCCCAAACCAACGCTTCGCAAGGTTTCGAGCTTACGTGATATAGCTGGAATACTACCAAAAAATTCACAGGCATTATCAACGGTCATATTTAATACATCTGAGATGCTTTTGCCTTTATAAAGAATTTCTAGTGCCTCGCGATTATAGCGCTTGCCCTGACAGGCCTCGCACGTAACATACACATCTGGCAAAAAGTGCATTTCAATCTTAATAATTCCGTCGCCCTTGCACGTTTCACAACGTCCGCCTTTGACATTAAAACTAAATCGACCAGCGCTGTAGCCGCGTATTTTGGCCTCAGGAACCATTGCAAAAAGATCGCGTATATCATTAAATGCGCCAGTATAGGTAGCGGTGTTACTGCGCGGGGTTCGGCCAATAGGGCTTTGATCTATATCAATAACCTTGTCTAAATGCTCGACACCTAGAATATCTTTAAATTTGCCAGTAGGTTCTTGGCTACGGTGATACTCCTGACTCAATTTACGAGCCAAGATGTCATTTATGAGGCTTGATTTGCCACTACCCGAAACACCGCTAACAACTGTCATAATTCCGAGCGGAATTTTGACGTTAATATCTTGCAAATTATGCTCGGTGGCCCCAACAATTTCTAAATATCGGCCATCAACCTTTCGGCGTTTGGCCGGAACAGCAATAGATTTTTTACCGCTTAAGTATTGGCCAGTTAATGAGTCTTTTGATTTTTCAATTTGCTCTGGGCTGCCAATAGCCACAATCTCACCTCCAGCTTCGCCGGCCAATGGGCCTACATCTATCACGTAGTCGGCCGCTCTTATTGTGTCTTCATCGTGCTCAACCACAATAACGGTGTTTCCCAAATCTCTAAGGGTATTGAGAGTTTCGATAAGCCGGTCGTTGTCGCGCTGGTGTAAGCCGATAGACGGCTCATCTAGAATATATAGAACTCCCATTAGGCTAGAGCCTATTTGAGTAGCTAGGCGAATTCGCTGAGCCTCTCCTCCGGCAAGTGTGTTGGCGGCGCGGTTAAGAGATAAATAGCTAAGTCCAACATTGTTCAAAAATTTCAAACGGGCGTTTATTTCTTTGAGTATTTGTGAGGCGATGATACTTTCTTGGTCGTTTAGTTTGAGCTTGGTAAAATATTCTAAAGCATTCTCAACGGTCATGTCGGTAATTGTAGCAATTGATTTATTGTCCACGGTTATTGCCAATACCTCTGGCTTGAGGCGTTTACCATTGCAGGCACCACATATTTGGGTAGTCATGTATTTTTCAATTTCGCGTTTTACGAAGTCACTGTCTGTCTCACGGTAGCGTCTTTCAAGATTAGGTACCACGCCTTCAAACTTGGTTTTGTATATTTTGCCACCCGGCCCAGGCACACCTATCTCTTCAGTACCAGTGCCATAATACAGTACGCTTAAATTGTCTTGTGTAAGTTTGGCTACCGGTGTAACCAAGTTAAAGCCGTGTTTTTTGGCTACGGCCTCAAGCAGTTTGGTATACCAACTCATACGCTGGGTTGTACGGCTCCAGGGGCGAATTGCACCTTCAGCAATGCTAAGCTTTTTGTTGGGTACAATAAGATCTTGGTCGATAATTAGCAGTGAGCCCAAGCCCATACAGGTCTTACAAGCACCATGGGGTGAGTTAAAACTAAATAGGCGTGGTTCTATCTCTGGCAAGGCAAAAGCGGAGTCAGTAGTCGTGTAGTGCTCCGAAAACAATTGCTCTTCATTAGTGTCGAAATTAAGTACGTTTATTACGCCTTCGCCGAGATGCAACGCGGCCTCTACCGATTCAACCAATCGTTGTGGATTATCTTGGTCAATACTAATTCTATCTATGGCGATTTCTATGGTATGTTTTTTCTTCCTATCGAGCTCGGGTACCTCATCTATTTCGTATATATTGCCATCCAATCTTACTCGGCTATAACCGGCTTTTTGAGCCTCATCGAGCAGGTGGCGATGTACGCCTTTTTTATCTTTGACAATAGGGGCGAGTATAATTATGCGAGTTTCTTTTGGATATTTTTTAAGAGTATCAACAATTTGCTGGGGAGATTGCTTTGTAAGTATTTCACCAGTATTGGGATCGTGAGGTATACCAATTCGCGCATAGAGTAATCGCAAGTAATCATAAATTTCAGTAACCGTAGCTACTGTAGATCGCGGGTTGCGGCTTGATGACTTTTGATCAATCGATATGGCTGGGCTTAGACCATCTATTTGATCAACATCGGGTTTTTCCATTAACCCCAAAAACTGACGAGCATAGGCGCTAAGACTCTCCACGTAGCGTCGCTGTCCTTCGGCGTAAATGGTATCGAAAGCCAACGAACTCTTACCCGATCCTGAAAGACCAGTAATAACTACTAGTTTGTCGCGCGGAATCTCAACATTTACGTTTTTAAGATTGTGCTCGCGAGCCCCCTTGATAATAATTTTGTCGTGTTGAGCCATAATTTAAGGCTCAATTGTACCACCAAAGTCAATACTATTCAAGCAATCTCAGCTCCATTAGAAACTATTTTATTGAGTGCAATTCACTGGTATATCGCGATATAAGTGTTTGAATTGCTTTTCTGGTTCTTGCGTCACTGGTGCACTCTACCATAGGATTTAGTTGCTCAATAAATATTTGTAGTGGTTCTGGTTTCGGTTCAATCATATATGTATTAATTATTAACTTAGTTTATCAAAGTCTATAAATGCTTGTCGCAATTCTAATCTTTTTATATGTGAGTTATTAAGCGAGATTCCCATAAGATTCTCAAGCTTGTTGAGCATGCTACTTACATTTTCAATTGCATCAAGCGCTGCTGCAACCGTCATCTCTTCAAGCAATACTTCGGTATCAACTAGGTACAAACGGGGCTGGGCGTTTTTTTCAGTGGTGCCATAGACAAACTGTGTGAGCTTAAACATGTCGTATATAAATGGTTCTTTGCTACGAATATGAGTAATAAGATAATCTATGAGTGAGCAGATCAACTTGTCTAGCTGATCTACCAGTGATTGATCTGGCATAATCGCTTCGTTTCCAAATGCTTTATAATAATAAGCAAAATCATTCAAATCCCGACCGGCTACCTTTTCTACTGACTGGAATAAACTGTAAGAGGGCTGTTTTTTCAGTTGATTTCTCGAGAATTCATCATAGCTTGGCCTGAAACCTCTAGTTTTACCTACCACAAAATAACATGGTGGCAAATGTATACTGTAGGTTTCAATCAAATCTATTAGTACCTTAGTCTGCTCCTCGCCTTCGGCTACCAATTCATCGTAATTGTCTCCATTACACTCTACAGGTTTATTAGTAGTCCTGAGTCGTCTCGCCACTCTGACTATATATTATTAGGGCCAAATAGGTTTTCAATCTCACGCAATCTATATACTTCACGGCTAGTTGGTAGATCAGTATTGTTGGGCTGGGATACAAACGCTGGCAAAGATTCTTGGGTTTTGAAGCGTGGGTTAGCCTCCGAAATAGCATTTGGGTTGGGCTTGTGCGGTTCAATTTGAGCAAGCATTTCGTGATACTTTCTTCGAGCATCTTCTCTCTCGCCAAAACCTTGGTTTAGGGTTGGTTCGCTCACTTACTCATCCTCTTACTACTCACCACGTCTTTAATTTCGTCTATTTGGTCACGCAATTCGGCAGCCTTTTCAAATTGCAAGTTGGCAGCAGCGAGCTCCATCTGCTCAGTTAGTTGCTTAGTAATAAATTGTAGCTCATCTTTGGGAATCTTTTTAAAATCAATTGTTTGTAAATCGGCTTTTTCAGCTTCTACATCAGCTTGCATACTCTCGGCCAAAGCCTTTTGAACAGTCTTGGGGGTAATACTATGCTGTTTATTATATGCTTCTTGGTGTGCTCGTCTATCGGTGGTAATTTTTATAGCTCGCTCCATTGAGCCCGTCATATTATCGGCGTACATTATAACTTTACCATCTTGGTGGCGTGCGGCTCGCCCAATAGTTTGAATGAGACTTGTTTCTGAACGTAAAAACCCTTCTTTATCAGCATCAATAATTGCCACCAAACTTACCTCTGGCAAATCTAATCCTTCACGTAACAAGTTAATACCAATTAGTACATCGTAAACGCCTAGGCGAAGATCGCGTAATATATCTATTCTATCTAGAGTATCAACATCGCTATGCAAGTATTGCACCTTTATACCCAAATCTTGCAAATACTGCGAAAGGTCTTCGGCTATTTTTTTTGTGAGAGTAGTAACAAGAGTTCTTTGTCCAATACTAATCCGTTCTCTAATTTCTGCCAACAAATCATCCACCTGATTTTCACTTGGTCGCACTTCAATAATTGGGTCGAGCAAACCGGTTGGACGAATTATTTGTTCTACAACCTGTTTACTACGTGACAATTCATATTCACTTGGCGTGGCAGATACGTAAACCACTTTATTTATATGGCGCTCAAACTCACTAAAATTGAGAGGGCGATTATCAAGCGCACTAGGCAGTCTAAATCCGTGCTCTATAAGAGTTTGCTTGCGCGCCCTATCGCCATTGTACATACCGCCTACCTGTGGAATTGTCATGTGCGATTCATCGATAAACATCAAATAGTCATCAGGAAAGTAGTCCATTAAAGTAGCCGGTTGAGCTCCAGGTTCGCGATTGGTCAAATACCTTGCATAATTCTCTATACCTTTTACATAGCCAGTTTGCTCCATAATTTCTAAATCGTACTTTACCCGGCTCTCCAACCTTTGCGCCTCAATCAGCAAGTCGTTGTCTTTAAACCATTTAATTCGCTCCAGCGATTCCTCTTGAATATTTATCATAGCTTGTTGTAGTTGTTCGCGTGGCGTCACATAGTGCTTGGCTGGAAATATCGCTAAATCGTTTAATACCTTTATTACTTCACCAGTTAGGTAGTTAATTTTTTTGATTTTTACTATCTCGTCACCAAAGAACTCAATTCTATATGCACACTCCTCACCTACTGGGAAAATATCGAGATTTTCACCTCTTATTCTAAATGTACCACGTTCAAATGAAGTGTCATTGCGAATATATTGAATGTCGTTAAGTTGACGCAACAATTTGTCGCGTACTCGTCTGTCACCCACGCTAAGCTTAATGGTCATTTTGGTGTAATCGGCAATATTGCCTATGCCGTATATACAGCTCACCGAGGCTACAATTATGACATCTTTGGCGCTAAGCAGTGCAGCCGTAGCAGCGTGACGCAGCCTATCTATCTCTTCGTTTATGGCGCTGTCTTTTTCTATATAGGTGTCTGAGCGAGCTATGTAGGCTTCAGGCTGATAGTAATCGAAATAACTTACAAAATAATGTACCGAGTTAGTAGGGAAAAACTCTTTAAACTCTCCGTAGAGTTGGGCAGCCAAGGTTTTGTTGTGGCTTAGTATAAGAGTGGGTTTACCATAATCAGCAATTACGTTGGCCATGGTAAAGGTTTTACCACTGCCGGTAATACCTAATAACGTCTGTTCTTTTAGGTCTTTTTGTAGGCCACTGGATATTTTTTTTATAGCTGCTGGTTGGTCACCAGCTGGCTGATATTTAGAGTTGAGAGTAAATAGGCTCATATACCTATTATAATGTCTTTAGGTTAGCATTTCGATATTTTGGATAATTTTCTAACTTGCAAATAAGTCTTC
Source organism: uncultured Candidatus Saccharibacteria bacterium (assembly GCA_964390265.1). Taxonomy (GTDB): domain Bacteria; phylum Patescibacteriota; class Saccharimonadia; order CAILAD01; family BJGX01; genus JAUPVL01. The sequence continues at coordinate 34,270 of CAYMHI010000008.1, read as the reverse complement.
AAACTTGGGTTTATCCCAACCGACTATCACTTGGCCCATAATTACAGTAACTGGCACACCCATCTGGCCGGATTTTTCAATCATTTCTCTTGCCTTATCTTGATCGGCCTGTACATCTATTTTTTCGTAAGGAAATTTTTTTTCATCCAAATAGGCTTCTACATGCTTGCAGAACTGGCAAGTAGGCGTGGTGTAAATTATTGCTTTTTCTTGTTTAGAATCTTTTTTGTCATCGGTCATAGTAAAGTAGTATCCTTTCTAAAACGGCTTAGTTGTGCTGTTTAATATATATAGCACAGCGCCAGCAATAATACCAATCAGAATTATGGTAGCTAGTACGATAAAAAATACTTTTAGCTTAGAGCTTTTTTTAGCAACTGGAGTATTGGTGGATTCTTTTGAGCTAGATGAGTCTGATAAATTAAGCTCGTCAACAGTCTTCTCTGCTTCTGGCGTACTATTGCTAGGTCCTTGCTGCATTGCGTCGCTACTGCTAGGCGACGTAATTGAACTCGATTCTTTTGCTTCATTTGGGTTTGTCGACTTAGACTCAACACCAACAGATTTGGATGGGCTAGATGATTCTTGTGGTTCTGAATCTGGAGCGAACGTTATAGACTTGGTTGAGCCTGTTTTGGCCGGCTGGGCATCAGAGACCACTGGTACTTTTTTTTCTTCTAAGCCTTCTTTGAGTAAAGGTGAATCTGAAAAATTAGTTTGAGCGTTTTTCAAATCTATCACATGCGCACTAGCGTTTTCGGGCGTCTTGTTCTTTGTTGACGTAGGCGCAGAAGTGGCAATAGCAGTGTTATTAGCTCGGCTCATACTATCCATACTAGGCTTGCCTGGTAAAAAATCGGTACTCTTGGTATTACTTTGATCTTGCAAGTTTATCTCCCTATCAATAATTTGGCGTTTACTGCCAAATACTTGTTATGCTAATAGCTTTCTATTTTAATCACTTCAATGCCTAAAGTCAATCACCCATTTTACGGGCAATGTAACGGGCTGCTTCAATTGCGGCCTTGGCACCTTCACCGGCGGCAATAATTATTTGTTTTTGATCAATATCGGTAATATCCCCGGCAGCAAAAATTCCTTTGGTAGTAGTTTGATTATTTTTATCAATAATAATTTCGCCATTCTTATTAAGTTTGACTATGTTTTTTAAATAACTAGTTGCTGGTAAACTACCAGCCTCTATAAAAACTCCAGATACTGCAATGTCGCTGACTAGTTCATCGTCACTAGATTTAGTGGTAATTGATTGTACAAATTTTTCACCATTAATTTTTACTACCTTGGTGCTATTAAGTATTCTTATGTGTGGCGCCGAGGTGACTTTATCTATCATTATTGGATCACCCGTAAGCTCGGACGTATTGTTTATCATTACGATAGAGCGCACACTCTTACCAATATTAAGTGCAGCATCGAGAGCTGAGTTACCACCCCCAACAATTGCCACATCTTTGCCAGCGAATAATGGGCCATCGCACCAAGCGCAGTATGTAACCCCACGATTTAAGAACTCTTTTTCGCCCGGTACGCCCAGAGGCCGAGGTAGTTTACCACCAGCAATAATAACTGCTCGGGCGTGTTCGCTATGCCCGTCGGCAGTTTTGACTACAAAATAGGTTTTGGCTTGAGTAATTTCGTCCACCCCTTTTGTAGCTAATCGCAACTCCAATACATCACTAAAATCCTCAATATGTTTTTCAAACTTTTCTACCAAATGTGTGCCCGAAATCATCTCAAAGCCAAGATAATTTTCCACATCGCTACTCCAAGCCGCTTGACCACCAATATCTTGGGTAAGTAGTAGAGTTTTTAATTTTTTTCTGGCCGCATATACACCGGCCGTCATACCAGCTGGACCAGCACCAATAATAATAAGGTCATACATAAGCATTATTATATCACTTTGGCCTTATAGTGAGCAGGGGCCTTTTTAAGCCAAGTGTCAATCTCGGCCTCCGTTAATAAGCCGGCTTGTGCACCAACTTGCTGTACTACACTACAAGAGTTAATACCCGCCCAAGCCAAACCTTCTGCCATGGTTTTGCCTCTCAGTATAGCCGCGGTAAATGTAGACGCGTAGGCATCGCCAGCACCGGTACGGTCAACGGGCGGTTTAGGGTCGGGAAAAGGCGGCATAAAAACTACTTGCTTGCCATCTGAAGCATAAGCGCCTTTTGGGCCATCTGTTAGCAAGAGCATCTTGGGACCAAGTGCGTGCATTTTATTAATTAGAGTTTTTTCATCTTGTGCGTTAGATTCTAATATTTGTTGATACTCTTCTTTGTTGGCGGCAAAAATCTCTGTCTTACTATAAAGTTTATGTAGCTTTTGGGAACCTTCGCGTATCTGGAAGGTTCCGGGCTGAAATGCCAGTTTAACATCGGGGTTAGTAAATAGGTAGTCAGCCAATGCATCGTGAATAACTCCACCACTTTCACCAATTGAACTTAAATAAATCCACTCAGGTTTTTGATAAGCTCTAATCTCTGGCCATTCATATTTGTAATCTTCGTGTTTAATAAGAATTGTTCTATCGTCTTTATACCACAACACATAATGGTAGTTGCTTTTGTAGTTTTCGTGACTATGAATAAACTCTGTCGATACGCCTTGGCTAGAGAGGGCGTGCAAAATATCGCGGCCCACAATATCATCGCCAATATCACTCTTTAGCGCCGAAACTAAATCTAGTTTGGCAAAAGCCACAGCACCATTGGCCGCATTGCCAACGCCATTAATAACTATGGCTTCTTTGAATGGTATCTTAGTGCCGTAAGTCATACATAGTAGCGGATGTTTTTGCTTGTCGTGGTCTATCTCGGCCTCAGCCGGCAATAATTCTATAAATGCGTCGGTCACTACATCGCCTATTGCCAACACCTGCAATCTCTCTTTCATTTTTTTACCTTTCTTACAAATTCTTTGGCTAATTTAATTACTGTGGCGGCATCTAGGCCATACTCTTTCCAAAGTTGTTCGACTGTACCAGACTGACCAAACCGATCTTGCACGCCAAGTCGTAGTACAGGAACCGGAAACTGAGCCGAAACAGCCTCAGCTACAACTCCACCCAAACCTCCAGCTGCCTGAGCTTCTTCTAAAGTAATTACTCGGCGAGTCTTTTTCGCGCTAGCTATGATGGTTTTGGCGTCGAAAGGTTTGATGGTGGCGCAATTAATTACTTCTGTAGATATCGATAACTTATTTAAAAGTTGTGCAGCAATTAGCGCCTGGTACACTAATGGGCCACAAGCAATTATTGTTAAGTCATCACCACTTGCCAATATTTGGGCTTTACCTATCTCGAATGGCGATGATTGCGTGGTAATAACGGCAGTTTTTTCTCGGGCAAGTCGTAAATATGCTGGGCTAGTTGTTCCAGCAAGTGCTATGGTTGCCTTCTTTGCTTCAATACTATCTGTTGGTACTACTACTGTCATGTTGGGTAGAGTTCGCATTAGTGCAATATCCTCAAGCATCTGGTGTGTTGCTCCATCAGGCCCCACTGAAACACCAGCGTGGCTACCAACCACTTTAACATTTCTATCATTTAAACAAATAGTAGTTCTAATTTGCTCCCAGTTTCGACCCGGCGAAAAACCGGCATAGCTTGTAACAAAAGGTTTTTTACCAACCGCCGCCAAGCCAGATGCCACAGTCACTAAATTTTGTTCAGCCACACCAACCTCGACAAATCTACTAGGAAAAGCCTGTTTAAAGGCCTCCATCTGGGTAGACTCGGTTAAGTCTGCACACAAAGCCACTATACTGTTGTCTTTTTCTCCAGCCAAAAGTAATCCTTCACCAAACCCCGTTCTATTGGCAACCATATTAAGACTATCTGTGAATAAGGCTGGACTAAGGTAGGCTGATTTAATATTACTCATGCTCACTCCTTATTTTTCCTTGCAAAGTCCTAAGTTCGTGAAGCGCTACTTTAATTTGTTGCTTGGGCGAAGGATCGCCTGCAATCTTTTCTTTGCCCGGTGGTATACCGTGCCAGCGATAATCGTTCTCCATAAAATCTACGCCTTTGCCGGCAATAGTATGGGCAATAATAACCGTGGGTCGTTCAAAAATTGCCTTGGCTTGATTGACTGCACCAGCAATTTCTTCAAAATTATGGCCATCTATTTCAATCACGTGCCAATTAAAAGCCTGGTATTTTGCCGGCAGTGGCTCGAGTGGCATCACATCTTCGGTGTAACCGTCTATTTGAATATTGTTTCTATCTACAATAACTGTTAGGTTGCGCAATCGATTATTACCGGCAAACATAATAGCCTCCCAGGTATTGCCCTCTTGGTGCTCGGCATCTGAGGTAAGACAAAATACGTGTGGTTGTTTTTGATCATCCATAAGTAGACCATAGGCCATGCCGGCCGCTTGGCTTATGCCGGAGCCCAGTGGTCCGCTTGTGGTTTCTACACCTGGTAGACGGGTTCTTTCGGGGTGACCTTGCAGCCGGGTGCCAAATTGACGCAAAGATTTAAGCTCGGCACGATTGAAGTAGCCAGCATGAGCCATTGTTACATACAACACAGGGTTAATATGCCCATTACTCAAAACTAGCCTGTCTCTTTGGGGCCAATTTGGTTTTTTTGGGTTGTATTGTAGTAAATCATCAAAATATAGTGCCGTAAAAATATCAGCCATTCCAAGTGGTCCGGCCGAGTGGCCACTACCGGCGTGCTCGAGCATTCGCAAAATATCTTGGCGAATATTATCAGCTTTTAACTCTAATTGTTGTTGACTAAATTTTTTACTCATAGTGTTTTTTCTAGCAAATAAGAGTAAGCACTGAGGCTATCCATTTCATCATTGTTAAACAAAAAAGAGTTAACATCTATGGTGTCAAATTGAGCCTTGGTAATTGCTGAAATGGTTTTCTCATTCACTCCACCATCTAGACCAATCTCGAGCTCTGGTCGTATAGCTCTCGCTTGTGCGGGTTTTTCTAATACTGAGCGTACCAATTTAGTACCGGCAAAACCAGCTTGGTAGCCCATTATTTGCAAATGACTAATGATATCTAAATACTTTTTTATTTCATCAATTGAAGTATCAGGGTTAATAGACAGGCCAGCGCGAAAACCGTTTTTTACCGTTAACTCTAGGGCAGCCTTTACATCGCCCGGACACTCATACTGCACTATTACGATGTGGGGGTTGAGCTTAATGCACTCACGAGCATACCAAACCGGATCTTCTACCATTAAATGCATGTCCATTTTGTTATCAATTTGTTTTTGAATATCACGAGGCTGAATTGTTTGGTTGTCTATGTACTTACCATCAATAATATCAATATGAAACCTGTCAGTTAGTTGGCGGGCAGCCCGTAAATTGGCGTGGTATTCTTCGGTGGTTTTAGCTAGTATATCTGGAATAATTTTCATTGCTGATCTTCAATATTTTTTATTTCTTTGAGCCGGCGTTTTTGACGAGGCGACTGAGAAAATGGGGTCCTCAAAAATTCATCGGCTATCTCGTACATCTCGTCTACACTTAACTCCCCAGATGGCAGACTAAGCACATTGCTATCGTTATCTCTGCGGGTCTCGTAGGCCAGATGTTTATTCCAAACTAATGCAGCACGAACACCATCTACCTTATTGGCGGCAATCTCCATTCCTTCACCGCTTCTGCACACCACCACCCCAAAACTCCCCGGGTCTTCTACTACCGAGTCGGCAACTTCTTCGGCAAATAAAGGATAGTCGTCGTCGGGGTTGAGATGTGACGGGCCCAAATCTATCACCGAGAAATTTTTGGTAAGTCGCTCGACTAATTGATTTTTTTTAACAAACCCAGCGTGGTCAGAGGCAACATACACGTTCATTTTATCAATTTCCCAGCTAGCTGAACCATTTCAACTAGGCGATTTGAGTACCCCCATTCGTTATCATACCAAGCCACAACTTTACAGAGGTTACCATCTACCACATTGGTAAGTTTGAGATCTACTATACAGCTATGAGGATCCCCTATAAAATCTCGACTTACCAATTCTTCCTCAGTGCAGTCTATTATTCCTTTATGAGTAGTTTGGCAGGCTTTTTTAATAATCTTATTAATTTCTTCTACATTGGTTTTTTTCTTAGCCAAAAATGTTATATCGCTAAGCGATACTACCGGAGTTGGCACTCTTATACTTAAGCCATCAAATTTATCTTTTAACGCCGGAACAGTTAGGGCCGCGGCAGTGGCTGCACCAGTTTTGGTAGGAACTATATTAATAGCCGCCGAACGAGCCTCGCGCAAATCCTTATTGGGTGCATCTTGAAGGGCTTGGCTAGCTGTATAGCTATGTACTGTGGTCATAAGTGATTTTTCCACACCGATTTCTTTGGCAAGTATAGCCATAATTGGCGCTATACAATTGGTAGTGCAAGATGCGTTTGATATTATCTTATGGTCAGGCTTGAGCTGATCTGCGTTGGCGCCAATTACAAAAGTGTCGTGGTCTTCATCGGGTTTTTCTGGTGCACTCAAAACAACTTTTTTGGCACCAGCCTTGAGGTGTAGCTCAAGACCATCATGGTTAGTAAAAAAGCCTGTAGATTCTACAGCAACATCAATATTAAGTTTTTTCCAGGGTAATTGCGATGGATCTTTTTCGGCAAAAACCGCAATCCGCTTGCCGTCTACAATAAGATGGGTTTTGTCACTACTCACCTTTTTGTGATAATGCCCATAATTACTATCATGTCGTAATAAATGCGCTAGTGTAGCATTATCGGTCAAATCATTGATTGCAACTACATCTAGATCTTTTCTAATTGAAGCAATCTTAAAAGCATTGCGCCCTATCCTGCCAAATCCATTAATTGCAATACGTATTTTGTTAGCCATTTATTACCAATACTCCTTTAAGCTTATGCTTAATATTATAACAAGATTAGCGCCTACGTTCTAGGTGCTTGCTATTTGGATTTAATATTATAATTTATTGTTTACTATTTAATAGCCAGCAACATAAGCTATTTCTTTATTTTCGAGTGAGGCATACAAACATTGCCGCTGCAGTCTTGGCCATTTATGAGCGCCAAAAGTTCGGCCTCATCATGTGCGCCGCATAAAGCTTGGTTAGTTTTAGTATTAACAAAACTCGGTACAGCTGCAAAACCACCACAAGCCTTGGAGATTATATCGTTATATTTTTTCATTTTGGCCTGATTCTTTTTATCGTTCCAGACTTCAAGTTTAGTAATCTCTATATTATTATCGGTTTCTATTTTTTTTATCGTAGGCTTCATACTTAAACAATGCGGGCATGTTTCGCCATAAAACTCAATTACATCACTTTTGTTCATTATTGTCTCTCACTTTGCATGTTATTAATAAAGTATAGCACGCCTGCTAATATAAAGATTAAAGTAGATGTGATAGCCGAAAGTAAACAATATTGGCAAAAAGCATTTAGTACATATGCTTGAATATACAATAAATAAAAAGTTGACAACATTCCTATTGAGCTCCAAGCCAACAGCCACCAATGAAACGCTCTGTGTTGAATAAAAAATACTGAACCCGCCAAAACCACTATGTAAAAAATAATGCCCAAGCCAGCCACAGGAAATCCAAATATCTCTGAGTATTTGCTAGTCAGTACCGTCTCACAAGATTGAGTGAAGTTACACGGCACCAAGGTGTTGGTGTAGTGTGTTACGGTTAAATACATTGCATCAATCAATCCGATACTAGCAATAATTGCCATAGATAAAAGCAAAGCAATTCTTGATTTTGACGTAGAAGGCTTTTGTATTTTGATCATTAAATTATAATATCATTATGGTTGAGCTAGAGCTTGCTCGATAGCAGTTACCAAGTCGGCCTCTGATTTTGTTTGAATAACAACGCCATTTACTAAAAAGCTAGGTGTACCTGGTAAATCCAATTTTTCGCCTAAGGCAACATCAGCCTTTATAAGATCTTTCACCTTAGAGGAGTCTTTATCTTTTTTCCATTGATCAATATTTAAGCCAATTTGTCGGGCAAATTCTTCATACTTAGAGCTAGGATCTTTTTGAGTTGTCCATTGATCTTGATTCTCATACATAAGATTGTGCATCTCCCAGAATTTGCCTTGCAATGCGGCAGCCTCAACAGCTTGAGCTGACGATTGGGCATTGGGGTGGGGCTTAGTAAGTGGAAAGTTTTTAAAGACAAACCAAATTCTATCTTGATATTTAGCAATTATTTCGTCTTTAACAAACGGGTGCCATTGACCACAGGCTGGACATTGATAATCACCAAACTCGGTTACCACAACTTTGCTATTGGGGTTACCTGCTGTACCGCCGGTTTTGAGTGCATCTTTTTCAGACTGTGTTAGCTCTTTAGTACCAGTAGAGCTGGTCTGTGAAGAGTCTGGAGATATTAGGGCCTTCACTATAAAGCCGCCAATAAGCACTATGGCCACGACTATTAATATGGTTGGTAAATATTTTTTCATCTACTAAATTGTAACAAAATTAGACGATTGACGCTAGACAATTGACGTTTGTATAAACCACACTTTGCGAGATACTAAATTCAAAGGTCGAGCGTCTACTTAAGTTTGGCTTTTACTTCTGTGAAGGTTTCTACCTTACGAGTCTTAGGGTCAAATTTCTTCAACTCAATTTTATCAACAGTGTTTTTAGGGTTTTTGCGGGTAAAGTAACGCGAGCCGGTGGCTTTATTTTTGAGCACTACGATTTGTTCTTGGGTTTTTTTCGACATAATGCTGTTTATTGTACCAAGAAGATTGTATTTAATCAAGGGTAATTGATATAGGACAATGGTCTGAGCCCATTTGCTCGGGGTGAATTTCGGCTGATTTCACTCTGTCTTTTAAATTACTCGATACTAAAAAATAATCTATACGCCAACCCACATTATTAGCTCTGGCATTGGCCCAATGTGTCCACCAGGTGTAATGTCCGTTTCCCTGAGTAAAAAGCCTAAAAGTATCGACAAATCCAGAAGCAACAAAATTATTAAAGCCTTCTCTTTCCTCATCGGTAAATCCATTTTTCCCAATATTGGGCTTGGGTCTAGCCAAATCGTCTTGGGTATGAGCAACATTGAGATCGCCACAAAATACTACCGGTTTCTTTTTTTCTAGGCTTTTGGTGTACTCCAAAAAAGCTGGATCCCAATGTTTTTGTCGCAAAGGCACTCTGCTTAGATCGCCTTTGGTGTTGGGGGTGTATACAGTCACTACATAGTAATCTTTAAACTCTGCAGTTACTACCCGACCCTCTCTATTAGGATTACCGTAATCATCGTCCATATTATACTTGCCCACAATACTATCAGGTAGACCACTAGTAACACTTATTGCAGGAGTTTTGCTAAAAATTGCAGTACCACTATAGCCGGGTTTATCGGCAGAACACCAATATTCATTATAATCTGGTAAATCTATTTCGGCTTGGCCTTCCTTGGCTTTTGTTTCTTGTATACATAAAATATCGGGGCTATACTTTTTAATGAATTTTTGAAATTCACCCTTTTTGATAACTGCCCGTATTCCATTAACATTCCAAGAGAATATAGTTGTCATGGCTTTATTATAGCAAATAAAAACCCCAGAAAACTCTGGGGTATGCCTAGCATTTTTACACTAGGATGCGATGTTGGCTAATTTATTGAAGCTCATTGCCCTGTACTTCTAGTGATTGTTGTTGCATCTCAATCACCAAGCGGGCTTCTTTTAATTCTTCCGTCAAACCGCGTCGATTTGTTTCTAGCTCCTGAACGAGTTCAAGAACTTTTTTCATATCAAGCTGAGCAATGCGTCTTTGACAACTATAACAGGGGTGGTCTACCCGACAGTATACGCTCCGCCCTAGAGAATCCTCGCCCCATCCTAAGCGCTTACCGCAGCCTATTTCCATTAGGGCCTTGACACCTGGGACGCTACTATTAACGGTCATTTTTTCTCGCCTTTCTTGGTACGTCGACTATGTCGAGCACCAAGTATATTAGTGCTTTTGAATCATAATTGCAACAAAATCGCACAATACACAAACGGACCTTTGAATTATTCAAACGTCCGTTTGTAGAACCTGCCTGGGAAAATATTTCTATCTCATAAGCTGATTTTCAGTAGTGAGGTGTTCATTTTTTGTGACAAACTGTAGTCTTGCTCTACAGAGCGAAGAAAAAAGTGGTCAGAGAGCTACTATCATCAGGTTTGAGTGGAAAAATCTTCTCAGACAGGTTCTTTATCTTGTACGTTAATCAAAACAGTACTTCCTTCCTAGTGCTCAATTGCTTTATAAAGAGCTTATTTGGTCTTGGTGCGCATTTTTGGAAATGCTTGGTTTTGTAAACTTTCGGCCTTGGTCGCCCACTTGGTCGCCATCTCGTCGAGAATGTCTTCCATTACCTGCTTATCTCTTAGCAAGTTTTGGGGCATCTTTCGGATTTTACGCAATACTCTTCTCTTCATACGTCTTCACCTCCCTCCTATGCATATTTACATTACTATTATACACCTGCAGGTCAAGCAATTTTTGCTCAATAAACCTAGTTAATGTGTATATTTCAAGCATAAGCACAAAAGCTGAGATAAAGCTTAAATATAGCTATGTAGGGAGGTTTTTATGTATTTTTTTAAATTTGCGCACCCTCAGACTGTAGTATTTCGAGTTTTTTGGCCGAACCGCCTCTATTATAACTACCCGGTTGACCATTGGCCCTAATTACTCTGTGACAAGGTATACTTGGGTCGTAGTTTTTACTCATAACCGTGCCTACGGCGCGAGCAGCACCAGGTGAGCCAGCTAAAAAAGCAACTTCGCCATACGTTTTGGTTTCTCCCTTTGGGATGCCTCGCACTACCTCGTAAACTTTAGAAGTAAAATCCATAATGACTATATTGTACTACGACTGTCTAAAACTTAAACAGAATTGCGGCCATTACTAGTAGCGTAACCAACTGATTGCCTAGGTTGATCGCCATAAGCTCTGGTGAACGGCGTTCAAAAACCCCTCCACCTACTACGTAGGTAACTATAAAGCCTAACCATATCCATATAGCTAGCTTAAGAGCCTCTAGTATCTCGGTAGGGTTGGCAATTACTATAAAACGTTTAAGTACAAAGGCACTAACAAAAGCCATCAAAAGCATCACAAGCATTCCCACAGCCATGCCCTTTTTCATATCCTTGTCTTTTATACCAGCTAGCTTTTGCCAGTGCTTGCCAAACATTATTTGTGAATACCACAAGCTGCCAATTACCATAGCGGCTAAAGTTGCAAGTATTATACCCTGCCAATTGTTAGTAAAAAATTCTAACATTATTTAATTCTCCTAAATTTATTAAAGTTGTTATGTTTAAATGTATTATGCTCCAATTGATAATTTTTTTCAACCAACTCACAATTCTAATTTAATTCCAAAAAAGATTAGGAGTTACTAAGAGATTTAAACCTAGGCACTTTTTTACCTTTATATTCCACCAGTTCGAAAAACATCTTGGCTGGTCGCACCCATACTTGAGACTCTGGGTTTTCATACAAACTCACATATACCACCATTTCTTCTAATGTTTCGGAGTTTTTGGCATTTGCCAGTACTAAATATTTTTTGCCCTTGTAATGTCTAAATATCCCGGGCTTTATTTTAGATTTCATTTGTCGACTTTCTTGTTAGATATTCCTTGGCTATGGGCTCGTAAGGCGTTTAGAATAACTGCAACATCTACAACTTCTTGCAAAACTGCACCGTATAATGGTGGTATTTTGCCAAACGCTGCCAAGACCATCAAAATTACACTTAGACCAATACCCACTAATATACTCTGCTTGGCTATCATAACGCTTCGCTTGGCTAAGGTGATAGAGTCGGCTACTTTGGCTATGTCGTCGAGCATTATCACCACATCGGCCGACTCTGATGCCGCCGTAGAACCTTTAGCACCTAGTGCTATACCTACATCAGCGGCGGCGAGGGTTGGAGCATCATTTACGCCATCGCCCACCATGCCAATTATTTCTTTTTGGGCTACATGACGTCTAATAACATTCAATTTGTCTACCGGCAAAAGCTCGGCATGTACATCGGTAATTCCAACATCATGCGCGATAGTGCTTGCGACTGTTTTTTTATCACCGGTCAACATTAGAGTTTTTCTAATACCAAGCTGTCTAAGCCTAGCGAGAGTCTGCTTGGTGTTTTGGCGTATAGGGTCGGCAAATTTAATAAGACCCAGGTATGTATTGTCTTGGGCAATATATATAGTTGTACGAGAATCACTAATAATGCTTTTAGGCATATTTACGCCGCTGTGTAATAAAAAGTCTACTTTTCCAATATAGATAGTTTTACCATCCAAAACAGCCCTGATTCCGCCACCCACCTCCTCGTGGGTCTCAGTGGGCTTGAGTAGTTTAATACGATGTTTTTGAGCCATTTTGGTTACAACACTGGCCAATATATGAGTACTTTCTTGCTCTACCGAAGCCGCTAATTGAATAAGACGGTTTTTAGTAATTTTTATCGGTAAAACTTCTGAAATACTAGGGTTATTCTGGGTAAGCGTGCCAGTTTTATCAAAGGCTAGGGTCTGTAAAACTGCCAACTTTTCTAAGCTAGCACCATCTTTAATAATAATCCCCTGGTGAGCAGCTCGACTCATACCCGAAACTATTGCTACTGGAGTAGCTATAATTAATGGGCATGGCGTTGCCACTACCAAGACTGCCAGAGCCAATACAGGGTCTCCGCTGGCTACCCAGGCCAGGCCAGCTATCCCAAAGGTCAAAATAGTAAAAGGAACACTATATGCATCTGCCAGGCGCACCATTGGTGATTTGCTTGAAGCTGCTGAGCGCACCAGCTCAACAATTTGCTCATACTGGCTATCACCGCTGGTTCGCATAGCCTTTATTTGAACGGGGGCATCTTGATTGAGAGTGCCAGATAATACTGAATCGTTTTTTTGTTTTTCTATAGGCAAGCTCTCACCGGTGATTGCCGACTCATCAAAGCTACTATCTCCGTTAATTATTACTCCATCTACCGGCACCACCTCGCCGGGTTTTATAAGTAGGGTATCGTTAATTTTAATCTTATCAACAGCTGTATCTATAAAACTCTTACCTCTTTTGACGTGAGCAATCTTGGGGGCCTTACTAAGCAGACTTTGTAGTTCTTTTTGTGCTCTGGCTTTAGCATATTCCTCTAACGCCACACCGCCAGTAAACATCAATAATATCACGCCGGCCGTGGCGTACTCTTGCATAGCTAGCGATGCCAATACTGCTACTACAGCAATAATATCTACCCCAAATTTGCGATGCCATAGATCTAAAACAATAGATTTTATTTCTGGCAAAACACCTATTAGACACAATATAGTCACTAGCAAGCGACTATATAAAATGTTGCCGATAAGATAAAGGCCCATGCTAATAGCCAAGCCCATTCCTACCATTGTTAGCCAGCCATATTTTTTGATATACAATCTTAACTTAGTGCTCATGTTTATACATTATACAGACTATCTTTGATTGAGTAAGAATAATTGGTAATCATAAAAACTATTGACTAGGTGACGACTTTTTGTTAGTATACTACTTCGTCTAATTCGTCTAAAATCTTAGTCGAGTCTCAAATAGGGGGATCAACAGATTGATTGGCAGAATAACCAGTACCTTAGTAGCACCAGTAAAAATAGCTACACGTGTAGCAACATTCTTACATGGTAGTAAAAACGCCCGCCGAGCCGAACGAAGTGTCGCCAGACATGTCCAGAAAAACTACCATCACGAAAGATACGTATCAAGACGTCTGCGCGAACTTGCCCACACTCAAACCCTTCCAACAACTCTAGCTACCGATGAGTTGGCTAGCTAGTAGCAATACACTCATACCTTTCCGGTATGGGTTTTTTTCATTTTGTGGTGGTGAAATTTTTCAAGTATTATGCTGCCTATGCGATTCTTTACAGCCAGACTCTGCGCCCAAGCTCCTATCAGACCAACCACAATAGCTAAGATAATTACCCAGACACTTACAATATTGGTTAGCCCAAAAAATTCACTGAGTGGCTTAATTAGCATAATAGCCACAAATATAACGGCCATAAATATATATCCCAAAAATATCAATAATTGCCCCATATGATCTTTATCTACTTCCATAGCCTCAGGAATAATACTAATCGTAAATACACTCATTGCGGCAAAACAAATAAAGGCACTTGTCTGGGCACTTGCGCTGTCCAAATTAAAAACCGTCTTAGCTAAGTAAAAAACAAATACAGAGAAGGCCGCAATTATTGTGCCGTTGGTAAATGAAAATGGTAGGGTGCGGGTTAGAAAACTGGGTTCATATATAGTGCGTGTTCTGTTACGAGGCATTAACCCCCACAGCGCTATGGGAAAAGCAATGATACAAAGGTTCAGCAAGCTAATATTGCGCGGTGTAAATGGATAGCTTACATTTAATGCTAGAGTAGCTAATAAAAGCATTACACCGCTCCAAACTCGACTAAAAAATAAACATGCCACCATTTCTAAAGTAGTAATGATTGAATCGGATAGTCGTATTCCACCTGGAATTGCAGCAAATGAGTCTTTGATTAATACTACGTCAGCAATTTGCCGGCTGGCTGGTGCACCAGAAAACATAGCAATTCCCACGTCGGCCTGCTTAATCGCCAAGGCATCGTTGGCGCCATCACCTATCATGGCTGTCAATCCAAGCTTTTGTGCTGCTTTAACAATTTTCTCTTTTTGGCTTGGCAAAACTCTAGCAAATAACGGTTTTTTGTTAATAATGCGAGTCAACTCTTCTTTAGACATCTTATCTATTTGTTCGCCTGTAAATATTTTGTTTTGATGCTCTATATTGGCTTGTTCGGCTATAGCCTTTACTGTTGCTGCGTTATCACCAGATATCACCAGTATTTGTACGCCACGATTTTGCAAATATTCAACAATATCTTTGGTTGCAGCCTTAAGTGGATTGTTCATGACTATTAATCCAGAAACACTCAAATTTTTAAGACTTTTGGGGTCGTCTAATGCGCCCTCTGTGGCTGTAGCAACCAGTAATACTCGCTTAGCTGATTTGCTTAATGCATTTAAATTCTTATCTACCCATTGCTTTTGAGTTCTTGGAATTAAAGCTGTAAAGTAGTCGCTTGCTCCAATAATTACAATTTGTTTTTTTTCTTTCAAAGTAAATGCTGCGTATTTTCGTTCTGAGGAAAACGACAATAGATTAGATGTTTTGTATGGCTTTGTTTTGCTTTTTACCGATGCCAAAGCCAGCATAGTAGTCGTCTTGGTAGGTTCGGCTTGTACATAGGTAGTAATTAAACGAGCCAGCTCACCAAAAGCAGTCTCACCCTTTTTATAACAAAGTATCTTTTCAAAAACTGGCTGGTTTTGTGTGAGTGTACCAGTCTTGTCTACACACACTGTTGCTACCCGGCCTAAGTTTTCAATGGCGTTTATTTGTTGTAAGAGTACTTTTTGCCGTGACATTCGCACTGCACCATAGGTGAAGAATATTGTACTGGTAAGGACTAGTCCTTCGGCAATAATAGTTGCAGCAATGGCCGCTATTTGGCTAATAGAAGTAACTAAGCTATTTCCTTGGAAAAACGAGCGCGATAGTATCAAAATTGCTAATACTACCAATACACCAGCCATAATCTGTATAAATTTCAACATACTATGCTGTATGGGCGATAAACTACGGCTATATTTTTTTAGACTTTCAGTCATGGTGGCCAAATAACTTTGAGCAGCTATTTTTTCAGCCTCAAGCATGACCGAGCCCGCTACAACTATACTGCCAGCCATTAGCTTATCGCCAACTCGCTTGGTTATGTTGGTCGACTCACCGGTTAGCATTGCCTCATTTACTTCACAACTACTTGTTTTGATTATTACTCCATCTACCGGTACTTGATCGCCCAGGCTTAACTCCACAATATCCCCAATAACAATGTTCTCTGCATGAAGTTGCCGATGGCGTTTGTTTCTTTCTACGTTATAGACCGAGGATACCGTAGCCTGGAGTTTCTCAAGCGCTATTCTTGAACGTAGTTCTTGTACTATTCCAATAATAATATTGATAGTAATAACAAGACCCAGAAAGAATCCATCGCGAGTATCACCGAGTAGAATTAGTAATAATGACAGACCGCCAATAATTACCGCTACCAATGAGAAGATATTGCGCCAAAGTATTGGGCCAAGGTCTTTGAGAACAGACTTAATTACGGTTTTGTTCATGTTACTTAATTATAGCAAAGAAAAGCCCCTCACCGTTTGGTGAGGGGTAATGCGAGTTAAACCTCGCTATCTAAGTAGTCTTGCCTCTCTAGCCTTCGAAACAGCGCAGAGCTTTCTTTGAGCTCCTCGATAGTGCCGAAACCAGCCACGAGCCCTCCATCAAGTAACAAGACGAGATCGGCATTCTCAATCGTCGAGAATCGGTGGGCGATCACAATATTGGTACAGGTACGCATCTCGTTGCGTTTGTCCAGATTTGCTTTGACACGAGCTTGGGTCGGCTCATCAAGCGAGCTCGTCGCTTCATCAAGAATGAGAATGCGCGGATCTTTCACTAACGCCATTGCAATCGCAATGCGTTGTTTTTGCCCCCCGCTAAGACGTATGCCGTTCTCGCCAAGCGGAGTATCATACCCTTGTGGAAAGCTTGTGATAAAGTTATGTGCATCTGCCAGCTTGGCGGCAGCTATCACTTCTTCATCGGTTGCATGGGGCCTACCAAAACGAATGTTGCTTGCGATTGTTCCATCGCCCAGCATGGGATCCTGAGAGACTATAGCGAGCATGTTCTGTAGATAGTCAGTTCTGCTCAAATGACGCAGATCTACTCCACCTATTGATATGCGACCAATTACAGGATCGTAATCACGCAATAGCATACTAACGAGCGTGCTTTTACCGCTACCACTTTCGCCTACAACTGCCAAAGTCGATCCGGCTGGAACCACGCAAGTAACGCTATCAAGTGCATTGTCTTCGTTGCCTTCGTAGGCAAAACTCACGTTTTCGAAGTTTATCTCACCAGAAAGTCCACATGCCAAAACGGGGTTGTCGATTTCAGTGATGAGTGATGGAGTTTCAACCATAGTAATGAGCTCTGAGAGAGCCTCTATACCTTCTTGCACTTCCCGCTGGAAGTTGGAGAATCGATACATATCGACGTAGATTTTGGCAAACCAAAGTATCACGAGCGTGGCATTACCAACACTCACATTGCCGTGTTTCCACATCCAAACGAGATAGAGGCCAACTGACAAGGTTGAGATGTTAAGCACTGAATTTTGTACTATCCACTGCTTAACGCGTATCTTACGACGCTCATCTTCAGAATGAGTATACTTATCAACGGTTGCTCGATATTTCTCAGACTCGCGACGCACTAAACCAAAGTTGCGTATGAGTGGCCAGTTCTTTATCTGTTCAGATCCCAAGTTGAGATATGCCTTGTCAAGTTCGTGGGCCTGCTTTCGCCATGGTTTGTACTTGTGTTCGTTGTAGCCTGCTATCAAACAGTACACAACAACAGTCATGATAGCCCAGAGTGAATATTGCCAACCTACAAAGAGTAGGCCGATACCCACAAGCAACACAGTAAGAAGCATTGGCACCACGTCAAACACAATAATATCGATAAGATAGTCGACTTTCTTCATGTTCTTGGACAGTACCGATTCTTTCTCGCCTGTTGAGTTGGCTGTGTGCCAGGCGGTATCTTTGCTGAGCTGATGCTCGTGACTATAGCCCAACACGTATCCGTAGTGCCGATACACCGCTTTGGATCGCAGACGATCCATAAACTGATGTTCGACTGTTTGCATGGTAGAAAACACGAAGCCTGCTATGACTGCCCCATACAGAAACATTGAGGGTGCATTCTCAGCAAATCCTCCTAGTAGCATCTTAATAGGGTATGCGCCAGCGATGGAAAGCAACTCTGCTATAGCAATCAGCGCAAGTGATCTCTTGGCGTCTCGTTTTGTTCGCTCGAATTTGGTTCGCGCGTCTGGATCTACCATGAGTCGTCGGTACAGCCTTCGAATGTCGTATGCTTTCATGACTTCCTTTCGGAGTTGTGGGGTAAGCATGTTAAAGAACGCTAAATGGTGCCTTTTTGGGCGTTTATTCGCCAATCAAAAAAGCTCGGGTAATAGTTGATACTCCCGAGCTTTTTTGACTAATAATAAATTCTTAAATCATATAACTCGGGAATGGCATGCACTAACCACACCAGCTTGGGCTGGGTTTTGTGCAAAACGTATTAATTTGGTTGCTATGGTATTCATAGTGTTAGCTATACTACTGCATAGCTTAAGCGCTGTCAAGCCCTTATGCTTACTTTTGTTGTATTATTATAAGTTTTTATAAAAATATAAGGTGAGGCAGAAAGATCCGAGTTGTAATGCGATAACCTCGCTAAGGTGTTGGTATCTGGCTCATATGTCCATGATCACCAAAAAGTTGTTTCGGATCTTTGTGTATAACCTTATATGGTTAAAAGGGATCGAGATCGATATTTACCTGGCCTCTGCAACAGATGAGTTCGTGTGCAAAGAAATATTGATACAAGTATTATAGCACAGTTAGTACTTAATGTCAATAGTATTTTACAAGTTTATTATTTTGCACGGAAAGAAGCTTCTAGCTCTTCAACTCTACCCTCTATCAAATCGTGGATAATTTCAACCGACTGAGCGTATCTTTTAGGCACAATTTGGGCTGCTGGTTCAAATAATGGATAAACCTTTTCTTTTGTCTCGGTAAGTTTCCGCTTTTGTTTGGCCAAAGAAACGTCTTGAAGTGTCCGTAAATTGTGCATTCTATCGGCTAGTTTACACATAGTTGCTCGCCAGTCCCCGGTTCGCAGTAACCTAACCCAATACTCGTCGTCGCTCAACCCCTCCTCTTTAGTCATATACTTAACTCCCATAGCTACCTCGTGGCCAAAATTTATCTCCAGACGCTTGGGGCGCATTATATATGAGTCTTCTATCATATCGTGAAGTAGGGCGATGCAAATAATTTGCCAATCATATATATATAGCTCATAAAAAAGCATCCAGGCTACAGCGCGTGGATGCTCAAAATAACGCAGACCGTTAGCACGCTTTTGCCCACGATGAGCATACTTGCTAAAAAAGTATGCGGCCTCAATATTTTCCATCTCGGTCTCAGAAAAATACGGCCGCAGAGCTTTCATAAACTCCATGCGATTTAGGACTGGATACGAATCGACATTTTTACTCATAACTACTTTATAGTATAGCCTTCATTATTGTAATAGTGAACAAATTGTTTGCAACAAAGAGTAATTTGATTAATACCATAAGTAGTATGTATAATATAGTTAATTATCAAAACAAAGGAGACATACATGTCAGGCGACCCAATTTATACTAGTAGCGAACCAGCTGAACCAATCAAACCATATACCGAACTCACTAGAGGTCCACAAATCAATAATTTTTTGGATGGTATAGACGAGACTAGCCAAGAAAGGTTAGACAAACTTCGATGGTCAGCTAGCTACCCTACCGACTACGATAAAGCTCCTGAAATTAGCTTTAACCCCGACGAGAGTACGTTTAGTTATTTAGACCCCACTACCGGTATGAAAGAGTCTCGAACAACAGATTTGCAAGGCATAAAGGATTTTATTAAAACGTTTCCACTCGTCATTTTTGTAGACCATTCGATAGGGGCTGAAAAAGAACCTCAACCAGCCACTCTGGGTGCAATCTTAGATTATGTCGAACAACTACCCAGTGTAGAACGACAGGTGGAGTCTGAGAATGTTACAAGAGGAGAAATATGGCGAACATTACAGGCTCTACAACGTAGACACCCAGTTTTTGAGGATGATGTTGACTGGCAGGTAGTATCGGTGGAAGGCCGACAAGAGCTAAGGTTACACGCAAAGTCAATTAGCGAACATACGCTTGACTTATACGTAAAAGGTCCATCAGGTGTTCCAGTACTATTGGCAAGAGTCAATAATTGGCCTCATGACAAAGTAGAAATATTGGTACCCAAAATGGAGGCTGGTAAACCAGTCACCAAACTTGAGCCCGCAAAAAGCGAAGTTGAGCTAGAGGAGCTGCCAGATGGTAAAAAAGTTATTAAAACTATTGTACCTGATGACTCCTACGGAAACGCTGGAGATTCTAGGTTCATGCGAGCATCTGAGGCGTCTAGGTTAGGTTACAAAAATGCGAGGGGTGGTGGCGAGCAACTAGCTTTTTATGAATCTGCAGAGCTTGTCCCTGTTGGGTTTGGCGATCCACAGATACAAGAGATTCACGACTTGGTAATGAATCCTTAAACAGCTGCTAAGCCACATTTTTATTTAAAGATAATTTGCAGCATAAGCATTGTTGTGTATATAATAATAATCAAAGTATATATTAAAAAGGAGTTAAAAAAATGGAAAATGCAGTAACAATGCCAAGTCAAAACTCTCTGTTACTCAGAGGATTGGCAAATATTTTATTAGGTTTAGTAGCCATTGCTTGGCCCGGCTTAACCCTCTATGTATTGGTAATATTTTTTGCCGTCAATATTATGTTTGTAGGAATAGTTGAGCTATTTAGACCGGTAATAGAAAAAGATTCTCGTCATGCCGTACTTACCGTAATACTAGGCATACTTGGTATTGTTGTAGGGCTTTATCTGTTAGCCAACCCCTACTTGTCGGTAAATATTATCGCCTTGCTAGTTGCTTTTTGGGCCGTATTATTTGGTCTTGGTGATTTAATGCTCGGCTTTGCCGACTCAAGCTCTAGCGCTGGCTACCGTGTACTATTTGTAATAGTGGGTGTAATGTCGGTTATATTTGGTTTCTACCTAATATTCTACCCAGCCATGTCGCTATTAGCATTTATCTGGATAGTAGGTGTTTATGCTTTGGTTACAGGGGTACTCTACGTGATCGGCAGCTTTATAATGCCAAAGGCCAAGCTTTCTAAAGCTAAAAAATAACCATATACTTTACGACTAAATTAAAATCGCCCCACTTTATGAGGGCGTTTTTAATTTAACTAGTAATCATAAGTACAGTACAGTTGTGGTACAATAAAGTTAATATATAAGATTTTATGAGGTAAAACTATGTATCTAGAATTTATCAGCACCCCAACTCGCAGCGCTCTGGCCTGGCGCGGGCTGGCTAATCTGCTTATGGGCATAATACTGCTCGTTTGGCCGCAAGCTACAGTTTATGTAGTAATACTGTTTTTTGCTCTCAATTTAATTCTAGTGGGGCTGTTTACTATTCTCGAGCCGCTGTTTGCCCGCAACAACCCCCATGCCATCGTAACCGTTGCGCTTGGAGTACTCGGTGTCGTATTTGGCGTTTATCTTATTATCAAGCCCGAATTTGCCGCAGCTATCGTGGGCGTACTAATTGCTTTTTGGGCTATATTATTTGGTTTATTTGATTTTATGATAAGCTACAAAATGCACCAGGCCAAAGCTCATTTTGGCTGGGCTTACACGCTTATAGGTATTATCTCGGTAGTGTTTGGTATTTATATGCTTCTCTCGCCCGTAGAAGGAGTGCTAAGCATTGTTTGGGTATTTGGCATGTACGCTGCAGTGGTGGGAGTGATATTGATACTCACTAGTCTACTTATGTCTATGCCAAATTCTTCACCCAAACCCAAAAAAGTTAAAAAAGTAAGGAGTAAAAAATAATGAGTCCAGTAAAACCAACCCGCACCAGACAATGGCCAGTAAGACTAGTGATAGCAATTATTTGTGTTTGTTTATTTGCCCTGCCCTATTTTACGGTCACCAAGAATACTCTCTCAAGCCCTGAAAACACCATGGCTTTTTTAGAACAATCCAAGACCTTTGATTATTCTGCTCAAATAATTAAAAATGAGGTAAATACTCGCCTACCTCAAAGTGTTCAGCAAAACCTAATCGCTCGTTCGCTTATTGGCAAGATAATGGATTTAATTGTTACCCCGCAATTACTTGAATCTGTGGCTCAACCCCTGATAAAAGTTCAAATTACATTACTAAACCGTGAAGGCCAAAATATTACTTTGGTAAATAACAAGGTAGAGTTAAACGTAGAACCTTATAAGCAAAATCTTTCAGGCTACATTGCATCGCTAGGTTTACCGAGTGGAGTTCAAAATACAGCGAATGACTTCTCTAACTCTTTGCCCAACTCAGTTACTCTTATAGATGGTAATAAAAACCCCGATAGCCCAGTTATAAAAGCGCTAGAGATAAGAAACTGGTACCAAAATGCAATGAAAGTGGCTGTGGCTTTGTGGTGGATAATAGCAATTAGCTTTATAGCTCTTATTGCACTACTGTTTCGTGATTTACACAAACTCTTTAGAGTCAGCGCCAAAACATTTGGCGTGCTAGGAATAATTGTGCTGTTACTCAGCTACGTGGCTCCACCTAGCTTAAACTTACTAATACCCAACAATCTCACCGAGGCTAGCGGCCCCGAAATTAGTTTACTACTTGGCGGTATCAACACACACTTTTTTGCCCTTACCCAGACTTTTGCTTGGTGGTATCTGGGCTTAGCTATTGTATTTAGCCTAGTAGCTTGGTATTTGGGTGCATTTGGTTTAACTTTTTCGCCAGAAGAAATCAAAGTTTACTTTAATAAACAACTAAAACGAATTAAAAAATAATATTTTCTATCTATCACATCAAGTATTGACTAAAATTATTATTTGTATATAATATTTATAATTAAAATTACTCTATGAAACTAACCTCCAAAACTAGCTCGTTATTCAAAAAGGCTTACTACAGTGTAGCCGGACCCAAGGCCGACCCCAAAACCGAAAAACAAGTAGAGTATGTACTACAAGATATGCGCGCCAAAATATTTTTCGGTATTGTTTTTATAATACTAGGTTTCTTTTTGTACCTAACCCTCAAGCCCTATTTGAGCGCCATTGTGCTAGCCGTACTTACTGCAGCGCTTATTCACCCAGTTTACTACCGACTACACAGAAAGCTTGGCTGGTCTCCAAGAGTCATCACCTCACTAATTATTGCCGTCTTGGCGGTTGTGGCTTTTATAGTAATCTTCTTTATTGGTCGTAGCCTTGCTACTCAAGCGATCAATTTAAGTCAAGCAATAAATTCATACATAAGCAGTGGACAACTAGATTCTTTACATTCACGAACTCGATCGGTGATTAGTAGCTTAAATTTAGACAATCAAGATACTACAAAGTTTGTAAGTAACGCATTACAGCAACTTAGTGGTCAATTGGCCTCTTTTGCTACCAATTTAATTAAAAATAGCTTTAGTTTCTTTGTAAGTGTTACTATATTTTTAGCTGGTCTGGTAATATTAATCCCAAGAATGAGCCAAATTAAAAAAACTGCCGTAGATATATCGCCATTGGGCAGAGAAATTACTACAGACTATATCGATAAAACCCGTTTACTATTACGTGGTGCAGTGGTGGGCTCATTTTTTATTAGCTTGGTAGCCTCTACTATAATGGGCCTAGCATTTTGGCTACTTGGTATACCCAATGCTCTACTATTTGCAACTCTGGCGTTCTTTTTGGGTTTTATACCATACCTAGGCACTACTATTTTCACCTTTGGTGCGGCCATTATTTTTGTTATTACTGGCTCATACACCAATGCCGCCATACTAATACTGCTGCAACTTCTTATACTCAACCAGCTAGATTTGGTATTTAGGCCCATTTCAATGCCTAAACGGGTAAGAATTCACCCAGCACTGATGATTATTGCTGTTTTGTCAGGTATTGCTGCTTTCGGTATGATTGGAATTATATTTGGTCCAGTAGCGCTAGTTCTGTTTATGAGTTCTGTTGAAATATACCAACAGAACTATGGTGCAGAAAATGTGGAGAAAAAAGCTAGACTTACACAATAGTAGATATGGTATAATAGAGGTATTAATAATTAAATAGGAGTCAAGATTATGGCAAGTAAAAATAATGAAGTAACAGGCTGGGCTGGCTGGGCAGCTTTTGCTGGTGTATTAATGGTTTTAGCCGGTTTTTTCCAAGCACTGGTAGGTGTTAGTGCTATCGTAAAAAATACCGTTTATTTTGTAGGTCCTTACAACATTTTAACAGTCGATATTGCAAGTTGGGGATGGGTACACCTTCTTCTTGCATTAGCAATTCTATTCGCAGGTCTTTCAGTATTGAAAGGTAATGCCTACGGTAGAGTTGTGGGTGTATTGCTAGCTGGTATTAGCGCATTGGTAAATATGGCTTTTATTCCGGCTTACCCAATATGGTCAATACTAGTAATGACAGTTGATGTATTAATCATCTACGCATTGGTAGTTCACGGCGACGAACTAAAAGAAGCTTAGTAAAAAATAACCTAAGTAAAACTTAAAACACCCCTCCAGCCGGGGTGTTTTTTTAGTTATTTAATTATTCCTAAACCTATTAGCCGTACCAAATAAAACTAGGTAATTAATATTTGTCGCTATTTTATCCCAGCAAGCGCTATTACATAATTTTTGCCATAGTGTTTGGCGCATTTGGGGCAAGTGGTGTAGAAAAAGTATACTATATCGGCTTTTTTATCCTTACTCTTCGCATATTCAATAATTGAATCGTACCACTTTTTAGCGTCTTCGTATGGACCTTCAAAGACCTTGGTTAAATACTCACCGTTAAGCACCACGTTATCGGCACCTTTTATCTCTTTGCTGACAGCATAGAGTTGCTCTGCCTTCCATGGAGAGATGTCTCTAGAAAGTATCATTACATCTTTAGGCGGCATACTGGCGCCGGCCTTATTGGCTAGACTCTGTATAGATGTCATTACCTTTGACATATTTAAGGGCATAAATAAAAAGCTTCGGGTATACATTCGTACAAATCTTTTGTCTTTGAAAGTCACTTCTTTATCTTGCCAGGCACTGATATTCGGCACTGCACAGCAACCTGTTTCGTTTTTGTCTGTATAAGTATTTGGTAATTTCATAGTTAACCTCCTATTTCGAAGAGCCATTTATAGACTTGTTTTGCGATCCTTCACTATCTATTATACGCTTGCTAATCAACAGCTGCAGGGCATTATAGTAAGATGCTAAATACCTAGGATACAAATAATTAGCTTCACTAATAATTCTTAATACTAAAAAACGGAACATCGTCTTAGACTGTTCCGTTTAATTGGTTTTGGCTGCTAGAAGGCCTGGGTAAGAATCCAGATTGCTCCAGCAAGGGCTAGAAAGAAAAGGCCTAGCCCAACTGGTGAACCCCAGCTAAACCACGAGCCCCACGAACGCCAATGTTTCTTGGACCGTTCGTACCATTCTATTTGCTCCTCTGGTGTCATTTTTGACATAACACGACTCCTTATTTAGTTAATATAATGAGTCTCTATAGTGTGTTAGCCAGAAGGTAAGTTGTTCCTAGAGACTAAGGCTTACCTTGCGCCTGGACTTAATAACAAGTTTATTATAGCAAAAGTATGCAATAATATTAAATATGAATGATGCCGCAAAAAAACACCGTATATATACCATAAGTGTTGCCGCAATATACCCTCTCTATCTTACTAAGGTAGAGAAAAAAGGCCATACCAAAGCAGAGGTCGATCAAATTATTTGTTGGCTTACTGGCTATACACAAAAACAACTCGTTGTTCAGCTCAAGAAAGAAACGACATTTGAAGATTTCTTTAAGCAAGCTCCTAGACTTAACCCAAACCGAAGACTTATTACTGGCGTGATATGCGGTATTCGTGTAGAAGATATCAAAGAGCCTACTATGCAAGAGATACGTTATCTCGATAAACTAGTCGATGAACTAGCAAAGGGCAAAGCTTTAAATAAGATTTTGCGGAATTAACAATACTACAACGAAAAACACTCAAGGCAAGCTCGAGTGTTTTTCTAAACTTTTTTATCGTCAAGTAGCTTAGTAAGCTTTTTTGGCGCCGTCTTCTATTGCTTTTTGCGCATTTTCTTTGGACATCATAGCACAGACAGTTGTCCCGCACTTCTCGTGCTTTCCCTTGGCCATGTAGCCACCTTTTTTAGTCTGGACAATCTCTGGTTCTGTCAGTTCAACTTCTTTTTCCTTACATTTCATACAATATCCTGTAATCATATCTGTCTCCCTTAGTTCTATCAGTTAGTTTTTATTCTATAGTGAATTATAACGCTTTTTAATATAATTATCCACATATTAACGCTGCAAGACAGAGTTTGAACCTACAATATTACTTTATTTTGGCAAAACCTATAGTACCAGTGACTTGAAGTACAAGACCTGCAGTCAGTAAGAAAACTTGCAGGTTAAGTGAATCATTTTGTAATATTCCTGCAATTAACATGAATATTCCTGCCGCAATAAGCACTATATTGAATACTTTTTCCATTAAATTTGAAGATTGTTTCTTTGCCATACATTCCTTTTTAATTAATACTTATGTTTAGTATAGCAAATGTTATGATTAGCGGTCTATATAAAGTTTAGAAACCAGTACTTTAAAGGATAATTAATATAATATAGTAAATTCTTGGCTAAGCGTTGCGTTCTAGAATGTTTACTGAAACATTATATGTCGAGCTCCACACAACTTCCTTTATCTGGCCGGAAGTCCCAAGCCTCTTCAATTGAATGGTTTCCTAATATCCCGTACAT
Source organism: uncultured Candidatus Saccharibacteria bacterium (assembly GCA_964390265.1). Classification (GTDB taxonomy): domain Bacteria; phylum Patescibacteriota; class Saccharimonadia; order CAILAD01; family BJGX01; genus JAUPVL01. The sequence continues at coordinate 7,586 of CAYMHI010000008.1, read as the reverse complement.
AGCTTGGATAATGCCTCCAGAGGTTACTATAAGGACAGAACGATGGTCTTGAGTTTTTAAATAATTTAGAAAGTCCTGCGTCCGTTCTCTCAAATCTGTTATAGATTCACCTCCGTTAAATCGAGCAATCCATTTATTATCTGATTCATCTAAGGCAGATTGATATTCACTATAATGCTTGCCTTCATAACCGAAACGTATATCGTTTAGTCTCGCATCTACGGCAACTGGAGCATTATGAAACTTATTAATAATCTCTGCGGTTTGCTGCGTTCGCTTAAGTTCGGATACATATACATTGTCTATATCGACATCCTTAAGCTGTTTAGCAAGCATCTCGGACTGTTCTACTCCAACCCTAGTGAGGTGCACGTCTATTTTGGGGTCTGAATTGCATAAACCCAGTTCATTGTAATTAGTCTGACCATGTCTCACCACGTATAGTTTCATATATCATATAATAACAAAAAAGACCCTTTCGGGTCACCTCTGTTGCAATACTTGGCTGGGACTTAAAGGATAGCGGCTTCGCCTTCTCCGCTCGTTTGTGCTCGAAATAATTTCTGCGGCCAAACATCGCTACGCCGAACTTTCCGCTTCGCTCTACGGCTCGATTCTATCTTACAAGCCAGTGAATAATATCCGAGTCTGGCTCGGATATTATTCACTGGCTGAGCATGCCGGTCTGGAACGCCCATCAAGGATATTATAGCTGAAAACGAGACAAATAGGACACTATAAAAAGGCGTTCGGGAGTTTGTTCGCTTTGACTTCGGCTCTCGCTATTTATTTAGTCTAGAATGTTCATTTTTTAAGATCTCTAACATTTCTTGTGATTCAAAAAAGTTTTGTATCTTTTTAATATCTCGTTGGGTAATTTTACCAGATTTCATACTTATAACTTGAAGGGTATTGAGGTCAAATCGAGCATTTATGCCTCTCTGTCTGGAAATTACATGAAAATGTGGCTGATGTTCATGATCCTTGGGGTAAACTTCAATTCTGAGGCTATCAACAGTCGCTACAAGTTTCTTAATTTTATTGACCTGGCCACTCGGAGTGATTTGCGTAGAATCCAAATGGATCTCTAAAAGCTCGCTCAAGCTCAGATCTGACCTTCTGCGATTGGGTGGCTTATACACCTTTGCAGCACTTGCCTGTGTTTTAATCATTTCGCTAATATTGAGATGGTTTTTGTATTGTTTCCAAACTATATTCTTAGCCTCGTTTTGAAATATAATTTGATCTCCTGGGGTTTCAAAATACGCGCTAACCACACCCAGAGCATATTCGCCATCTGCCAATTGAAATACTTCGCCATACAGGAGCATGCCAATTTGCCGATCAAAGTCGTGGTCAACTAAAAATGGTATATATTTCTGTTTGATTTGCTTCGCCATGCTCTCAAGAGCTTCCTGTGTAAATTGCTCAAAGTGTTTATCGACATGGGTAGTGCTAGCTATGGCAGTTATTATCTTCATGATTTTTTCTTCTCTAAGCTTAAGTGGTATTTGTGATAATCCTCGTCATCTTCTTCGCTACCCAAATCACCGTGATCAAATGAGCGTCCTCTTCGGCGAGGGCCAAACTTACGAGCAAACTCTCCCTGAAATCTCTGGAATTTATCAAAATTTCGAGTTTCCTCGCTTGAGTACTCAGGGTCACCAGGTTGACGCCCAAATTCATCAAATGCAATACTTGGCTTATTTTTGTATCCAAAAATATATTCACCAGCGAAAGCAATCGACCTAGGATCCGGCATAAGAAGATACCCATCACCAAATACATTCCAGTTACTCTTTGAGATATATTTTTCGGGATAGAGCCAGTCCTCATTCGATGCTGCTACATAGCTATAAGCTCGGCTTTTGATAATGAAGTTGATCTCTCGCACTTCTTGCTCTGAAAGGTGGCGATCAATTTGAATGCTCGTAAAATTAAAGACCGACCTTCTAAAGTAATTTGGATTGGGCCTGTATTTAACTGCAGACTGGTAGGGATCCCTTGCCCAAGATAGATTCGTCATAATCAAAACTTTATTTAAAGACAATGGAAAAACAGTATGAGATCCATGCAGCCGTATATCTGGGTCGTTGGATCCTCGGCACCAAGCTTGATTGCGCGGACCGCACTGGCGATTATAGACAGTTATCGGATGATCAGACAATATGAATTTAGTATTGGACTTTGATGCATCAGCGATTTGCCAAATACACTCGGACCAAATTGCACTGTAAAGACTGCGATATGCAGTCATATGCTGGAGGGTCTCTTGCTGATTGGAAGCTTTGGTTTGGGTAGCTAGCCAGTCCAGACCTTTTGGGGTGCGGAGTTTCTGGGTGCTCATATACAGCAGCATATCCTGGCTGGCTTTGTGGTCAATGGCTTGATGCGAAAAGTGTTCAAAATAATCCACGGCTTTTCTTCCTCGGGCATCAATTTTTCCAAAGAACAACCGCTCAATATCTCGTGATTCGTAGTTACCAAATCTCGCAGTATAGAGGTCGTCTTGGGCAAAACATTTTTTAGGGCCCCATTTGTACAGAGATTTCCCTTCGTGTGGCTGATTATGTGAATCGAGGTGTATTTCTGGCTTCAATTTTAGGTACAGCAAATCGTTAGCAGGTCTATCGCTAGAGATAAATCGCTTCTGGTGCCACTCGGGCACATAATGATTGTGAGTAAAATCTTCTGCCATACTTATATTATAACCCGTTCGTGATCTGGTGTTAGGCCAAGATCGTGTTTTGAGAAAATAATTAATCACGAATTTTATATAAATGGTACTATCGAATTAGTACCTAATAAATCGCTCGCTTCAGAGTAGCCAAGTGGCCCGGCAATCTGCCAATAATAGTGCCCGCTACGTCTCAAGGTACCCAAATACAGGCATAAATGGGTGGTTTTAGATATGGCGGGTTTTTTGTTAGGTCACATTAATTAACAAGGAGCAAAAGCATGAATAAGCAAGATCTAGATATCAAATATACAAATATAAAAGACCTCAAGGCCGCAGAGTATAATCCTCGTAAGTGGTCCGAAGACCAGATTACCCAGCTGACCGAAAGTGTCACCAAGTTCGGGCTGGTAGACCCAATACTAGTTAACTCTGCACCGAACCGCAAAAACATCGTTATTGGCGGTCACTTTCGGCTTAAGGTCGCCAAAGACCTAGGCTACAAAGAAGTGCCAGTAGTATACGTGGAAATTGCTGATGAGGTCAGGGAAAAAGAATTGAACGTCCGTCTAAACAAGAACCTCGGCTCTTGGGATACTGATCTACTAGCCAATTTTGACGAATCATTCTTAGCCGATATCGGCTTTGATAGCCAAGAAATTGATGACATCTTTGATGTCGATACCGAGCCCGAGCAGTTTGACTTAGAAAAAGAGCTCAAAAAAATGGATATAGATACAATCGAAGTTGTTAAGGGTGACATCTACCAACTCGGTGACTCTCGGCTGATGTGTGGGGACTCCACCGTTGAAGCCGACTTCACCAAGCTCATGGATGGCAAGCAAGCAGATATGTGTATGACCGACCCTCCGTATATTTTGGATTACCTGAATGCCAAGCGCGGTGGCAAGCCAGTCACTGGTTTTGGTGCCAAGAAGAATCGCCGTTACTTAGAGACTGATGTTTTACCAGAGAATTTTACAGAGCTCTGGATGGCCAATGTAGCCAAACATGCCAAGCCAGACTTCAGTATAATCTGCTACGAGAATTGGAAGAATTTGCGGATTATCTGGGCTGAGGTCGAGAAATATTGGAAAGTAAAGAATATGCTAGTCTGGCACTTACCTAACCGCCATCAGGGGTTCGCGGCAAAGTATAAGTTTTTCAGCAAGCACGATATCGCCGTTGTCGGTGGCTCCGGTACGGTGGAATACAATCATGACGAGGAACCAGACGGGCTAGAAGAAGAATACCAGACTGCCTTATACGCTATTTCTGGCAAGCCACAGTGGGAAGGTTACCAGGGAGGCAAAAAGTATCAGCCGACTGATTTCATAGAATACCAAGCAAGTGACGAGAAATCGAGCGGACAGGGCATAATCTTTGGAACCAAGCCAATAGAAATACTTATCCCGTACATAAAAGTGCTTACTAAGCGTGGTGACTTAGTAGTTGAGCCGTTTTCAGGATCGGGCAGCACGTTAATTGCTTCAACTAAGCTAAAACGTCGTTGTTACATCATGGAAAAATCACCCACATATGCCGAAGTGGCCATGAAGCGCTGGGAAAATACTACTGGCCTTAAGCGAAAGAAGCTGACATGAGCCGCAATCAGCAAAAAGACAAACAAAAGCTACTGGAGCGTTTACATAAGACACCAATAGTCGAAATGGTTTGTAAGCAAACTGGTGTACCCCGTAGTACCTACTACCGCTGGCGTAAAGAAGATACGGCCTTTGCCGAGGCAGCCGATGAAGCCTTAGAGCACAGCTCGGCCTTGATTAACGACTTAGCTGAGTCCCAGCTTATCAATGCCATCAAGAACCAGAACATGACCGCGATAATCTTCTGGCTAAAGCACCACCATGGTGCTTATGAAACCAGGATTAAAGTTGATGCCAAGATGCAGGTTAGCTCAGATATCTTAACTCCAGAACAAGCTGAGATAGTGTCAAATGCTCTTAAAATGTCCGGGCTGCTGACTTCGGGTGAAGATAATGGAAGCTAAACAATTTAAAGATTTTGACTTTGAGGCCATCCGCAGTCAACGCAATACTCGTATGGAGATGGCTCGGCAAAGTCACTATCTTTTCTTCCATATCTACCTGAGCCATTATGTGAAGTACCCGACAGCCCAGTTCCATCGAGACTTGTACACAATTACCGAAGATGATTCTATAAAACACGCGGTGATTGTAGCTTTTCGTGGCTCCGGTAAGTCTACGATCATAACTTTGTCCTATCCGATTTGGGCAATGCTAGGCAGACAACAAAAAAAGTTCGGGCTACTGCTATCTCAAACACAGCCTCAAGCCCGGATGCACCTCACAAATATCAAACGCGAATTTGAGTCGAACGATCTACTACGTAATGACTTTGGGCCGATGAATGAGGAAAGCGACGAGTGGGGTTCGTTTTCCTTGGTATTACCCAAACTTGGTGCCAGAATTAGTGCTGCCTCGGTTGAACAAAGTATCCGAGGTGTCCGCCATGGCGCCCATCGGCCTGATTTTATCATTGCCGATGATGTTGAGGATATGAATTCGGTAAAAACCCAAGACGGCCGGAACAAAACCTTCAACTGGTTTACTGGCGACGTGTTGCCGGTTGGTGATCGCGACACCAAGATTATAACTATAGGAAACCTGCTACACGAAGACTCGCTACTTATGCGCTTAAAAGATGGCTTCGCCCGCAAGGACTTTACTGGGATATTCCGCTCGTTCCCAATTATTGACGGTAATAATAAGCCACTATGGCCCGGGAAGTTTGCCTCGAAACAAGATATTTCTGCCGAGCGTAAGACAGTTGGCAACCGAATTGCTTGGATGCGAGAGTATATGCTTACGATCGTGCCAGATGAAGACCAATTGGTCCAGCCAGAGTGGATAGTTCGCTATGACAGCCTGCCTAAAGATGCACCCAACTACAGATACTGTGCTACCGGAGTAGATCTAGCTATTGCTCAAAATAACTGGAACGATTATACGGCGATGGTCTCAGCGAAAGTGTATGGTACCCGAGATGATCTGCGCATATATATCCTACCTAACCCAGTAAATAAGCGACTAGACGCACCGAAAACACTGGAGCACATTCGAATGCTGTACGGCACGCTTGGTGGAAAGATATATGTCGAAGACGTTGCCTACCAAAAATCGATAATCCAGTTCTTGCAAAAAGAAGGCTTGCCCGTGGTTGGCGTTAACCCAGGTGGTCAAGACAAGCGGATGCGGCTAAGTACTGTAACCCATCTTATTCAAGCTGGTAAAGTCATATTCCCCGAGCGTGGCGCTGAGCAACTGATTACACAACTACTCGGGTTTGGAGTTGAAAAGCACGATGATCTAGTTGATGCATTTACAATGCTGCTGCATCAAATTATGCAACAAGATAGTCGATTGGTTCGTGCTTGGCCTTTCAAACCTAAGGGCTGGTAGTTTACTGTAAGTTAACTTTTACACCACCTGAGAATGCACTATCATGCAATTCTGCTTGGGTTGGAGTAACATCTTTTGGTACATCGAATACTACTGCACCGGTCACACTATTGCCGGGGTTAATAGTATTCAAGAACGTGCTACCTGATGGGTTGGCGTAGAAGGAAGCGCCAGAGTCTGACGAGTATTTATTGCCTTTCGCATCAAACAATAGCTGCCCACTATCACTAAAGGTTTGAGATTCGTTGCCAATATTCTTTACAGTTAGATTAAGTAAGCAAAACTGACCTTGGGCTGTTTTTGAGAGATACTGGTCGCCAACACTTGGCTTGCCGCATTGGATACTCGTAACCGTAAACTCAAATTTACCATCTCTAACGGCTTGGCCAATCTTAGCTACTTCGGCTGGCTTAGAGCTGGAGCTACTATTTGATTGTTGTGAGCTGTTGTTTGTATCGGTACTAGTTGATACATTCTTTGCTCCGTTTACAAGCGAGACAAATATTAAGAACTGGAAGAATAGTAGGATACTACCGATCACTATACCGGCAATTGCCAATCCTTTACCGCCTTCGTTACGTTTTTTGATTTGGCTCATTGCCACAATAGATAGGATTAATCCAATTAGTGGTAAGAAGATGGCTAAGATAAAGCCCCATATTGCTAGGGCATTTGTTTTTGTTGGTGTGTGCGCCGGTTGAGGTGCTGGCACTTCATTAGTTTGATGTTCTGTTGGTTTTTTTACTTTTGGTTGATCCATGAGAACTCCTTTCGTGAGTTCTGGCGGTTAACACAAAGCCTCCCGCCAGCGGCAACTTGCGTCACCCGCACCCGTTTCCAGGTACGACCGTAAAGATAACTGAACGAGAGGCTCAATATCTTTACGGTTTTTTAGTGCCATGCCCATCAAATACATGATGGGTTTAGGCTGAAATTTTTGCTACACAGCGCTTAAACGCTTAAGAACATTGTAGCATTTACTCCTGATAGTATGAAGCTATTTTGGGCTTATATCCTACACCTGATATGTGTAATAGATGGGGGTAATTTTACCATAATAACTATTGCTTTTCTCGGTTGTATGTGATATAATGTACCACAGCTCCTTAAAGTATATATTTCTTCCTTACACAAGGTAAGCTACTTGGTTATCCCACCTGGTAGCCAGATAGCTTACCTTGTTCCCGAGGTTTGCCCACCACCTGATGGTTTCAGGTTAGTACAGAAAGAGGTGCGTAATGGCTCAGACCATTGCAGACCCAAGTACATCCACCTACAGCAAGGTGTTGGACAACGCCGGCCAGCTCCACCGACTTCTCGAAGAAGAAGGGCTTTCGCCAGATGCGCGCCAACGCGCCATCAACGATCCCAGCTTCCGAGCAGAACTCGTCAGGTTCTGGAACGGCACCCCAGCCTCCTCCGCAACCCCCGTCACCCCCGAACAGGCTGCCGCCATCATGGGCAGCAAC
>CAYMHI010000007.1:0-53969 GCA_964390265.1 uncultured Candidatus Saccharibacteria bacterium | reverse complement strand
GTCTAAGCCGCGATGGTGGAACTGGTAGACACGCGGGTCTCAAAAACCCGTGGGGGTAACCTCATGAGAGTTCGAGTCTCTCTCGCGGCACCATTTAGTATTATATTTGCATTTTTAAATTATTAACAAAATTACCCTCACCCTTCAAACATTCTTTTAAAAGGTGTGTTGATGTTGCTGTGCGTAAAATAAAATCATCACCCTGGCCGTTACTGTCGCACATAAAACTAGCCAGAGTCGCTGTTAGGTATGCACTCAGATTAATTTTTTTTGAATTATCAATATTGGCAATAAATCCGTTGTCAGCCTTTCGAAAACTCACTGCCAACACCTGATTGGTATCGACAACTACAATGTTTGCATGCAAACTAACTGCTATGTTTTTTAAAATCTCTAATTTAGTAAGTACACTTATGTTTTGCGAGTCTGGTATATTAATACCTAGTACTTTGGCCAACTTTAGCGTTGCCGGCATTTTACATACATAAATATCATCTTGTCTACCTAGTAATATCTGATGATCTACTTTTGCTATTGAAATAATCTGATCATTAAATACCATCGGGAATGGCCTAGAATCAATTAGTTTTTCTAAAAATAGTTGCATTGATGCGTCCAGCTCGGCCTCGACTCCAGCAATCACATATGAGCAGTCGCCTAATAGCTCAATAGCGCCGTCGCTGTTAGAAAAAAGTGCTGTTGATTTTTTTGGGGAAGGCAATAAAGTGTACTGAGCAGGTAACTCTATATTGTCTTTTCCAATTTCGGTTATCAAGACTGGGTTGTGATTGAGTGTATGAATGGTTTGAAATATATCACTAATAATCTTTATGGAAGCATGCTTGCCGGCGAGAATACCAATATTTTTGCTCTGTAACTTACTTATTGGTCTCTCAAAAAGTATTTTTTGATATTCATCTACTTGAATATTTCTGGTTATCTTAAGATTGCTCATAATGAGAAGGTTATTTTAATGGCTTTCTAGCTTAGTACCAGAGCTTTTAGTTCGCTGGGTAAAACCGAAAACATAGAATTATAGCGCTTGTCGCCCAAAACTACTTTTATTGCCATAAAATATGCTCTCAAACGATTATTAGCCTCGATTTTGTCGGTTAATGATTGTTCTTTTTGAATTCTAGAAATCAAGGTGGAATGATTGTATTTAATAGTCTTAGCCCTTAGGTGTGAAAAAAATAAAGGCCTTTCAATTTTTAAATAGCTTGGTGCGTAACCAAAAAGTATTTTACTACTATCTTGGTCGAGTGTGAGCTGCAAGCTTTTAGAAATTTGCTTAATAACCAGCTCCGCCTCCTCGCTGCTAACCAGGTTGCCATACTGCTTAACTAGGGCTATAAAATAATCTGGTATCACTAATAGTTCTCCACTTAAATTAGCTGCTATGATAGCATAATTTATGACAAATGTCTATATACTGCCTCGTTATAGCTCAGACTTGATTGTATTGATAGTGTTTTCGGCTTCTTTTAGGTAGGATTTAATTTGCTTGGCTAGCTCACTGCCTCGCTTAAACTTGGCCATAGCATCATCTAGTGACACATCTTCATTCTCAAGATATATATTTATCTCCTCTAGCTCAGCCATAGCAGAACTAAAATCGAATGTAGTCTTACTATTAGCGGTAATGGGTTTACTCATAATTCTAGATTATTGGTTAATTGATTATTTTATTAACTTTGGCTCTTACTGCACCTTTATGTAATTGTATCACAATATTTTGCCCAATATTTAGATTGCCAGAGTTGGTAATACTTACGCCGTCTTGTCTAACTACCGCATAACCGCGAGCCAAAACTGCTTGCGGATCAAGACTACGAAGGAGTTCAACATTTTTTTGAAAGCGCAGAAAGTAGGCTGAATATTTTGAATTAAGAGATAGAGATAGCCTATACTGATGCTTATCAATAGCTTGATAAGCCGTGCTTAATAGTTTGCTAAAGGATTTTTCTAACCTATCAATACTAATATAATTCCGCTGTATAGTTTGATTGATATGGCCTTTGGCCATCGTCATTTTCATGTCGACCGAATTAATAACTTCGTTACGGTCAGGAACTAAAAGCCTGGCAGCATCTGTAGGTGTCGCAGCTCGCATATCAGCTGCCAGTTCGGCAAGACTAGTGTCGTCTTCATGACCTATACCAACAAGCGTTGGTATCTTCGATGCGTATATAGCACGTGTAACTGGCTCTGTGGCAAAAGCCTGTAGGTCTTCGGCACTTCCCCCTCCCCTAATTACTACTAAGACATCGTAGTTTTTGGCATGGCTGTTGAAATTCTCTATAGCTTTTACGATTTGTACTGGGGCAGCGTCGCCTTGCACCTGTACTTGTATTAAATCAACAGCCACTCCTGACCATCGATCATTTAAAATGGTCACAAAGTCGTTGAATGCTGCGGCTTGCCTTGAGGTAATTAAAGCAACTTTTTGTGGATACTTGGGTAATGGTCGTTTACGTAACGGATCGAACAAGCCCTCTTTGGTGAGTTTGATCTTTAGTAGCTCAAAAGCTTTCTTCACAGCACCTTCACCGGATAGTTCAATAGAACGAATAGTTAGGGAAAATTTACCCCACTTGGTCAACTTGGGACTACAATGCATTTTAACCAACATTCCATCCGCAAGCTCGGTATTGAGCTGGTAAATAGACATAAAACAGGCCACGCTCGTCTCTTCGTCTTTAATATCAAAAAACACCCATTTATTCTGGCTAACCTTAAAATTGGCTATTTCGCCTTCAACGACTACCTCGGGGTAAGCATATTCAAGCGTCTGATTGATATATTCCTGTAGTTGAGAGACTGATAGTACTTGGTCGTTCATCTAAATTTTAGTAACTTTTTGTTTTTTAAGCTTGGGCTTAGTATCTAATAGTGTGCGTTTATAAAAAATCAATCCCACCGGCACAAACAGCCAAAGCGATATTAGTCTATATATAATAGTGACTGCAAAGGCGATATCGAAAGGTACGTTAAGACCCACAAAGGTTGCTACCATTGCAGCTTCGTATACACCAATACCAGCAGTAACCACCGCTGCAAGTGAAGATATTAGTGCAATTACATAGCCAGCCATTATTAATCCAGGGTTGACTAACGTGCCAAATGCTAGAAAAACGATATAAATTGTCGCTAAATCCCAAAATATCATTAGGCAGGTGTACAAAAACGGCTTACCTAATTGAGATCTATGAGAACGTAAAAACAGTACAGACACATGGATTTGCTCTAAAAATCGACGAATTCTTTCTTTACCGAACACTCGGCGTCGAATGAGTACTAAAACACGATTAACAGGTTTTGCTGCAACTACAGCAATACTAGCCACCAAATTGGGGCTAAAAATAAACATTAACATGGCTATACTTACTGTAATAACTATAAAAAGAACCAATAATACTAATCTTGAGCTTATTTGAATTACTTGATTAGACATTAGTAGCAGTACAAATGCGCCAAACAAAAATAGTAAGTAAGCTATAAAGCTAAGCATATACCAGCTTAGTTGGGCCAAAGTAATATTAGAAGAATCTATTTTGCCGTCGAGAGCTTTACGAATGTACGAAAGCCCCGAAAGTCCACCCGAAGGAAAAACGATATTCACAAAGTTCATGGTGATAGTCGCTTCTGTAAGTTTACCAAATTGAGTTTTTTGCTTAAAAATGGCAAAAAATGATTCAAAATATTTGGCATTACTCCGGTAGTACAAATATCTCACAGGTAGTACAAAAATTAATATCCACCATCTCACCTGCGAAAGAAGTTGTCTTATTGATTGCACTTGATGAAATTGATTATAGGCTAATATTACTATTACTATTAGTGCAATAAAAAACAAAAAGTGACGTAATTTCATGTATTTATTGTAACGTATTTACTCAATATAAGGCTAATTATTAGGTTATAATATACTAATGCAAAAAATCGCCATAATCGGACGCGAAAAAACTCTAGCCTATGCCGAAACAGAGACGGTTTTTAGCTCAATCACCAAACTTGGTGAAGAAGGTGTATTATTTGATACAAATAGCAATACAAGTATCGACGTACTAGGATCGGTTATCAAAATCGCTAAAGTTATTGACAGGGTAGATAATGAGCCTGCAGATATCGTTGATAAAATAAGTCGATATTTAATTAGTCATTTTCACTCAACTTCAGTAAATTCAATCGATTTTGGAGTAAGTATATATGGCCAATCTTTGAATGATAGGCAATATAGTCGTATACTTATTAACACCAAAAAAGCGCTCAAATCTCAATCTATTAAATGTCGATTTGTGACACCAAAGAATATGAAACTCAATGCTGCTCAGGTTCGACACAATGGGTTGCTTAAAAACGGCGTGGAGATATTGATAGTTGAAGACAAAAATAGTTTCTATTTGGCTCGTAGCACAGCCGTTCAAGATATTGACGCTTACAGCAAGCGTGACTTTGGTCGCCCCAACCGCAATATGAAAGTAGGTATGTTTCCGCCCAAACTTGCCCAATCAATGATAAGTTTGGCAGAACCTCAAAATAATACCACTATTTACGATCCATTTTGCGGCAGTGGTGTGGTATTGCAAGAGTCGGTGCTGCGAGGGTTGCCAGCCTGGGGGTCGGATATATCAAGCAAAATGATCGAGGCAACTATGCAAAATATCGCTTGGCTAGAGAGAGAATTTAAGGTATCTACCAGCATTAAAATATTCGAGGAAGACGCCACCGTATTAAGTAAATGTCCGCCTTCACCTTACTGTATTGTTACTGAAGGGTTTTTGGGTACTATGCTTTCTAATACACCGTCTACCGATCAATTAAACAAGCTAGAAAACGAACTAAGTAAGCTCTATTTAGATTTTTTAATAAAACTCATAAAATTATCTTCTCCTCCTAAAACTGTAGTTATTACCTTGCCTTGTTGGCAAACCAAAGATGGTATAAAAAAACTAAATATCATTGACCAAATAATCAAACTAGGCTATACTATAAAGCAGTTTGAATCTGTTAATAGTTTGAATATAATATACAAACGACCCGATCAGATAGTTGGGCGACAGATACTCGTTTGTAAACTGTAAAAATAAGGATTTAATATGTCACATACAAAAGCCGGCGGCTCAAGTAAGAACGGCCGCGATTCACAATCAAAACGACTAGGTGTAAAACTTTTTGGCGGACAAGAAGTAAAACCTGGTGATATTGTTGTGCGCCAACGAGGCAACAAATTCCAGCCTGGCGTAGGTGTTGGTAGCGGTAAAGACTTTACTATCTATGCCACTCAATCTGGCTATGTTAACTTTACCCAAAAGCGCAGAACCGCATTTACTGGCACCAAACACCGCAAGACCGTTGTTAATGTTGTTTCTTAAAAATAAATATTAAAAATACACCGGTTCGTATCGGTGTATTTTTTTATTCAACACTTATGTCAAGGGCGACCGGCATGCTGGGCTGAAATTGCTTTATTCTTGGCCCAAATAATACTTGCGCCCAAAAAATCTTTAAATAGCGGGTGAGCACGGTCGGGCCGCGATTTAAACTCGGGGTGAAATTGACTAGCCACAAAAAATGGATGATTATTTAGCTCAACAATCTCAACTAATTGTTTATCTGGACTAAGTCCACTTAGAACCAAGCCGGCATCCACAAATTTATCGCGGTAATCGTTATTAAACTCGTAACGATGACGATGACGCTCTAAAATATTGTCTTTACCATAGGCCAAATAGGCACGCGAATGTTTGTTTAACACACATTTATAATTTCCTAAACGCATTGAACCACCCAACTCTACCCCAACTTGCGAGGGCATAATGTGAATAACAGGATTTTTGGTATTTTCATTTATTTCAGCGCTATTGGCATCTTTTAGTCCCAGCACGTTTCGGGCAAATTCTATTACGGCTATTTGCATACCCAAGCACAAGCCCAGATAAGGTACATTATTAGCTCTTGCGAATTCGGCTGCCATAATTTTACCCTCTATACCCCTGCTGCCAAAACCGCCTGGGACTACAATACCATCAACCAGTCTTAATTCGTCTTTAATTTGCTCAGTATTCTCTGCGTTCACCCACTTAATTTTTACGTCTATGCCGTGGTGCCAGCCGGCCGCGCGTAGCGCCTCAAATACGCTCATGTAGGTGTCCTCATGACTCATATACTTAGCTACTACACCAATAATAATTTCTTTTTTTGTGCAAAGTATGTCATTTACCAAGCTTTCCCACTTTTGTAATTTGGCTGCTCTTTTGGTTAACCCAATGCGGCTAACAATATAATCGCCAATACCAGTTTCTTCCATTCTAATTGGCACTTCGTAAACCGTGCGGGCAGTTTCAAGGCCCACTATGGCGTCTTTGTCTACATCACAGTACAAACTCATTTTCTCAAGTGCCTCGGCAGTAATTGGGTGATCGGTACGCACAAACAACACATCTGGTAGTATACCCGCCTCACGCAAATCACGCACGCTATTTTGTGCTGGCTTAGTCTTTACTTCTTTACTTGTTTCTAAATACGGCAAAAAAACCAGGTGAGCATATATCACGTTGTTAGCCCCAACTTTGCGTTTCATTTGCCGAATAGCTTCAATAAACGCCATAGCCTCATAGTCGCCGACCGTTCCACCAATTTCTACTATATGAATATCAAAACCCTTCCCTGCCTCTATTATTCGCCTTTGAATTTCCTCGGTAATGTGCGGGATAATTTGAACAGTCTTACCCAAATAAACACCCTTACGCTCGTTAGCGATAACTTGGCTAAAAATTTGGCCCGAGATAACCGAGCTAGACTTGTCGAGCTCTCTATCTATAAACCGTTCATAGTGACCCAAATCTAAATCGGTCTCGGCACCATCACGCGTTACAAATACCTCCCCATGTTCTGCCGGGTTTAAAGTGCCAGCATCGGTATTTAAATATGGATCACATTTTTGCATATTTACTAAAAAGCCTCGGGCTTTAAGAATTCTACCGAGGCTTGCTGCGGTGATGCCTTTTCCGAGTCCCGAAACGACCCCACCGGTTACAAAGATATATTTGGTTTGCTTTTTTATTTTACTTGGCATATATAAATAATTCCCCTCTTCTCACATTACGTTTTTAATATCATATCGCTTATGTACTAAGGTCTGCAATAGTTTTCTGTTAAAATATTATATTCTAACTATAATTGGTCTGCATCAAACTGTTCAGATTCATCTAAATATTCACATGCCTCATCGTATTCGTTTCTCTGAAACTTACAATCATCAGCTTTCTGTTCCTCAAAATCCTTACGGTTAATCAATTTTTTACATGAATTTCTAATGTCCTCGTAGTTAATGTTTTGACTCAAACACTCACCTATCTGTATTTGCTGCTGTTCATATAAATAATTTGTATAATTAAAATACGAATAGGCTAATACCGGTAGTGCAACCGGTAATAAAATTGCAATAATATAAATGTATTTGGGAGTCACTACGTTGTTCGTATTACTAACAAATAATTTTACTAACAGCCTATATAATTTAATAATTAGAAAAACACATAATAAGAATGATGCAACCAATATTATTAATACTACAGGGTAATACCAAGCTTCTGGTTCTCTCCACATCCATCCGCCGCCATACATAGTAACTATACTTATTAAATAAACTCCTATGAAGTCAATTAATCCAACAATAAAAACTCCAAAAATAATTGTTAATATAACTGGTAGTTTTGATTGTTTTGCGTCATTTGGCGGCATAATCAAATGTTTCTATTTTTGAGCTGCTAGCTCAAGAGCCTTTGCTAGCTGCGGATCGCGTCCGGCATTGTAGTCTTCACTAGTCAATTTTACCTCTACATCGGGTACAATTCCTTCTTTACTTATGTTGACACCTTTAGGGGTAAACCAATGGGCTACAGTCACCTTAAGAGCATCTGTTTTACACTGTTCGGTTAAGCTAATTGCCGATGTTCCGTTTAGGCATACAACTTCTTGAACACTTCCTTTACCAAATGATTTTTCGCCAACTAATGTGGCACGATTATTGTCATGAAGTGCGCCGGCCATAATCTCAGAAGCCGAAGCCGAACCGCCATTAATAAGCATTATTACTGGCACTTCAGTCAGTTGTCCGCCCGGTAAAGCGGTCAATATCTTGTTTTCATCGTGCTTTGAGCGCTCTTCTACGATAGTACCCTTGGCTACAAACTCTGAGCTAATTTTAACTGCACCATCCAAGTAACCACCAGGGTTGTCACGCACATCGACTACCACGGCCTTAACCCCCTTTTCTACTAAGCTATTTGCTGCATTTTTTACTTCGCTTACGGTGTCATTACCAAAAGTTCTGATTTTTATATAGCCAATATTACCTGGTTTTACCTCTGAGCTAACGCTCGGCACAGTAATGTTGTCGCGGGTAATGGTTACGTCATTGGGTGAGCTGCCAGGTCGCACAATGGTCAATTTTACACTAGTACCTTTTTCGCCTCGTATTTTAGTCACAGCCTCATCAATAGTCATTGAGCTAGTTTCTTGGCCGTCAATAGCCGCAATAATATCGCCAGCTCTAAGCCCAGCTTTTTGGGCAGGAGTACCGTCAATAGGTGCCACAACGCTCAAGCGATTGTTTTTAATTCCTACTTCTATACCAATTCCACTTAGTTTACCGCTCAATTGATCACTAAGCTCACCATTTTCTTTGGCGGTAAGGTATGTGGTGTAAGGATCGCCCAGACTGGCCACCATTCCAGCAGTTGCTCCATCGGCCTGCTTCTCTGCCGATATTTCGCCATCAAACTTTTTTTGTAATATATTGTTGACTTGCCAAAACTTGGTAAGATTGATTGTATTTTTAGATTGGCTATTGGGGCCAATTTGTATTTTTGCACCAGCGGCATTAAACAAGAAACCAATAACAAAAAATATAGCAGCAACTATAGCCATTTGCCAAATAGGATAATTGGATGTTTTGTTTTTAGGATTGGATGCACTAATCTCTGCTTCTTGAGATGGCTTTTGTTGTTTGTCTATTGAGTTTTTGGAGTTATTTTCTTCCATAATTTGTATATCATACCACGCCTGTAACGTAAGAAGATAGAATATGGAAGTTGAAAATCCTAGATTCAAACATCTAACGATTAAGGTCTAATCTTAAAAGTGTATAAATTGTAAGCCAGCAGCGCTAACATCACTAGTTGAATAAGCGCCATCCCAGTTAGCATTGTACTGACTAACGTGAACAGTACCACCGCGAACCGCCTCCACATACATTGCATGTCCATAATAGCCGGCAGATGATATTGCAACATCACCTACTCTCGGGTTGCCATCTACGGGAATACCGGCAGCTCTGGCGTTGCCTGGCCATTGAGAAGCATTACCTCTACCACCCCAGTATGGCATATTACGCCCGGTAGAGGCGACCTTCCAAGCTGTATAACTTACGCATTGGCGTTGGTACATTCCCCAAGGATCAGCAATGGTGTTAGGCCATGGAGCTCCAGCCCATGGGTAGCCACCACTACCACCATAGCGTACGTTGCT
Organism: uncultured Candidatus Saccharibacteria bacterium; assembly: GCA_964390265.1. Classification (GTDB taxonomy): domain Bacteria; phylum Patescibacteriota; class Saccharimonadia; order CAILAD01; family BJGX01; genus JAUPVL01. The sequence continues at coordinate 44,435 of CAYMHI010000007.1, read as the reverse complement.
TGAAAACGAAGCAATTATGGCCGCTTGTTGACGGCGTAGCTCGGCTATTTTGGCATTGTCTTGGCTTGCTACTTGACGGTAATTGGCTTCATCTCCTTGAGTACGGGCCAGCAGACTTTGTTGCTCAGCTCGTTGTGAGGCGATTCTGTCATAAACAGATTTTTGCTGAGTAGAAAGACCGGTGAGTTGATCTTTTTTATTATCAAGCTCTTTTTTGAGGGTGTCAATTTTTTCTAAGTTTTGGTCAATTTTATTCTTAATAGCCGATAAGTACTCTTGTTTAGCCACAAAATCACTCAGATTGCTGCTTGAGGCAATGATTTCTATCGGGCTCACACTGCCCTCTTTGTAAATTAACTTAATATTTTGGCGCAATATATCTTTTTGTCGATCTAGCTCTTTGTTGGCCTCGTCTATACGTTTTTGTGTAGCTGAAATCTCAGCGTTGGTTAGGTTGAGTTGCTCTTGAGCGGCGTTTATTTGAGCATCTATGCCGGCTAATTTGGCCTTAAGCGTGCCAGCCTCATTAGCTTTTTGATCGGCTGCCGATTGGCTCTGAGCTACTTTTTGCTTGAGCGCATTTATTTGGTCGTCAAACTGATCAGCTCGAGAGGTTTTTGGTACCAAAGACGTAGCCAAAATAGCAACCATCAAGATAGCTGCCAGTAATTTTGTTTTTTTAATATTCAGATGTAATATCATTTTTAGTCTATCACCCTCCTAAGACTTTTATATTATATCAAATAAAGTGCTTATGTTCAAGTTAATTATATATCAAAGTTACTATATTTTTAAGTATCTAATCAGTGCCAACCAGCTTGAGATTACGCCAATTATAATACCAACGGCAAACATACCAATTCCCACTAGCCAAAAATGAGCAATAAAGTAATCGAGCGACGGGCCAGCGCCAAGCTTATCTATCAAGAACGGACTAACTGCTCTAGAAAACGGAATTATTAGTATAAGCGATATTATGGCACCAAAAATACCGTACAAACTACCCTCTACTAGGAATGGTCCACGAATAAACCACTTGGTAGCTCCCACCAATTTCATAATTTCTACTTCTTCGCGTCTAGTAAATATTGCCATGCGTATGGTGTTAAAAATAATCATTAGTGCGATAACCAGAAATACTATACTTAGTATTAGCCCAATTTTACTAACCGAGTTGCTAATTTTAATAACATTCTCTACTACCCCGCGACGGTTGTCGTCTCTGTTGTCATAGCTGGTGTCAGTAATTATTTTAGCTTCTTCGAGTGATCTTACCACTCCGTTGGTATCAGATATTTTATCTATATTGGTAAGTTTTACTTCAAAACTAGCTGGCAAAGGATTACCAATACTTTCGGCCGACTTCGCCAACTTCTCACCTTCTGAGCTAGAGTTTTGTAGCCTTTTTAAGGCGTCGGTCTTGGTTACCAAATTAACCGATTCTACATTATCGAGCGAGCTTATTTTGGTTTGCAGGGCCTCTATTTGCTTTTGCGTGGCATCGTCTGATAAAAATATGCTTAAATCTATTTTTTCGCGCACTTGAGCCAATTGCATGCGTACAAATATACTTGTAAAAGCAAAAAACGTCATAATTAGAATCGTCACCACCATAATTGCAGTGGCAGCAGTACTAAGCCATGCGTTTCGAAAAATGTTGCGAAACCCCGAGCGCCATATGCGTAGAAATGTTGTCATAGAGAATATTTTCCTATCTTGGCATCTTTAACAATTCTGCCACGATTAATGGTGATTACGCGTTTTTTAAGTGCATCTACAATTTCTTTGTTGTGGGTTGTAAGCAGCACTGTAGTGCCAAAACGATTAATTTTGAGTAATAACTCAATAATATCCCAAGAGTTTTTGGGGTCTAGGTTACCTGTTGGCTCATCGGCAATTAATATTTTGGGGTTGCGCACCAAAGCTCGGGCAATAGCGGTACGCTGTTTTTCGCCACCAGAGAGTTCACTTGGGTAAGAGTTCATTTTTTCGCTCAAACCGACTAACTGCAGTATTTTGGGTACGGCTCGCTTAATCTCTTTGGTGCTCACTCCTGATACTTCTAGTGCAAAAGCAACGTTTTCGAAAACTGTCATATTGGGCAGCAACTTAAAATCTTGAAAAACTACACCTATGCGACGTCGTAAGTGCGGAATATTGGCTTTATCTATAGTGTCATAGTCAATACTACCAACGATAATTTTACCGCTAGTAGGCATCTCTTCTTTTATAAGAAGTCGTATAAGAGTACTTTTGCCGGCTCCTGAGGCGCCGACAATAGTAACGAACTCTTTAGGATTAATATGGAGTGAAACGCCAGATAATGCCACCGTTTTATTGGGGTACATTACCGAAACCCTATCTAATAGAATCATATACTCTATTGTAGAGCAAAAGCGCAATGTGTGCAAAGGCCGTCTAAGGTACTCTAAATGTTTAGCTACGTAGTATAATAAGCTCTATGAAGTCCATAATAAAACAACTTTCAGAAATGCTCGAATCGGTCAATTTGGCTATTAAACAGCTTGATATACAAAAAGATCAACAAAAGCTTAAAGACTTACAAGATCAAATAAATGATGCCGATTTTTGGAAAGACTCACAAACAGCTGAGGCTGTCAGTCGAGAAGCTGCTGAATTAGACCGTTACATTAACGGCTGGTTTAACTTGCGCAGCGATTTGCAAACCACTCTAGACCTTGCCCAGCTAGAAGATAGCGACGAGCCCAAGACAGAATTTAGCGAACTTACTAAGTCGCTTCAAAAAAGAACCGCCGAGTCACTAGTGGCCGTAAAATTGGCTGGTGAATACGACAAAAACCCAGCAATTCTGCAGCTCTCGGCCGGAGTTGGTGGCACCGATGCGCAAGATTGGACTGAGATGCTTGAGCAGATGTATATTAAATACGCCAATTCTCAAGGCTTTAGCGTAGAAGTTCTTGATACTTCGTATGGCGAAGAAGCCGGTATAAAATCTGCAACTTTGCGCATCTCTGGGTTATACGCCTATGGCAAACTTAAGTGCGAGAAAGGTGTACACCGGCTAGTGCGCCTCTCGCCTTTTAATAGCGACAATCTACGTCAAACTTCGTTTGCCCTGGTAGATGTAGTTCCCGAGATCACACATACTGATTTTAGTATTGACGAAAAAGATTTGAGAATAGATGTATATAGAGCTGGCGGTCATGGCGGTCAGAGTGTTAATACTACCGACTCAGCCGTACGTATTACTCATATTCCTACCGGCACCACAGTAGCTATCCAAAATGAACGATCTCAGCTTAAAAACAAGCAAACTGCTCTGAGTGTACTCTATGCTCGTCTGCACGAACTGGCACGCGAGCAAAAACTCCAAGATATTGCTGATTTACGCGGAAAGGTAAAGTCGGCCGACTGGGGCGCTCAAATACGTAGCTATGTGTTACATCCATATAATAAGGTTAAAGATCACCGCACCGGGTATGAAACCAGCGATACTAGCGGTGTACTAAACGGCGAGATAGAACCATTTATAGAGGCTTGTCTTAACATGAATTTAGCAAAATAACTGATTGTGCTATACTAACCATACAATGACGGAACCAACACCCAACACGCCCGAGCCTTCACCGGCTGAGTATGATTTTACTCGTTTTCCTGACAAAGTAACTTGCATGGCTATGCCTAGCCTAGATGGCGTGACTGCAGATATTCAAATATCCGAATCACTTGGAGATAAAATAAATATCCAAGTGCCGGATAATATTGTTATGCGCATCAACCTTGGTAACTTTGCACGTGCTGTTAAAAAAGTTGACCCGGAAATGGCAGAAAGTATTGAGAAAGATTTTGGGCTTTCCATTGCACGTTGTCGAATAGTAGAACAACAAGGCGACTTAACTCGCATAGTCTTACCTACTTTAAAAGGCGAAATAGAATTAATTGTTAAAACCCAAACTATTGCAAAACCTCAATAATCAAAAAGACCCTCGAGATTAACTCTTGGGTCTTTTTGCTATTTTTATGTTTTTAGCGTTTACTTTTGGTTCGTATTACATTACCAGTAGCTTTTTTGCTTTTTCTGTAGGCATGTATACTAGCGCTTAGCCCTGTCATACCAAGTATGCCAGCTAGTCCAGACTCAATACCGGTTTGAGGCAGTGAGGTACTGGTAGTGGTAGCAGGAGGTGTAACTGGAGGAGTTACAGGGGGTACAGGTGTACATCGCTTGTCACCAACTGGAATGCCTGGTAGACATTCGGCTGGAGGTGTAGGTGGTGGTGTTACTACCTTAGCATCGTCACAAGTATCATATGGTATATCGGTAGATCTTGCACAGGCAACATTTGTTAGGGTACCTGTCACGTCGGGTTTGACTGTAACCTGATAGGTTACATAACCATTTATACCCGCAGCGTAGTCTCCTACTCCTTGGCCACCTGCTGAAAACAGCGCGGTGTCAGAGATTACTATACCGTCAGGGTGACTACCGTTTATCAACTTGACAGTTCCAGGAATAAGTTGAAACTTATCAGGTAGTTTATCGGTAAGAACCACACCATTTAGCATGCTTGTACCAGCGTTTTTGAAGTCTACTTTAAAGTAAAGTCTATCGCCTGGTTTTGCAGTTACTTGATCAACAAATTGCTGTTTGGGAAAAGCAACTGTTTTTTTCACTTGCAAAGGAATAGCTTCAACCTTTACTTTTATAACTACCAACATAGTGTTATCAAAACAACCTGGTACATTACCATCTGGTTGCGATTCACCTATTAAAGCACCTGAGCTTACAATAGAGTCACTTAGTGGCATTCCGCTACGCTGGTTAGTATCGGCGTAAGCCGAACCAGCAACATAGCTTATTCTATATGGAGTGCCATCAGCACTAACAAAGTTAGTGGTGTCAAATACACTACCTGGTTGAGCATTGCTAGCCGAGATTTCACTCACGGCATTCATTCTTGTACCAACTCCCGTTGGAAGACTAATTTTTACTTTTGTGTTTCTAGCAATACCACGATAGTTGTATTCTGCACCATTGTAGATTGGGTTGATATTGTTGTGTACGTAAGTACGCAATTTTATTTCTTGGCCGGGTCTTACGGTTATAGGGTCTGAGAATCCACCAGGTGTGTTATCCCATACTTTTCCGTCAAAGAAAGACATTTCTTGGCCATATACTGGGGTATTGTAAAAAGAGTTGAACTGAACGTGCGTAAACCCATGTGTATTAGGGCCCACCCATTCAATTGTTTGTCTATTAGGATACCATCCAGCTATAGTAGCAACTGGTATAGCAATTGCTGCAAAAGCAGCTACTACACCAAGTGCAATTTTTACTGATCGCTTCATATATTTACTCCTATTAAGATCTATTTGGATTAATGATTTTTATATTGAAGCTAGTACAAATGAATGTTTTGCAATGCGTTAGGCATGCATAGTTATTAAGATACAATAGTTCTATCAAGTATAGTATCATATGATTATTCTTATGTCAATAGCTTTTAGTAATAAATATATATCTTATGTTTATCGTACAATATCATTAATTTGGCTATTTAATGAAATATATTATTCATACTAGTTATGCTTGTTGTCAATTATTTATGATGACAAAAAAACGCCCCCAAGAGCTTACAATATGCTCTTGGGGGTATGGGTGTTAGTCGCCCGCTGGCCCGTCGGTAGGAACCGGCGTAGTTTGTGGCGGCTGACTCGGTGGTGGTGCCGGCGGCGGGAATGTCACCGTGGGCTGTACCACTGTTGCAGTGGGTGTATCGGGGTGAGTGGTACCAGGGGTACCACCACCAGTGCTAGTACCACCGCCATTGTTGACGTCGCCACCTGGGCCCTCGCCATAACAAACTGTTGGTGGGCAAGTGGTGGTGGTATTCGGCCAGGTGGTTGTGGTATTGGGCCGAGTAGTTGTGGTGTTTGGCCTTGTAGTGGTGGTATAGCAGTTCACCACACATCCAGGCCTGGTTGTCGACGTCGTGTAGTGCGGGTTGCGCGGCGGCCGACCAGGCGTGATCCGAATGCTCGGCGGACTAGGTGTAGTCGACAAGCCCGGGAAGTCCTGGGCCACCAACTGTCCACCGCAGTCTACCTTGATGAAGATATGGAAGTTGTTACCGTTCGCATCCGTACAGTTCAGGTCTACAACTTCAAAGTTCGGCTTGTTGGGCGTCACTTCGTAAATCGTAGGTGCTACGCTTGGGTCAGACCCAACACGCATTGCCTGGGTACGGTAGCTATTCGAGAGGGTAACGTAGCTGGGGTTGGTAACGCAACTACGGTTCTCAAACTGCTTCACGAATCGCGCCACGTCGTTCCAGTGCTCACAATCGTTTAGCAACGACGCAACCATGGCCTGACGGTCACCGTCGGTCATGTGGGTACGCGTGACTGCTTCGTAATGCGACACCAAGAACGGCGGGTCACGGAAGTACTTGTCCTGCACTTCATCGAGCGTGTCGCTCGGCGAGGTGCTGGTGAGCGCCGGACCAAACCGATTACCGGTGGTGTCGTAGGCGTAGAAGTGCACGTCGTTCTGGCAAGCGTTGTTGTTGGCGGCGCTGGCTTCGCTGTTGTTGATCTGCACAAAGCCAAACACTGAACCTACCAGTGCGAGCAGGGTTACGACAATCAGCCATGGATTGAAATCCATCTCGTCGGTATTCAAGGTACTCCCCTCCTTTGCGGGGTTGAGTTTTCGATTTAACCTTCGAACTTAGGCTCATTTTTACGTGCTTTTTTAAGGCACATAAAAACGCTACTAAGTTAGAAACTACTGCCAGGGGGAGGTTGCCCTCCCCCTGGTCTTTAATGCTATGTACTAGTTGTCAGAACTACCAGGTTGCTGCGTGGGGGCAACAACGCCAGTTGCCCGAGGGAACGGCTGAGCATTCCAACTTGGCCCGGGAGGCACTTGACGTGCCATGACTTGCGATGGGCTGAGGTAGCTCAATTGTTGCCGATTGAAGGCTCGGCGCATGTGGCGCTTGCCAAATCCGTGCCCCAAAACAGCACCCAGCAAAGCCAGCAGGCCCGTGGTGTAGACCCTGAACCCAAAGGCTTCGTCCTTTACATCAGACCATTTGGTGCCCTTGTCGAAAATCACGTTGAAATGAAGATCGAGAACGAACACCAGTACGAATCCAACGATGGCACCCAGGAGCAGACCTAGTACTGTCCACCCCATTAGCCTTGTTCGGTTTGGCTGCCAGGTAACTCGTCTCCGAGCATCGGTGGCAATATAGCCAACGTGGCCAAGCTCATCGCCAACCACGCGGTTGAGTACATCCTGACCACTATTACGTGCTACCTGTCCTCGATTGAACTGGGCTTGGGCATCGAGGTGGTCTGCTACCTGCGTCCTCAATACCTCAGTCGCGGGGGGCGGCGGTGGCATTCTTCCGTCGGGCAAGGGCATTACCCTACCCATAAACACATCGTCTACTTGTTGTCTCCAGCTATCGGTCATTGGTTCCTCTCTTATGGAACATAGCGAATTGGAAAGATCGACGGCTTAAGGTTGGTGGCTATCCATCACAACACTCACAAAGTCTGTCGCTATGAGCATACTACAAAGATAGGCCAATGTCAATACTAACATAAGCTTGTATACCTATAAATAAGTTGTTATCAACTAGTCGGTAGGTGGAGTGGTTAGGGCCTTGGCTTGCATTTCGTCTTTTATGGCGGTGCGATTATTTTCTAAACTATTTAACATATTTAATTGAATCGAGGTTGCCCATTCATCGTAGTTGGGAATTTTTGAACGAATAAAAGCCTCAATATCATCATCTTTTTTGGCATCAATTAATGCACTAAGTTTATTCATTTCTTCTTCGGTGAGTTGCTCTGAGACTTTTCTTATTACTCTTAATTGAGCGGTCATTGCAAAATTATTTAATTGCTCATCTTGCTCTTCTGGGGGTAGATTCTCTATACCTAGTTTTTGAATTACTTGTTCGCGAGTTATCATATTTATACCTCTAGTTCCTTTGTTGGCTCAATATTATCCTTGTCGTAACCTGGCGGCGGGGGTGGTGCAGGCGAGGCAATATCTTCGTTGTCATCGTCTGATTCTAACGCTGCCTCCTCTGCGGGCTCAAAATTGATGGCACCAGATTTAACATCGTCTTTGAGTTTCTGCTCCTCTTCTTTGGCTATGTCTTCATAATTTGGCACTAACTTTCTTAGCATACCTTTTGCTTGTTCATACTCACTATTCTCTAAAAGTTTGTTAATTTCCTCGGCTTTAACATCGTCCATATCTTCTACAGCACGTAACGTCACTCTAACGTCAAGTTCAGTCAAAAAATCATCTTCAAAAATGTCTCTTTGATCTTGAGTGTAGTTGGGTTTTCCTATGTCTTGAAAAAATGTGTCATCAAATTGAATATTCATGAGTTTGTTCCTGTTGTTATGCTGCTGCGGCTGGGCTTAAAAACCATTCTTGTAAGTGACCTTGAGGGTAAACTCTTGACCAAACAGCTTGTTTAAGAGGTGATAAACCATTAATTCTACTTAATGTATCTGGACTAACATTGTCTGGTAGAGCACGCATACCCTCTGGGCTTATGCCGAATTGTCGAGCCAGCCTAGTGGCTTCATTAATATCGGTTGCTCTAGCGTTATTTACAACATCGCCGGGTCCAGGGGGACCTGGAGGTTTAGGTCCTGGAGGTAAGTGTGTTAAGCCCCACCACGTCATGGCTCCAGCAACGCCTACGCCGGCTGCTGCTGCGACTCTCTTGCCTCGTCGCACTTTACGAGTTCGTTCTACTCTTGCCCCAGTTTGGGCCTCAATATCACCTGGCGCTGCTTGTTGTGCTTCTCTCATAGACTTATCGGCACGATCTTGAGTAAATCCGCGAATACCGCTATATACACCGGCTCCAGTAAATAGGCCTCTGGCGACTGCAAATGCACCTGCCAATGGAATAGCTCCAACCGCTAGAGATGCAAAGCCTGCCACGGTTAAGCCTACACCCATCCACATGCGGGCTCTTGGATGCTCTCTAAAGTATCTATTAATTTTAGTGAGAATTGGGTGGCGCTGATCAAGCTCGGCGTTAATTCGCTGATCTACAAAACCATCGACGGCCATGAGTGAATTGTTTATGCGAGCATTCATCTGAGCTTCTTGTTGATTTATTACTCTTTCACGCTCGGTTACCCATCTTTGTATGTCTGCTTGATAAGCCCTTTGATCTGATATTGCCCTATCTAGTTCGGGTGGGTATGGCCCTGGGCCAGCCTTTATTGCCTCAAGTTGGGCTAGTCTATCTACAGACCACTGCTGGTATTCATTAGCCAAGGTAACACCCTCTCGACTATCATTTATAACTACTCCCTCAGCCCCATACTCGGCATATGTAGTTGCCCAAGCTTGATATGCCTCATTAAGTTCTTGTTGAGCTGCAGCTAGCTCGGCATCGTTAGTTCTACCAGAAAACATTCTTTCGCTGTTCACATTTGCCCGAGCAAATCTATCTATAGCGTTGCGTACTCTTGCGCTAGCACTTTCTAGCTCTACCCGTGCTCTCTCAGGATCAGAATTGTGTGGATTATCGGGGTATGGTAATGGGTCGGCATCGGGAATACCGGGCATTGGTGGATGCCATACACCTGGGGTTCCTGGGCCACCAGCGCCACCGCCAGCACCGCCACCAGCACCACCGCCGCCTCCGGCACCACCAGCACCTCCTGCACCGCCCGCAGCGCCACCAGCACCTACGCCTGCTCCTCCAGTAGCGCCACCAGCACCAGCTCCACCTGCTGCACCTCCAGCACCGGCGCCACCAGCTCTACCAGGTCGCCTTAAAACTGCCTTAACTGGTCTGGGAATAACTGAGTATTCTTCGTCGGCACCATTACCTTCAATATCTAATGCTTCATCTGGTGAGTTTGCTGCCTCTCGAGCTTTTTCTACCGCACGCTCGTATTTACCCATTTGCATGTGCCTAGCCTGAAACTCATCCGCCTTAAGTGCGAGTTCTTCGGCTTTTTCGGTGTCGCCTTCCCGAAGCGCCTTATGAGCTTCTTTCCGGGCATCTTCACGCAATTCTGCTAATCTTTGATCCATAGCTTGAGTTTGAAATAACGTAAGTACAATCTTTTCAGACTTGTCTAGTGCGGCGACTTTTTCTTGAGCTTGTAGTAATTCTAGGTGTTTATCTACAACTTTACGGCTTGGTCGGCCATCACTATCTCTATCACCTTCACGAACTTTTAATAATCCAGCCTGTAATTTTAGTTCATCTCTTTCAGCTTTGGCTTGTTCAAGTGTCGGTTCTGATTCACTTTCGCCAGTAGTCGTCTCTGTCGTCATTCCGGAGGCCTCCTTCTTAAGGGCGTCAATAGCTTTATGAAGTGCAGCTTTGGCTTCAGGTGTTTCTGCACTATTGGCTAATCTTTGTATTTCACTAATTGCATCATTTTCTTTTCGAGCTTTTTCTTCTAACTTTTCTAGCTTCTTTTCAAATGCAGATTCGCCGGAGGTAGGTAGTTGCTCGACTTCATCCTCAGGTTCTACTTTTGGTAGTTCTCCAGAAAAACCCGAGCTAGCATCTGGTGTAAGCTGTTGCGCTTTGGCTTCGGTATCCTTAGTACTTGGCCCGCCGGTTCTATCGCCAGCGTGTACTTCGCTAGAAGGAGTGCCTGCACTAACAGGTGGTGCTGCCAACAATTCTGCTGCTCGCGCTGCACCAACCCTAGGCGGAGCTGGTGGGGTTGTTTCTGATGCTTGAGGCGATCTTTCGGCCGGTGATGCTGGCATTTTTATTTATCTACTTTCAGTTTAAACTAATGTATAAACGTATAACTTATCTAAAAAGTTATGCTTACAACTATCATAAGAATAATTAATATTGATGTCAAGCAAAAAGTATAGTTTTTTTACTTAACAGATACAAGCTGCACATCAAATACTAGTGGTGTGTTGGGCGCAATTAGTGGCGGGTAGCCCTTGGCACCATAAGCCAGACTCGACGGAATGGTTAGTCGACGAATTGCACCTACATGCATATCTTGTAAGCTAATGTCCCACCCTTGTATTACCTGGCCAGCGCCCAGCTTGAAGGCAAAAGGCTTTTTTTCACCTTTGAGAGATGAGTCAAAAATTTTACCATCCGTAAAATACCCAACGTAGTGAACAGCAATAGTATCATTGGGTTTTGTGGCGCGGCCTTCGGTACCATAAACATACTCATCAATTTGCAGCCCGCTGGATAGGGTTTGGCTGCGTACCGGTTTGGGGTTGGGCGTTGCTGATCCGGGAGGATTTAAGCTTTTCTGATCTTGGTTGGTAGAATCGGTCATGCCCTGTAAGCCAATATTATTGTCTACACCTGTTTGTGAGCCTAGCGCTAATCCATTGCCATTATCTTTTGTTGGCGCGTCGGTATAAACCACCTCTTGAGGCTGGCTTCTGGTTACATTTACTATTAGCCAACCAACTGCAGCAACTAAACAAACAACAACAATTATGCCAATAGCAATTATTATTTTGGCTAAATTGGCATTATTACGTCGTCGGTCTAATTCCATAGAGAGTCTATGTTGTTATCTTTTTTTCTTTTTCTTACGCCTACCCTTGCGCATTGGTTTTAGATTAACCGTTTTTTTAGCCTCAACTTTTTGATTGCTTTTAGTTTTTGATCTGCCGGTAGTAGCCGACTCGTCAGCACCGATAGCCTGGGCTCGTTTGGCGCCTTCAGTAATTTCGGTGCTTGGAGCCTCTATCACCTCTTGCGGAGCAATCTCTACCTTAAATATAGTGCCAGCTACTTCAGAGGCTATGCCGCGCTGCAAAGTTTGAAACAGTCTATAAGCCTCCGATTTGTACTCTACCAACGGGTCGCGCTGGCCATAGCCACGCAAGCCAATACCATCGCGCAAATGATCCATTGTTTCGAGATGCTGCAACCAGGCCGAATCTACAACCTTTAGCGTAACTAACTTATCTATAAGGCGCATAACCTCTTCGCCAAATTTCTTTTCACGAGCCTTGTAATGTTGTTGGGCAATCGTGTTTAAACTAGTTATTAAATCGTCAGGTAGCTTGCTCTTAAGGTTCTTAGCCCAGTCTTTGGGCATAGGCATTATCATGGTAGCTAATTTCTCGATAGACTCAAGATTGGCTACTCCGGTGCCGTCATTGGTATGAGCAGCAACAATTGCTGCAAATTCATCAGAAAGAATCTTCAAAACTTCATTTTTTAGACTCTCAGAACCCAAGAAGTTGCGGCGCATCTTGTAAATGATTTCACGCTGAGAGTTCATAACGTCATCGTACTCAACTAAGTGTTTGCGAATATCAAAGTTGTGCCCTTCGACGCGTTTTTGGGCTGTTTCGAGCGAACGCGAAATCATTTTGTTTTCTATAGGTGTATCGTCTGGTACATTGAGAGTATTCATAAGAGAGGCTATGCGATCACCACCAAATACACGCATTAGATCGTCTTCTACGCTTACATAAAATTGGCTCGATCCTGGGTCACCCTGACGTCCGGCGCGACCTCTGAGCTGATTGTCGATTCTACGCGCCTCGTGACGCTCTGTACCTAGCACGTGTAAGCCACCTAGCTCTTTAACACCCTCACCAAGCACAATGTCGGTACCACGTCCAGCTATATTGGTAGCCAACGTAACCGCTCCAGCCTGTCCTGCACCGGCGATTATCTCAGCTTCGGCCTCGTTGTTTTTGGCGTTTAGTAGGTGGTGGTCAATACCGGCTTTGCGTAGCATGCCACTAAGTAGCTCGTTTTTTTCAATACTCACCGTACCAATTAGTACAGGCTGGCCAATTTTGTTGCGCTCGGCTACGTCAGTTACTACGGCGTTGTACTTAGCCAATTCTGATTTATAAATTCTATCTGGCAGATCATGACGAATCATGGGCATATGGGTAGGAATTTGAGTAACTTCTAATGAATATATCTTGGCAAACTCTTCGGCCTCAGTGAGGGCTGTACCGGTCATACCAGCTAGCTTGGTGTAAAGCCTAAAGAGATTTTGAAAAGTAATAGTGGCCAGAGTTTGGCTTTCAGCTTGAATTTGCACTCCTTCTTTGGCCTCAATGGCCTGGTGTAAGCCTTCGCTATACCTACGTCCTTGTAGCATTCTACCGGTAAACTCATCGACAATCACAATCTCTCCATCAGGACTAACTACGTAGTCGCGATCGCGTAAAAACAAAGCCTCGGCCTTTAGAGCCGCCTCTACATGGTGGACATCTTCTATTCGCCCTGCTTCGTAAATATTCTCTACTCCCAGAGCTTTCTCCACTTGCTTAATGCCTGCCTCGGTAAGGCTTACGGCTTTTTGTTTTTCATCGGTTTCGTAATCTTTTTTGGGTTTTAGGGTTTTGGCAATTTTGGCGAATGTGTAGTAGCGATCGGTGCTTTTGCCTGCCGATTGAGAAATAATGAGAGGTGTACGAGCCTCGTCAATCAATATTGAGTCTACTTCGTCTACAATTACAAAATTTAAACCTCGCTGCACCATCTGCTCTAGCTCTTGAACCATGTTGTCTCTAAGATAATCAAAACCAAACTCATTGTTGGTACCATAAGTAATATCGGCTGCGTAAGCTTCTTTGCGCTCCACAGGGCGTAGATGTTGCATACGCTCGTCGTGATGCGACTCGTTTATAAACTCTGGGTCGTATAATAATGCACCGCCATTAATAATTACTCCTGTACTCAGACCCAAGAAATGATATATTTGTCCCATCCAACCAGCATGGAGCTGGGCCAAGTAATCGTTAACTGTTACCAAGTGGGCGCCTTTGCCTTCAAGTGCATTCAAGTAAAGTGGGGCTGTAGCAACTAAGGTTTTTCCTTCACCGGTGCGCATCTCGGCAATTGCTCCTTGATGCAATACGATACCCCCAATTAATTGAACATCGAAATGACGCATCTTGAGTATCCGCCGGCTAGCCTCACGAACTACTCCAAAAGCCTCTTCTAGTATGTCATCTAGAGATTCTTTTTTACCCTTGTCGCTTAGTCTGTCTTTAAACTGTTGAGTTTTTTGACTCAGATGTTTATTGCTGAGTTTTTTCAGCTCTGGCTCTAGGGTGTTTATTCTTTCAACCCGTAAACGAGTTTTTTTAACCTCGCGGGCGTTTGGGTCACCGAAAATTTTCGTAATTAAAGACATTGCTCTCCTTTTGAACTAATCTTGTTATTATATCAGATGTAATAACTATTTGCGTCGTAGTCGACCCATCATCTCTTTTATTCTAAATCGCCTTGGGGCATTCTTGTCTTTATAGCGCTTGATCTGTAATCTCAATTTTTGTTCTACAATATCAATTGCCGAGTGCGGATTGATAGTAGCTGTTTCGGCCACTATATCTGGCCCTGCAACTTCTAGTATAGCCTTCACCTTGTAGCGATTATCTTCTTTACCAGACGGGTCTCGAAATATCTCCACACTCATACCTTTGGCTTTATGTTGGCGTGGCAAATATTTATCTAGTCTTCCAAGTTTACGATTGACATACTTTTTGAGCTCTTTGTCTATTTCGTACTTACGACCGGTTAATTGAATTTGAATCATGCTACCTCCCGCTTATATATCTATTATAGCACTTTGGCGCCATAATACTTTTGCAATACAGCAGGTATTTGTACAGTTCCATCGGCTTGCTGGAAATTTTCTAAAATAGCAATTGGCATGCGGCTACTAATTACCGTAGTTCCGTTAAGGGTGTGTACATACTCCAGCTTGCCCTCGGCGTTGCGATACCGAATGTTGAGGTTGCGAGACTGAAAATCAGTACAATTACTGCAGCTGGTGAGTTCATGGTAGCTACTGTCTACAGGGCTGTAATACTCAATATCATATTTTTCATAAGCCGGTGCGCTCAAGTCACCAGCGGCAATCCTTACTAGTCGATATGGAATACCAATTTGCTGACAAATACTTTCTTCTATTGAAACAATTTTTTGTATCCATTGATCACTCTGCTCAGGTGTGCAGTATACATACATTTCTAATTTATCAAATTGATGAGTTCTATACAGCCCTTTACTAAATTTGCCATAAGCACCAGCTTCGAGTCGATAACTAGGGCTTAAGCCGGCATACAACTTGGGTTTATCCAGATCAATAATTTCGTCTTTGTGGTAACCAGTTAGTGGAATCTCAGAGGTAGCGATCATCACTAGTTTTTGATCTTTATCTATAAAGTTTTGGTTCTCCTCACCCTTGGGCATATAGCCAGTACCTGCGGCAATTTCATAATTAACCATATGCGGTACGCCCATTAGCGTAAACCCTTCTTTGCGCACAATATCTTGAGCAAATAATTCAATGGCTTGCCACAAACGCACCATTTTGTCTTTAGTAAAGTAAAACTTATTACCTGCCACTTTAGCGCCAGCTTCAAAATCAAATAAATCATTTATGTCGTTTAGCTGTACATGGTCTTTGGGCTCAAAGTCTAATTTGGTTTCGCCCCAGGTTCTTTCTTGACGATTATTCTCTTCACCTCCATCGGGGGTATTCTCGGCAATCAAATTGGGTATTTGCGCCAGCAAATCATTGTAAGTCTCGGTTATTTCTAGCAATTCTTGGCTGAGTTCTTCGTATTCTTTCTTAGTGGTTTGCAAGCTTTTTAACTTGGCTTCGTCGGGCTTACCATCAATTTTTAATTGCGATCTAAGAATTTCTGTCTTGGCTAGTAGTTCATTGCGCTGCTTATCGAGCTTTAAAATATTATCAATATCAATACTCAAGCCACGTCTTTTGACGCTTTCTCGATACAACTCTGGGTTGGAACGTAGTAATTTTACATCTATCATAATTTGTTCTCGAATTCACTAGGGTCGATTGATTCTGGTCGCAAGGTAGGAAACAATATAACATCTTTAATAGCCGGCTGATCGCACAAAAACGATACGAACCTATCTATACCCATTCCCCACCCAGCCGTAGGTGGCATACCTATTTCAAGGGCCCTTATGTAATCGTAGTCAATAGGGTGAGCCTCTTCGCTCTCACCCTTGTCAAGAACCGCTTGTTCCCCCTGCATTCGCTCGAGTTGATCGATAGGGTCGTTGAGTTCGTTGTAGGCCTTTATTAACTCAAATCCTGAGCAAACAAGCTGCATACTAGCAATATTTGCAGGATTGTCGGCTTTACGTTTGGCTAGCGGAATCATTTCGGCCGGGTAATCAATAAGAAATAACGGCTGAATAATTTTTGGTCGCGTAGTCGCTTTATAAAACTCATCGATAAGGTCTTTCTTAGGTGGGTTTTTACTTAAATCAATCTTGAGCTTGCGAGATTTAATTTCGTTAGTTAGTTCATCGACCGTAACCTTGTCGATATCTACTTTGGTCTCACGCATTATAAGATCACGCAATGTAATACGTTCGTAGGGAGCAGTAAAATCAAGTTCTTGGCCTTGATAAGTAAACTTAAGACTACCTATTGTAGACTTAAGAACTGTGGTAATCATTTCCTCGGTGAGCGTCATAAGATCTTCATAATTGGCATAACTTTGATAAAACTCTAGCATGGTAAATTCGGGGTTGTGTGAACGGTCTATACCCTCGTTGCGAAAGTCGCGGGCAAACTCAAACACCTTTTCAAAACCAGCCACCACGGCACGTTTAAGATAAAGTTCGTTGCTAATACGCAAGTACAAATCAGACTCTAGTTTGTGATGATAAGTGGTAAATGGCTTAGCGCTGGCTCCACCATACATTGGCTGAAGCACAGGGGTTTCAATCTCAATAAAGCCTTTGCTTATCAAGAATTGTCGCATCGACTCAGTTACTTTGCTGCGCAGTTCAATATGCTGCTTTACTTGGGGGTTGAGATGTAAATCAATATAGCGTTGGCGATAACGACGTTCTACGTCTTTAAAACCGTCGTGCATATCAGGCATAGGTCGCAAACTCTTGCTCAAAAGTACCAGTGATGTAGTAAATACACTAATTTCGCCACGCTGTGTCTTCTCGAGGGTGCCATCTACTTGTACAAAATCACCCACATCGAGCAACCTAAGCTGTTTAAAATCGAGCTGGTTGGCGCTTGGGCTGGCCACAAAACTCTTTTTATTGATTACTGCCTGCACTTTACCACTCTCGTCGGTGACATCGACAAAGCACATTCCACCCATCAATCTTATACTAGTAATACGTCCGACGGCCGAGACAGATTTTCCCTCACGTATGTCGAATTCGTCTACCAATACTTTGTTGTACGCACTGCGCTGACCCAATTGTGGGTAGGGGTCAATACCGGCTGCTTTTAGCTCTGCCAGCTTTCTAAGTCTTTCGTTTCTGAGTTCTTTTATATTTGCCATAATAGATATATTATACTTATTTCTTATTGAGATTACAAAGCAAAACGACACCTTGTTAATAACTAGAGTTCAAAGGCGTCGTTGGTGCAAAGTTTTTATTACTTGAATTATAGTACTTTTATAATCTTGTAGGTAATTACGCCAGCTGGTACCTCGACATCTGCTTTATCACCCACTTTTTTACCCAATAGCGCTTTGCCTATCGGAGATTCGTCAGAAATTTTACCTTCATCTGGGTTGGCCTCGGTAGAACCAACTATATGGAATACCTGTTTGCCCTCATCAATTTTGACATGCACTTTTGAGCCCACCGAAATCGTATCACCTTCCACTTTCTTAATAGGCTTAGCGTGTTTTAAGATATTGTCGATTTCACTAATTCTGCCTTCAATAAAAGCCTGGCGCTCTTTGGCGTCATCCCAGCTAGAGTTCTCAGAAAGATCGCCAAACTCCTTGGCTTCTTTTAGTGCCTTGGCTACTTCTTTGCGTTTATTTTTTACTAGGTCTTCGAGCTCGGCTTTGAGGTCTTTTACACCCTCTGCAGTGAGGTAGAAATCTTGATTTGCCATATCTATGGTAATTTACTCCTTAATTGATGTATAACAGGTAATTTCAGACGGAATAGATCTAACAAAAATGACCCTCTACTTGCGCTAAAAAACAAGTGAACAGGTCGACTATTTGCAAGAACATTTAAGCTCTGTTACTGGTAAGTATTTTCTCAAACCTTGGGATCAATGTCAAGTGGCTATCAAACTACTTAAGATAATTTTACGCCAAATAATGCCAAGATTTATAGCTAGTTTCTTGGAGTGCTAAAATACCATTTCAGTATGTTATTGCTGGCTGGCACAGCGTATTCGGCACCCTCTCCCGCGTTTTCAACCAACACCACCAAGGTAAATTTGGGGTTATCGGCTGGTGCATACGATGAAAACCATGCATGCGGTTTGGTAGTTGGGTTTTTGCCATCAAACCCTTGCGAGCTGGTTTCGGCCGTGCCGGTTTTGCCGGCAACTTTTACCGGCACATCTCGTTTGATAGAACAACAGGCCGTTCCTGACTCTACTACACCCTCCATACCTTGCCGCACTAGCGCCAAGTTGGCTGGTGTGGCGATGTTGGCTGTCACTACCTCGGGATCAACTGCTCTAATCAAGTTACCACGATCATCCTTTACCTGTGATGCAAAGTGCGGTTTGTAAAGAGTACCACCGTTAGCAACAGCAGCTGTAGCCATAGCTAGCTGCAGCGGTGTGGCTCGCATATCACCTTGACCAATTGAGATATTATAGGTATCACCAACCGACCATGGCTCATTAGAATACTTCTTTTTACTATCTGGAGTAGGTACAAATCCGGCCGCGTCATCACCAATATCGGCCCCAGTAGCTTTGCCAAAGCCAAATCGCTTATACCAATCGGTCAGCTTAGTGGGCCCTAGACCGCGTGTATTTTCAAAACCACCGCCAATGATATAGAAAAATATATCAGAACTCCAAGTAAGCGCCCTTAGCACATTTACCGTTCCCAGCCCCTCGGGTTTCCAGCCTTTAAAAGTGTAAACAATCGATGGATTGTATTGATTAGGAACATCTAGTTTACCTCTATCTTGCACAGTGGTAATTGTAGAATTAATAACTCCTTCTTGCAGGCCCGCAGTCGCAATAAAGGGCTTAACAGTTGAGCCAATTGGGTAACCCCCCGAGCTCACTCTATTAAATAATGGCTTGCCGGGGTCATTTAGTAAAGCGTAATATTGAGCTTGGGTAATACCTGCCGCAAACAGATTGCCATTATAGCTAGGGTAGTTGACTGCACCCAGCACCTGACCATTTCTGGGATCAACAGCTATAGCGGCGCCAGCTTTGCTGCCGGCCGCTACCACAGCGTTCTTAACCGACTCAGCCATTATGTCTTCAAGACCTTTATCAATACTCAATATTAAATTATTACCTGCAATAGGCTCAGTGCGCGCTAAAGCTCTTACCGGCATACCTGAAGCATTTACCTCGGTCTGTTCTTTGCCATATTTTCCGCGCAAATCAGTTTCGTAGGCCTTTTCTAGGCCAGTTTTACCAATCAAGTCAACCGGTCGATAGGTGGGGTTCTGCTTATACTCCTCTGCCGATATTCTACCTATATAACCCAAAAAAGGTGCCAAGTTGCCAGCATCTAGATACTCACGTGTAGGGTTGGTGTCGACACTAAAACCATCAATATCCATATGCTTTTCTTCAAGGTTAAGAGCCTGTTCACGAGTAATATTTTCGGCCACAATTAGCGGCAACCCATAGTTCACACCCTTGGCCTCTACAGTTGCCTGCACCTCGGCAAACGACTTGCCGGTAATCGCTGCAACCGTCTCGTAGCTTTGCGTACGCTGCTTTGTATCTCTAGACAGTTGATTGGGTGTAACTAACAGATCAAAGTGTGCACTATTACGGGCCAATACTATCCCGTTTCGGTCATAAATAGCCCCTCGAGGTGCACTAATGGGCACGGTGCGCACCCTATTACCACTAGCCAATAAACTATGTTGTTGGCCAGTAATGATCTGTAAGTACGAGAGCCTACCGGCCAGGACAATTGCAAATAAAGCAATCAACACCGCCAAAATTCTTAGCATATTGGCGCTTATGGGCTGTTCAAGCTGAATATTCTCAGTACTTCCCGAAAGAATCGCTGCCGACCAGTCCTCAGCTTGGCGCATGCGATGCTCTTTTTTAGAGAATCTATAACTATAGGCTCTATCGTAAAAATCACCAAATATATTCACCTAAGATCGTCTCCTGAGTCGTAATTTTGGGGTTTTATAATTAAATTTAACCTGTTCAATGGCTGATGCCGCCAAGAAAAGTCCAGCCGCCCATATAGCGGCGTACAGCGACTGAGTAATAATTCTAAAAATATCGCCACCAATTCCTCCCGCCCTATCAGCAGAAAAAACTATTACAAACTGCAAAAAGTTATACAAAATAGTTATCAGACCGCTCAGTAATATAACTACCATCACACCTTGCTCACGCTGACCAAACCTTATTACCAATTTACAAAATAATGCTACAAACAGTAAAAAGAGTATATTGAGACCAAAACTTGCTCCACTAGCCATGTCCAGTAGCACTCCCGCAGCCAGTGCCATGTATAATAAATACTCGGTATTTACACTATTTGAAAGTACTATTAGTAAAATCGCGCATAATGGCACGGCAAAAAAACCAATGCCAAGACTTGCTCCAATTGTAGTTTGCAACGCCACCAAAACCAATAGCATGGCCCAATATATAATCATTTTCACTGTTTTAAGCCCACCACCACAAATACTAGCTCTAGCGAGTTGAGATCTACCAAGGGCTTGATGCTAGCCGATTGAAATATAGCATTATCGGCCTTGGTAATAGACTCAACTGTACCTACCAAAATACCTTGCGGAACCTGGCCTGAGCCTGCAGTCACCACTTGCTCGGCCGGGCTCATCGTTTCAGATTGAGCAACTTTTTCAAAAACATAACCTCTACCTATTTGCCCCCGTACAATACCTTGAGCTCGGCCGTCTTGAGCAACCGCTCGAATTCGAAAATCCGGGTCGTTTACTAAAAATACTTTAGAGCTATAATCGTTTACTTCATCGACCGTCCCTACCAAGACTCCGCTACTTACCACCGCCTGTCCCTTTTTAAGACCACTCGAGCTCCCTCTATCAATAGTAATAAATTGCCGAGTATTATCGGGCTGCACACTTACTACCCTAGCCGGAATTAGCTCGAGATTGAGTCTAGAATTAAAGTTGAGCTGAGAGCGTAATATTTCGTTTTCTCGAGCCACTTCTTTTAGTGCCGCTAATTGCTGGCGAAGCTCTAGCTCGGTGTTTCTTAACTGCTTATTTTGCACATTTAGCTCAGTAATTGAGCTCAAAAAATCATACTGACTTTTTATGCCGTTTCTAGCCTGTATTAGCTTGGTTCCTATTGGGTTGCCTACTTGGTCATAAATAAGCCTAAACGGCCAAAACTGGCCGCTGTAGTTAAGCCCAATAATAAATAGAGCTACCAGGCTAACAATAATAATTGGAATGAGTAATTGTTTGCGCATGCTTAAATAATTATATCGTATATTAGCTTAAAATTACCTGATTTGTAGTCTAATATGGCACTTTTGCGTATTGAGTTGTCACCAACACGTCTTGTAGACTGTCCAGATCTTCAAGTACCATACCGGTGCCGCGTACCACCGCTGTTAGCGGATCTTCAGATATATGCACCGGCATTTTGGTTTGATTGGCTAGCAACACATCGAGACCACGTAGCAAAGCACCACCACCGGCCAGGTAAATGCCTTTGTCCATAATATCAGCCAATCGCTCAGGCGGGGTGTCCTCAATAGTATGTTTTACAGCATCTACAATAGCCCGCACACTTCGCGCCAAGGCTTTACGCGTTTGGTCAGAGTCAATCTTCATTTCTTTGGGTAGGCCGGTAATCATATCACGGCCACGAATTGGGGCATCGAGTACTTTATCGAGCTTAGCAGCCGAGCCAATACTTATCTTAATACTCTCGGCCGTGCGCTCACCAATTTGTAGACTAAATTCTTCTTTAGCATAGGCAATAATATCGGTAGTCAACTCATCACCAGCAATTCTAATAGACTTAGAAGATACTATTCCGCCCAGACTAATTACCGCCACCTCAGAAGTACCACCACCAATATCTACTATCATACTACCTGCTGCGTCGTGTACAGGTAGGTTGCTTCCCACCGCGGCTGCCATTGGTTCTTCTATTAAAAAAGTTTGGCGTGCACCAGCATTGCTGGCGGCGTCTTCAACGGCACGCTTTTCTACCTCAGTCACACCAGAAGGAATGCCTATCACCACCCGCGGACGCGGAAACAATACAAAACTTTCTTTGTGTACTTTTTCTATAAAATACTTAAGCATCTGCTCGGTAATCTCAAAGTCACTTACTACTCCATCTACCAACGGCCGGGTAGCTACAATGTTGGCTGGAGTTTTGCCCACCATCCGCTTAGCCTCATCACCAATAGCCAAAATTTGTTTGTTTTTGGTATTAATTGCCACTACCGAGGGTTCATTAATCATTATGCCCTTACCACCCACATACACCAAAGTATTGGCCGTACCAAGGTCAATACCAATATCGTGACTAAATTTTCCGAGGAAGGAATTTATCATATATTACTAGTGTAACAAGCATTTCTATCTGTTGCTAGACATACTGCAGTGCTTTGGTTAATAAATTGTTATTTTATTAGTCCTGCTATGACAATAAAGGCCAGAGCATTGTTGATCATATGCAGAGCAATGCCCGGAATAATACTTTTTAGACGAATATAGAATACACTCAAAATGCAACCAAGTATAAATGTATATATAATTACATTGGTCTGGCCGTGCAAAATAGCAAAAAATGTACTCGAACCAATTATACCTACAGTCCAGCCAAATCTCTTAGTAAGAGTTGGCAGTAGCAAACCCCTAAAATATAACTCTTCAATAATTGGTGCACATATTACCGTCACAAAAAAGCTTACCCATAAGCCAATGCCGGCACGGCCGAACTCAAAGCCCACATCTTGGGCTTGATCGATATCTACACTCGGCGCCAGAATGCTCACCAGCACAAAAGCAATAGCGACCAGCACGGCAAATAAAATAAAACCACCTAGAATATACAATACACCCTTCCAGATGGTAAATTTCTTTAATCCCAAGTCTGAGAGCTTGGCGTTGTACTTATGGAGTAGCCACCAGAGCAGACCAAGCTCTACCAACAAAGAGATTATTACAAAGATAGTGTCAAGAACTAAGTCGTTATTTTTGATAGCTGTCCGAACGCTTTGGCCTAAAATTCCAAAGTGCGAGAGTCCAACCACCATCAATAATATTCCAAATGGCAAAATAATAGACAGTAGCATTATTTTGGCCACATCACGCAGCCCCCACGGAACTTTTGCAATTATAATATCTCGACGCACCCTCAAAATGCCTATCTCAGCCGTACAATGTCGCTAATACTAATAACGATCATTAGTGCAATAAGCGCCACAAAACCAATTATATGCACCAGATTCTCGCGCTCGGGAGTAATTCGCAAGCCAAATTTTTGCAAAATCAATATAAACTGACGACCACCATCGAGTGCCGGTAAGGGCAGGGCGTTAATTACTGCCAAACTTAGTGAAATAGAGGCCACAAATAATAGTATGTAACGATAACCAAAATTCATAATTTGTGAGAATATCGACACCGCTCCTATAGGCCCGCTCACCTGATCGCTAACTTTACCACGTGAGAACAGACCTATTATTAAATTACCGAAAGCCGCCAGGGTAGCAATCACAAATTGAAACATCATTACCAGTGCGGCGATTGGCGCAGCCCACCAACTGTAACGACTAAGTGACATTTGATCGGCAGTAATGCCGAGTATGCCGGCCGACTCATTGGTGCCTAATACGATAGTCTTTTGTTGGGTTTTGCCACCCTGATTGATCTTAATCACTACGGTCTGGCCGGCATGAGAACGGGTAAATTCGCGCATACTTTCATTAGTTTTTAGTTGTTGATCGTCTATTGCAACAATACTATCGCCCTGCTTAATACCCGCAGTTGAGGCCGCGCTGTTTGGAGCCACTGACATAACGATTAAATTGCCGGCAGGATCCTGGGTAGGCTTTATGGGGCCAAAGCTGGGTAAAGGCTGACCCAGCGGTGGTATACCAATAATTAATAGAAAAGTAAATATTGCGTATGCAATTAAAAAATTTACCACTACACCAGCCATAATTACACGTGTTTTGGGCCAAAAGCTTAGACTGGCAAAGCTACCTTTGCCCTTCACGCTACCATCTTCACCCCGCAAGCGCACAAAACCACCAATTGGCAAGGCATTAATACTATAAATTGTTTCGCCCCGTTTTCTACCAAATACACGCGGCGGAAATCCTACTCCAAATTCATCTACCACCACACCTTCACGCCGTGCAGCCATAAAGTGGCCAAGTTCGTGTGCTACCACCAGAAGTGTAAAGAGTATAAGTACTCCAATTATACTAATAGCTAGTATCATTACTTGCCGTACCTTCTTACTCTGTTGTTATACTCATCAATAATTACATCAAGATCTTGCTCGTTAAAATCGGGCCAATATTTTTCAACAAATTTTAGCTCTGCATAAGCACTATCCCACAACAAAAAGTTGCTCAGTCGTTGCTCACCACTAGTACGCACTATAAGATCGGGGGCTGGAATATCGGCAGTGTATAAATGCTGTTTTATAAGTTGTGGTGTAATGTCTTTTGTGGCAGTTTTCTCAGCCACAATTTTGCGCACTGCAGCTGTTAGCTCCTCTTGTCCTCCGTAATTAAAACAAGCTACAAATGTTCCGGCGGTGTTATTGGCGGTTAAGGTCTCAGCCTTTTCAATAGCTTTAGCCACCTTGGGGTCGAGTTTGTCACGAGAGCCAATAATACGCAAGCACACATTATTTTTATTCAGCTCTTTGGCGTCTTTTATTACCACTTTGAGAGTTAGTTGCATCAAATAGCTCACCTCATCGCTACTGCGCTGCCAATTTTCGGTAGAAAACAAATAGCAGCTAAAGAACGGAATGTTTCTATCAAAACACGCCTGGGCAATGCTTTTAAGATTTTTGTAACCTGCCATATGCCCCTCAAACGCAGTTTTGCCATGCTGTTTGGCCCAGCGACGGTTGCCGTCTAGTATAAAGCCAATGTGCTTCAAATTCTGAGTAGATTCTTTCATAAATATATATTTGCTAACTTTAAGACTTTAAGTTTGCATTAATTCTTGTTCTTTGCCGGCAATCATATCTTGCACTTGCTTTTGGTAGCGCTCTATTAGGCTAGTCACATCTTTTTCTATCTTGGTAAGATCGTCACGCGAGAACTCTTTCTTCTTCTCAAGCGATTTGGCGTCGTTAATAGCCTCATGGCGAGCATTTCTTAACGATATATTGGCTGCCTCAGCTTTTTCATTAATAAGTTTTACCATTTGTGAGCGTGTTTCTTCGCTCATTGGTGGCACATTTAGCCGTATTACCCTGCCATCGTTATTGGGAGTAAGGCCCAGGCTTTGTTTGTCGGTAATGGCCTTTTCTATAGCTGCCAAATTGCCGCCATCCCATGGCTGAATTTGAATAGTTTTGGCATCTGGCGTAGAAATCGTAGCAATAGCCTTTAGGGGAGTATCAGATCCATAAACATTTATTTTAATACTGTCTACCAAGCCAGCGTTGGCGCGACCTGAGCGCACGCCTGCAAGCTCACTATTTAAGTGTTCTATACCGGCTTTCATTTTTTCTTCACAAGTTTTAAGTATTTGTTGTTGCATAATGTAATTTATTATATAGCCTTTAAAGCATATAAACAAATAAGCCTAGTTAAAAAAAGCAATTTAAATATATCAGTTATTTAGACTATTCAACGCCAAGCTCGAGCCTTGAGAATCGTTTGATTACAATATTTTCACCTAGCTTGCCAATAACTTCTTTGGTGAGACCATCAATAGTTTTGCTATCGTCTTTTATAAACGGTTGGTCTAGCAAGCATACCTGCTCGTACCATTTTTTAAGCTTACCTTCTACCATTTTGTCGGCGAATTCGGCTGGTTTACCGCTTGCTAGCACTTCTTTTTTAATGGTTTCGGTTTCTTTTTTAAGCGCTTTGGGGTCAACAGTTTCGCTAGAGAGATATGCCGGGTTGGTGGCAGCAATATGCATAGCTATATCGCGAGCAAAGGTCTTGAAATCTTCAGTACGAGCCACAAAGTCGGTTTCACAATTAATCTCCACCAATACGCCAATTTTTTCGCCGTGCACATAGCTTTGTACAACACCATTGCTCGCTATTCTATCGGCTTTTTTACCGGCTTTGGCTATTCCTTTGAGACGCATTAGCTCTACAGCTTTGTCAAAATCTCCCTTGGCCTCAGTAAGTGCAGCCTTGGCATCCATCATGCCAGCACCGGTGGCATCTCGTAGTTTTTTAATGTTTTCAATTGTCACTTCTGCCATTTTTACTCTCCTTCTTCTGTTGACTGTTCGGTAGCAGCCTTAGCTTTGTATTCTTGAGCGCCTTTTTGGGCGGCCCCGGCAATCTTGCTTGTCACTAAGTCAATAGCCTTTATTGCATCGTCATTGCAGGCAATTGGGTAGGCAACCAACTCTGGGTTGGCGTTGGTATCAGCCATTGCAATTACAGGAATATTGAGCTTAAGTGCTTCTAGTATGGCATTTGATTCTTTGGGCATATCTACCACATACAATGCAGCGGGCAGGCCGTGCATGTCGCGCACACCGTCAAACATTACGCTAAGCTTACGCATTTGCTCTTCTAACAATACCTTTTCTTTTTTAATGATTCCTTCAAAATCGTTCTCGGCCTTTTGCGCCTCAAGCTTTTTGAGCCTTTGAATACGCAGGGTGATGGTGTCTAGATTGGTGAGCATTCCACCCAGCCAACGGTGAGTTACGTAGGGCATTCCAGCCTCTTTGGCGTATTTTTCTATGATTGATTTGGCCTGACGCTTGGTGCCCACAAAAAGAATCTGACCGCCCTGTTTGGCTATCTCATAAGCTGCCTTTTCGGCTGTGGTAAGCTGGGCGGCGGTTTGTACTAAGTCGATAATATGTACACCAGAGCGTGCTCCAAATATATATGGTTTCATCTTGGGGTTCCAGCGGTCTGTTCGCTGGCCAAAATGCGCGCCCGATTCTAACAGTTGCTTAAGTATAGGGTCTATTTTAGTAGTTGTAGTCTTCTTTATTACTTTTTCAGTAGTTTTTTTGGCTTCTGCCATTATTGTCTCCTTATATCGTTGTATTGGTTCCCCAAGCGGGAGGAGTATTTTACCAAAACTGTTTCGTTAATTTTTTGACCTGTTAATAGTAACAAATATATCAGTTATAGTCAATATATAAAGGCCCTCTCCGAAGAGAGAGCCTAGAGCTGTCACCAGCGCGAGCTGTTTTCAGCTTCTTCAAGAGCAGACTCGCCACGCAAATAGCCAAGATTGTAATATTCGGCTTCTCGCTGAGCAGGCGATCCTTCTCGCAGATCTGTGGGATGCGGCCTTTGACGCTCTCTACCTGAACGACCGTGATTGTAGCCATACTGCCAAATTGCAATTGCAGCAATTTTCGAGGGGCCATCACCGAGCAACTCGGGGCACTTGGGGCTGTGCCCACCTTCGCGATATCCACATCTAAGGCAATTCATATTTCACCTCCTTAAAGGTGAGAACGATATGACTCATGCGAGTTTATGGTAGCATATATTAATAAATAGTCAATCCGTCAAGTATGCTCTTTGGTCACAACTGCTATACTATTGTTATGGTTAAAAAACTTAAGCTCAACAAATGGTTCTTACTAGGTTTGCTTGCTGTTTTGATTGCTGCACCAAATGCTACAGCCACCAAATATATCACCAATAGTCTAGACCCTTTTGTTTACTCTACACTAAGGTTTGGTCTTATTGCCATTGTAACAGCACCATACATTCTATTGTCTTACAAAAAGTTTAACTCCAAAAACCTACGCTATGCCTTAACAGTTGGCGTTCTAATGTCGATCGCCGTTTTGGTGTATGTCTGGGCTATTAAGCTCAGTCAAGCCAGCTATGTGTCTATAATTACTTTACTCACTCCAATAATTTTTGTAATACTTTCAGCCAAACTAACAGGGGAAAAAATCAAAATGCGCGGAGTAGCCGGTATTACCTTGGCGGCACTGGGCGCCTTTATAATTGTAGCTTTGCCGATTGCTTTACGACAAAACTCCAGCCTACAGTTTTACCCTCTCGCTAGCGCACTGGCCCTACTAAATACCATTACTTTTCCGCTAGCCATTATTTATTCCAAAAAAGCCAACGAAAACGGCTTGCCATTGATGTCAATTTTTTCTGTCTCTGCCTGGGTGGTTTTATTGGTATCGGTTTTATGCACACTCATTTTTGCATCTAATATCAATGTGGAGCTCAACCCTGGACTAATTGCAGCTACATGTTACTCGGGCATAATAGTAGCCCTTGTAGCCCGAATGCTAAATGTTGCTAGTTACGAGCATATTGGTTCGGCAGTAAGTAGCGCTCTAGCTTATACCGAGACTCTGCTAGCCATAGTAATTCCAGTTATATTACTTGGCGAAAAGCTCTCAATCGAGATGGTCTTGGGTGGCGTATGTATATTACTTGGCGTTTACCTGGCTGAACACCACCAGAGCAAACACAAAAAGCACTATTTGTTTTTTAAGAGTCATTAGGATTAACTAGGCTTTACGACCAGTTATACCAAGTAGTTTGGTTTGGGTATCAGCATCGTCGGCCACTTTTACTTCTGGGCCAAATACACCCATCTTGCGCCAATTTTCGGCGTCTGGAAGAATCTTATTGTAGAGATCTTCAACAAGTTCGGCTGGTAACTCGGTACTCACGCCAATAAATTTGGCAATATCGTAGGCTCGCAACGCTCTAAAATACGAGATGTGCAGCAAGTAATCTTTGGCTGGCCAATCACCATAACTTAAATGAACTATTTTGTCAGGCTCACTAAATACCCCCACTATCATTTGCGTCTCGCCCGCAATGGCCTTGAAGCGCTTAATAGGGTCTTTGCCTAGGAGGTTACCATCGTACTTACTGCCAACTTGCTCAATAGTTTTACCGGCCAACACATCCGGCACCCATATCTCGTCATAAAGATGATAATTAATCACTTCGCGCAAAGTCTCTCCTTTATCGCTAATGTAGCTAGGCACTTTTTTATCCCACTGGTCATCACTGATCTGTTCTACGACATTAACAAATGTCTTATCGGCCAATATAAATAGTTGTTGTGGGGTCATAATATACCTTTGGTTATATAACCAGTATACACCCTTTTATTTAATTAAAGAGGGTACTCACACTAGAGTACCCTTTGTGGGTCTAGAATTGAATAGCTCTGGGCTGGGAATGCGCAAGTGCGACATGTCACGGCGCTCAGTCATAGCACGAAAGCCTTCCTGAACTATTCCAAGGTTTGCCAGTACCTGAATAAATGTCTTGTACTCTAACCAAGTGAGCCTTGTATCAATATAGACGTGATAGTGCATAGGTGTCTTTGAGGGTAGACTTGCCAACTGGATATCGGGTGCAAACCTTATTCTGAAGTGTGCTCGTTCATAGTCTTCACTAAAAACGTACCAGACCATATCGATAAATGCATTCATCAATAACCAATCTGCCCAAACCCGGACTGCATCCATGCCAATCGGTCGTACGCCTTCAACTACATGGTATTCCTCACCAGCTTCATCCAGCTTAGTTTCTTCAAATTTGTAGTGCACCGGAAGAGCACACCATATATCGAGCTCATTCGCGCCGGCTATCCATCGCAAGCTAGTACGCCAATCGATATCAAGGCAGGGCGCATGCCAATTACCATCGCCCTCCAGTAGTGAGCTTATAGTGTTTGCAGTATCGGCCGTAGCTGGCTCACAAACCTCCTTGCCACTTGGGTATGGGTTAAGGGCTATGTGAGAAGAATCATATATCTCAAGGTCTGTTACATCCCAGAACGTTCTAGGCAATCTACTTATGAAAGGTACCATCTCTACCTCATTTCGATTTTCAGATAGATATAAGTTCAATTATAACATAGGGAGGGATACACAAAAAAAGACGTACTACGCCTTTGTTTGATTATCTTTGAGTATTGACTAATATTCGTCGTTTTCGACTCGTCAGAAGAGATACACATCTCTTGTATTAGTTGGGGTCGGGGAGGCCTTGCGGCCACCCCGACCCCTGAAACCCTACTTAGTGGCAACCCACAGAAAGGAGCCGGGAGCTCTCCAGCCTGTTTTTACTTCATTCGCCCCTGAGGACTAGCGAAGTGAGTCACCACCATTGTCGTCGAGTTAACCCGACGATGAACCGGGAGTACCCGGTGTGCCAGGCGATGGCCGCCTTGGCACTTACTCCACCGTCCGCACGGTGGAAGCTACTCCAGCACAGCCGGAGTGATCCATTCCCACTTCTCGATTGCGGCATCGAGTAAAGTAGTGGTGCAGGAGGTGATCTCCCAAATCCTACGCAACAGACGTTACCCACTCTAGATCACCAAGAGTAGCGGGTAGCGTTTTATCTGGTGCTGGATAAGTTCTCTTGTGAGAGCTCAATCAGCACCAGATACATTGCTATATATCTTCAAGGTACGGCTACTATTGTATACCACTAATGCTTATTTGTCAATAGTTTTCTTAGACTTTTTTAAGTCTTAGTTCATCCATACACCGGATAATCTAAACTAAATTCTACCGATTTGTCCCCCATCAGTCTAGCTATTCGTTTTTGCAGCTCACCATTATCACCAAAGTAGCCCTTTGATATATTTTTCGCAAACCACACAAGCGATATCGCCATAACTGCATCAACTAGAATATCTAAGTTCTTTTTGTCGTATTGCCCAAAGTCCTTCTCAATCTGCTTATTCTCTGCAGGCTCAACCCCAAATATCTCCGCATATTTTATCACTGCTAAATCATATTCATTAGGTGCCATCATTGCCAAATCCCAATCGATGAGTATAAACTCTCCATCTATCTTAACTACATTATCTTGATTGAGATCACCATGATTGAATGTGTCGGCTGGCAAAGTATAGGCTCTTTCAAGCACACTCATTATTCTTTTCTGTACATCGCCATCTAATGAGTGGAAACCTTCACGATATATATTTAGTTTGTACTCATTCATTTCTTTAAAAGACATTATTCGTAATGAATCTGGTAGTGTTATTTGGTGTAATCGAGCAACTGTTTTGCCCAGCCAATCTTTTACATCGCGCCTATAAAACCCGTCTTGGCCCTTCCGGTATAGATAAAAGGAATACTCATCAACTTTAAATTCATCATACGGGGCGAGCGCGGGAAAATCGATACTAGCTAAATATTTAGTGATATTACTAGCATAGCTCAGATCTGTGTTAGCCACCTTTACTACTACGTTATCGCCAGCAAATGTCCAGTGAGATCCATAATGAATAAACTCTAAAGGTTGTTTTAATCGCTCCTCGGCAATGTTTTGAATCTTGCTTTTTGTATTAGACATAATTGCAAATAATATATCGCATTACCCAGCAATATCAAATTTCTTCAGCTTGGCTTTACCTTCTTTGGTCTTACTAATCGTCTGCAGTTCAAGCAGCTCAGAGTATATTCCACCCTTTCGGTTAGCAAGTTCGGCAGGGCTACCTACCTCAACCACCTTGCCACCTTTTATGCCTACAATTGTATCAACATTTGAGATAGTGCTAAGTCGGTGAGCAATAATTAGTGTTGTGCGGTTTTTCATAAGTCGCTCAAGGGCCTGCTGCACCTCGTGTTCGGCCTTACTATCCAAGCTACTAGTGGCTTCGTCGAGTATCAAAATAGGTGGGTTTTTCATAATGGCTCGAGCAATAGCAATGCGCTGTTTTTGCCCGCCGCTAAGTTTTACCCCTCGCTCACCAATCTCGCTATCAAAACCCTTGGGCAGTTTTTTGATAAAATCATAAGCATTGGCAGCCTTGGCGGCGGCAATTAGGTCTTTTGTGGCCGGGTTTTTTTTGCCATAGCCAATGTTAGATTTTATAGTACCAGAGAAAAGCTGGGGCTCTTGAAACACTACACCAATACTGCGCCGCAAGCTCTCTTGACTAACGTTGTTTACATCATTACCGTCTACCAATATCTTACCCTTGCTCACCTCGTAAAATCGCAGCATTAGGTTGGCCAAGGTACTTTTACCCTCACCGCTCTCACCCACTAGGGCCAGCTTTTTACCCGGCTCAATGGTAAAGCTAATGTCGTGCAATACCTTTTTGCCTTGCTCGTAAGCAAAATCTACACCTTGATACTCTACTTGGCCATTTTTTACTTTTAGATTTTTAGCATTCTGAGTATCGGTAATCTCAGCTTGCAATTCCATAATCTCAAAGTAGTCTTTACTGCCCGCCGTGGCTCGTTGCAAGGCATCAATTATAAAACTGCTACCAAACAGCGGGAACTGCGCTTGGGTAGATAGAGTAAGTAGTAGCGTCATGGTACCAAGATTGTATACACCTATATATGCTTGGTAGATAATCACACCTGTAATAGCTGTAAAAATTACATTAAGTGCTAGCCGGCGATAAATATCATAGCGGTGCCACTCTAGTGATTGCCCTTTGGTTTGGCGCTCAATTGCTCGGCGCCTACCACCATAAAATAATAACTCGCTGGCCTCCATTACAAAAGATTTAACTACTCGTACCTGTGCGATCGATTCCACAAACCTACCATTACCTACATCTAGGTCTTTATTAATGCCCTCTTGGCGCTTCTGCCAGGCGCGACTACTTAAGTGAGTTATCCAGATGTAAATAGGGAATATTATAGCTAGCAGTACTGCTACTGGCCAGCTATAAAAGGCAATTACTACTAGCGTAATAATGGTAGTCAAGAAAAACTGCACAAAGTTATTGGCCAGAGTCTGCATGAGAGTACTAATAGTACCGATTGATCTATCAAGTCGAGCGGTGATTTTACCAGTAATTTCGTTGTCGTAATAGCCAATGGGTAGCTCCATGAGGTGGGTAAAATAACGCTCCGAGAGTAAGCTATTGAGCTTAACGCTCATCATATCGCCCCAGTAGCCGTTAAGGTTAGACAACAGAGTAGCAACTACGCTAGCCAAACCACCTATCAGCACCAATATAATAAAGAATTTAAATGGCACGTTATTGCCGGCGTATTTACTGACAATGCCATCCACCAAGCCTTTAGTAATAAAAGGCACCACCAAGTTAAGAAGAGCAATTATTATTACCACAACAGAAATAGCCACATAGTACGGCCACAATTGTTTAGAGTATTTAATTATCTTCCAGATAGCTTTCATAAATATTGTTTTATTATTGTACGTTATTTCGACAGAAATGAAAAACTCCCTTTTGTAGCAAGGGAGCTATTGGCTTATTAGTTACCTAGAAGTCTCTCTTGAGACTAGCTGGCGTCCGGGTTTGTGGCTCTACGAACACGAACAAGAAGATGGGGCAACATATCGTAATGACGACTGCACTTAGCACCGTAGTTGTGCTCCACAGCCAATCTGCATAAAGACACCAGATAAAAACCCAGGTAGCAACAAGAAATTGTGTCATCCACTTATATGAGCGGCTTTCACGCCTTTCGGGGCTCGCTTGATTGTCGCTATTCACCTTAACGGCGAATACGACAAAAGACACTCCTATCACCAACTCAAGTATCAGCTTGAATATTGTCATTTTTCTCCTTTTTACGGTACAGCTGGCGCGCAGCCAGATCGAGTAGATTGTAACATTTTACACTGTTTTTGCAAGCATAAGAAAAACTCCTTTATTGCTATAAAGGAGTTGGTGTATAACTACACGTTTTTGTGGTTCTTGAATATAGAGACAATATACACAGGGTTGGTGAAGGGTGCTTAATGGCTAGCTCTGCTGGTTGTCCCTAACGGGGTATGGCCGACCCGCTTGCTCATAGCACATCTCGTGATAGTGCTCTGTGCGACGCCACTTGCCACGCCAGTAGACATTGCATATTACTTGATGAGCTGGTCGCTTAGGCT
Source organism: uncultured Candidatus Saccharibacteria bacterium (assembly GCA_964390265.1). Lineage (GTDB taxonomy): Bacteria > Patescibacteriota > Saccharimonadia > CAILAD01 > BJGX01 > JAUPVL01. Next base: position 10,468 of record CAYMHI010000007.1, on the reverse strand, counting down.
GCCAACCAATCAACTTACCACAGTGCCTACAGAATTCATTACATAGTGGTTCAATTGAGCGAATTACCGCCCGACTACTCCAGGTGCGCTTTTTTGTTGCTGTTTTGGTTTGCGTAGACAATAGCCTTTATCTCCTCTTCGCCGAAAGGTACAAAACTTATTGTATATTGTATGCCCAAATACAGCTGTGTCAAGCCAAATTAAGCAAGAAGTAGTTATTGAGGGCTAATATTATTTCCGGCCGGGCTAGAACCCAAGCTATCTCCCTGGGTCTCATTAACATTATTGAGCTGCTCTTGGCTTTGCTTTTGCAGCTCAGTGGTGGCCTGCTGGGTTTTGCTATAGAAAAATATAAGAATACCAATAAGTATAATTACTGTAATAGCCAGGGCCATAATGAGCTTGTTTTGGGTAATTGGCTCTCTGGGCGGGTTTTCAGATAATAACGTGTCTACTTGCTCGGTTTCGAGCTCATTAGTACGGCTATTAGTTGTATTGTCAATATTTGCCTGTTCTGAAGTATTTGCAGAGGTTTTGGGCGGCTTTTTACCTAAGGGTGCTGGAATGGGTGTATTTGTTACCATGCTCTCTTGTGAGGCTTTTTTGTTTGCCTGGCGACGTTTTTTAGATTTAGATTTCTTGGCCATATTACCCTCTCGTAAGTAAATCAATTATTTAAATATTGTAACATTTTTGGTGTATAACTAACCATTTATTTGAGGTTAAAAAAACCTTCCGCATATTTGTAGAAGGTAAGTGAGTACATCTTATTCTGGTTCTAGAGATGAAGGAGTTTTCGTGGAAGACGCAGGTTGATTGATCTTATGATAAAGTCTACCTAATCTATCACAATACATACCTCCACTAAACCATTTAATAGAGTTAGAGATAGCCAGCCCCACGATAATCCAGATGTAGTCTACATCGAATTTTTGAGAATTTGTCGATATTAGTATCAGCTCTGCCAAAATAGCCCAAAACATTACAAAACTAATCCACCAGATTGTACGCCACATAAGTAGTGCCTTTCTCTTACCCAGCCTCTCTATCTGCAATTGAGAATTCTGAGTGGAAACCACGATTTCGTCGACAGATGGGATTTTTTTGCATACGGGATGGTGCATTTTCTCTCTCCATATCTGTAGGTACAATGTTTTACGCAATGATTGTATCACATGTGCCGTATATAAAAACCTCTTGAAAGTATCGAGAGGTTGAAATTTAAATTCTATATTTATAATTGTTATGGTGTGCTTTCGTCGGTAGCTTCATCATCGGTCTTCACAACCACAACAGACTGGCTAGGTTTATCTGTAGGAGTATTAGAACTGGTCGCTTCGATTGCACGAGTTAGGCTGTTGAGGTCCTCACAGAAAAGCGATGAATAATGCCATTTGCTAATAGCGGCAATAAACACTCCAGCAGCAACCAAAAAATAACAGTCACTACTTATTACCTTGGTATAAGTAAGGATAATTAACGCCCAAAAAATTACGAAGCTAATACCCCATATGGCTCGCCACCATAATAGCCTTGTACGACCTTGCAATCTATATACAAGAGTTTGTTGATCGTCGGTGCTGCTCACAATACCTTCTACTGAAGGCACGCGTGCATCGATGGATTTATGGTTCCACATTCGTAAATCCTATCTGTAGGTGCAATGTCGCAAATATTGTAGCATAAAATATTTAAATAAAAACCCCTTGAGTGAATCTAGGGGTGTTTGGTGATTTACTACTCCTCACCAGCCTGGTTGGCACTTTCGGCTTCAGCTTCGGTTTCTGCTTCGGCCTTATCGATAGCCTCTGATATGGCAAATAAGCTCGTCATATAGCTATTGGTGTAGGATAAGATACCAACTGTTACGACTATATATAAAAGTACTCTCCAACCAGATGACGAACTGATGGGCTTACCTTCAATAACATTTAGAAAGGTATTGAGAGTAATAAGAAATACAGTAAATGAATTAATAGCAATGCTTATTTTGAAGAAAATCGACCAATTCCTGTCGCACAATAGTTCAGATTGCTCTTGAGGATTATCGGTACTCTGTAAGACCTCTTCTGTCGTAGGTATTCTATTAAGAAGCAATGGCGTCTGCATGCCTTTTCTCCATATGGTTGTAGGTACGATTAGTAAGGCCTATTATATCATAATTGTTCTAAATAACCAGTAGCACATAAAATAGGGCGTTTTTAACCTGTCAAGCATAAATACTACCTATTATTTAACCTGTTGAGCTATATTGTTTGCATAATTACTATTGACAATACCGCTTATGTTTGGTATACTAGCGGTCGTTCTGTAAATAGGTCTAATTTTAGGCCTTTGACAGAACAGTTGAAATAACATTAATGAAAGGAGATACGACGCGTCAGATGAACCGCCACTCTCGATTTAGTCGAGATCGACGTATTCAAAAACTATGCGCCTAATTCCTCAAGTAGCCATTGCGATTGCAATGATTGCCCAACAGGTGATAGCATCGGTACAAATTCCGCTCACCGAAACAGCTAGGGCTGCCGAAGCCACAACTGTTGTACCAAGTAACTACACATTGACATTAAACACCAAAGCAACTAGTGCACTTGAGCTTAAAGCCAAGAAGGGATCATTCGACACCGAAGTTGTTGCTCCCCTAAAGGCCTCTCAAGCTGCCAAAGCTGCTGCTGAAGCCCAAAAAGCCTCAGAAGCTCAAGCTGCTGCTAACCAATCAGCCACTGTAGCGCGCGTAAGTGCTGCTCCAGCCAAGGCTAAATTGGTAATCGGTGGTGACGATGCTTTTGCTCAGTTGCGATACTGTGAAGCTGGTGGTGACTATAACAAGAACACCGGTAACGGTTACTATGGTGCCTACCAGTACGATATGCGTACCTGGGGTAACTATGGTGGTTATGCCCGCCCCGACCTTGCTCCTCCAGAGGTGCAAGACGCCAAGGCTCGCGCCACCCAAGCCGCACGTGGCTGGTCTCCATGGCCTGCATGTGCTCGTAAGCTTGGATTGTTATAAGCAGCTGTTCTAGATGAACAACACCAAAATAAAAGCAAAAAGCTCCCTATAAACGGGGGCTTTTTGTATACCATTAAGTTTATGCTTGCTCTTTTCTAGATTAATTGCAATAATACCGAGGTTATATTCGCACCTTCATACAGGAGGATCCTTAATGGGCTACCCCACACCCGAAACGGTGTATGACAGAATTTGTTGGAGCGCTGACGTCAGAGATGTTGCAGCCCTAAATGTAATACTAGATAAAATGCCCCAGCTAAAATGGGTAAAGATAGATCAGCTATTTACTAAGCGTTATGGCTTTGAAGTAGTAAAACAACTATCTAGTTGTGGCTATAGTGTCTTTTCTGACGAGAAAGTCACCGAGATACCATCTAAGCTAGAGGCAATTGCTCGTGTTCTTGTAAAGTATCGTCCGGCAATGCTCAACTGCATGGCCGGATGTGTTTCGAGCGGAAAAGTCAGTAGTGTTAATGCCGACCTAGTTGACGGCCTCAAACGGTTCGCCGATGTCTGTCATGGCGCCAATGTGCTACCGTGTGGCGTTACAGTTCTTACGAGTAAGAAGCCCAGAGCTATCGGCCATGAATTCAACGGGCGCGATAGTATTGAGCAAGTGCTCTACTACGTCGATATGCTCGATGCATGTGGATTTACCGATATTGTATGTTCTACCGACGAACTCGAGGTTGTAATGGCCGAGTTTCCGCACTTGCATGCCAATGTACCTGGCATTCGGCCAACAGGGAGCAGTACCGATGATCAAGCTAGAGTAGCAACTCCTTCAGGAGCCCTACTCGCTGGTGCAGAACGGCTGGTCATTGGTCGACCACTCACCAATGGTAATCCTGCAGAAAACCTCCAAAATATCGTCGATGAAATCCTCAACCCAGAAAGGCAGTCGTAATGGACTCCCAAGATGCAATGGCGATGGTGACTAGCTATGGCTGCAGAGTGTTTGATAACCAGCACTTTGTATACAAATCTGGTAAGCATGGTCCGGCCTACGCCAATGTAGACCCGGTGCTGTACAAGCCTCAAGCGCTGTGGAATATTTGTGGCCAGATGGCTCAACCTTGGCTACAGTCGCCAGCGTCGCCCTACTTGCGGCCTCAAATCGACCTTGTAGCTTCGCCAGCAGTTGGCGGAATTAGCTTTGGTCTGCTTGTAGCGCTAGTTATCTCTCAAAACACCAATACAGAAGTACATCACGTATTCTGTGAGAAAACCGATACTACTGAGTCGGGCTTTGCCTTTCAGCGTACCAACTTTGCCGAAGAATGTAGGGGCAAAAACGTACTAGTTGTAGAAGACATTCTCAATTCTGGCGTAAGCACTGGCGCAGTCATCGACTGCGTACGTGCAGCTGGCGGTAACGTAGTAGGGGTCTGCTGCTTTGTAAGTCGTGGCGGTGCTACGGCTCAGAGCCTGGGTGTGACGTTCTTTGACGCCCTAATTGACATCGATATGGTGCAATACGAGGCCGATGTGTGCCCACTATGCGAAACCCACGTGCCCATGGTGGTCGATAGCGCCCTAGGTAAGGGCTCGGGGTGGCGTAAAGACAATCCCACCTATCCCGGTGGCTTTGTAGAGCTACTAAGCTAGTTAAATATTCCCAATTCTTAAATTGAATTGGGGTTTTTTATTTATATATCAAAAAACCCGCTTTTTATTGGGCGGGTTTTTTACTAATAACAATGTTGTATGTGTTCCCCTTACCTATAAAAGACTACTGGCAAGCCTCACACTCGGCCAATTCTTTGGGGTCAATTGGGCAAACCATTGGCTTATCCCATTCTTCGTCGTTGATTTTATTTACTTCTGGCACGTTTACTAACCCTCCTTTTGTTTTAATACCATAGCTACCTACTTAAATAACTATGCTCGTGCTTATGATTATACTCCCCCACATTTAGACTTGTAAATAGCGTTTATGCTTGTTTTTTGGGCACTATATAAAAAGCCCCTTTATTGAGTACTATTATTGACTATGCATAATATAGCTAGGTAGATTTTTGCGGCCTTAAGCATTACAATAATAGTAATGGACAGTACAATTCACCCCCACACATTAGAAGAGATAATGAACAGCTGTAGTAAAACTGCTGGTGATGAAACCAGTGAAAAAGTTTGCCTAATTAACGAAGAAATCAGCCAAGGGCTCAACATTGTGCAGCGTTACCCCAAAAAAGTTACTATCTTTGGTTCAGCCAGAGTTAGCCAAGACCATCCCGAGTATATAAAGGCTCGCAAAATAGCCTATAGACTGGTAAAAGAGCTTGATTATACGGTACTTACTGGTGGTGGGCCAGGTATAATGGAAGCCGCCAACCGTGGTGCACAGGAGGCTGGCGGCCATTCTATTGGATTAAATATTGAACTACCCAAAGAGCAGGTAGCCAACCCTTATCAAACCGTTTCACTACCCTTTCATTACTTTTTTACTCGCAAGGTAGTAATGGCCTTTGCCTCAAGACTATATATTTTCTTCCCTGGAGGTTTTGGTACGATGAACGAGTTTTACGAGATCTTATCGCTAGTGCAGAATCAAAAAATTCACAAGGTTCCTATCGTCTGCGTGGGTGCTAAGTTTTGGGAGCCAATAGATTTGGGTCTGCACCAAACCCAAATGCTCGACCCCAGCCTTATGGCTATCGATCCCGAAGACACCAGCCTTTACACCATTACTGACGATGTAGAGACAATTATTCAGATTGCCCATAATGCCCAAGTGCGAATATAAGAAAAAGCTCAGATATTGCTATCTGAGCTCAGGTCATTAATCGGTTCGATCAATTTGACTTGTCAATTCTTCAAACCACGAGTCGTCGGGCCTCTCAAGAAGGCTTATGAAGCCCGATAGATCACATTGTGTTAGAGGCTTATTTATGCCAACATCAACATGTAGACCTTGTACAATTGTTCCATCTGGCAAAGTCATTTGAGCCACCCGTTCTACATCGCTGGCAAGTAACGTGTCTGTCCTTAATGGTGACGACTCTCTGTAGATGGTCGTAGTGCACACTGGGCACCCAAAAGAGTACCAGCCATTGCCGGCTTTGTCGATAATACATACTCGCATATCGACCGTGTAGAACTTCACCTCTACTTCTTCACCGCCGTTTTTTTCGGTACATGCTGGGCATGCCGTTATTACTTGACGCACAGTTACTCCTTAATAGGCTGGATGAGGTACAATAAAAACTAAAGTTATTATACCTTATTATTATAATTATTACAAGCTTACAAGTTTTTAGTTTAGATAAGTAAAAACCCCAGCATAAGCCGAGGTTGTAGCGCTCAGTTGTGGGCAGAGTTGTGCTTGTCTAGCTTGTCATTACCCAAAACGGTTAAGGAATATACCACATCGTCTTTAACAAACGATTCCCAAGATTTGTCTTGGCTAGGTGGTTTAGAGCCCAAAATAGAGCCAAAACTACTGAGCACAGTGAGTACACTTCGTAGAATTAATGATGCATAATAGCGCCCTTCGGCTACTAAGCTTTTATGTTGCTGTACAAATCCCCATTTTTCTAGCTGAGCTAGCTGCACTCTAAGCCGGTCTTGATCGACGGTTTTTAAACCATCTTGGTTGGCAATTTTGGCAAAACCGACATTGCCAGACCTACCAATAGCAATCAAAATATTGATATTCAAATCACGCTCTACTGCAAAAAGCCGTTGAGCAGCTGCATTGTTAATCATCGGTGCGTCCATTCTCTAGAAGGTACTAGCTAGAATACTAACACTTCAAAATTATATATTCAATAACCTCTATTGCAGCGCAAGCTTTTTAATATATAATCTTAAGTCTAGATTAAAAAGGAGGCAATTATTGAAGACCGAACAACACTCGAGGCCATACATCACTTGATGCCAGAGATACGCGATACCCAAAACAAGGTTAAAACTTTGCGTGAACAGTTAAAAGATGTGATGGACCAAAATGATGAGTATAAACAACTAGCCGAAGAGATTAAATTACTTAGCGAAAAGCGCTTGGTAGCAAAAAAGGCCTTACTTGACGACAAAGACTACCAAAAAGTTAGTGCTGATCTCGATGACGAACGAATTAAACTTAAAGATCTGCAAGAGATACTCAGCCATTATCTTATTAGTCACTACCGCGAAACCAATGCCACCCAGGTAACCGATGATTTGGGCGAGACACGCGCCGTTGTATTGCAAGCCAAAATTGGCAAACCTGAAGCCGCCAAATAGTCGCCAAGCAGCCTAGTTTTGTAAGTCTATAAAATCATTGACAGCATATCTTATTTATGCTATTCTATACGCAACCTTTTCGCCCTCAAAGCGACTAGGAGTTTTGTCCCTTCACAACAACCAGAAACGAGAACAAAACATGTCAAACGAATCACAGTACTTCTTGCGTGGCAGGGCTGCATCAGGAGTCGCAACCTTCGGAGACATCGCTTGGCGGACTATCAACACCGTAGCGTGGATCGTAGGGTTCTTCTTCCTCATCTACAGCGAGTTCGTTCTTGGCGCACTGGCGCTGCAAGACATCATCGCTGTGTCATTCCCATTGTTCTGGTGGGAGCTGACGCCTTTTGGGTTCGCACTCGGCTTGAGCACTCTGCTCTCGTTGACTGTGATCTACACCCACGATACCGCTACCCTCAAGGGTACGCGCAGCTTGCGCAACAGCAGTCGCGATGAGAAGCTGGCGCTATACATCGCCATGTCGGTGAATTTGATTCTCGACTTGGCGTACATTCCGGTGCTGATCGGCGATCGCAATCACGCGTCCAAGATTGTTCCGCACAATTGGAAGGACCCAAAGTACATCTTGATGTTTGCGGTATTCGTGATGTTCAACCTGTACAGTCAGCGTTTGCGTCGCAAGATGCTCAACGTGTTCCGGCGCGAAGACGACGAGGATGAAGATGAAGTCGGAGCAAACGTCACCCCTCTGACCGAGGTGGCCTAAAAGCCACCCTTAGCCCAAAGCAATAGATTGCAGGGTTGGTTTAAACGCCATCTCCATAGTCACCTAGGTGACTCCTGTAGCTATACTGCTTTGTAAGGGAGTAGAATGTCTTCAAAAAGTAACGAAAGTAGTGGTCTTGGTAGACTTGTTTTAATTGTGGTAATCGCATTGATTGTGCTCTCAAAGCTCACTCAAAACGACACCCCAAACGCAAGCGCCAATCAAACACCCCAGGTTGATACCAACCCAGTTGCACCGGCACTACCTGCTCCGGCAGGCAGTGCCCAAGCGCTGGCCCAACAGATACTCAGCACTGAGAGTATTACCTATAACGATGCTGAGACAAGAAACTCGTTTGAGCAAGTAGCCAGCGGCCAACCCGCCACAACTACCTGCTCTTATGCACCAGTCGCCAGCGTAGAGGTTAGTCCCAAGCTACTTCAAGTAATTTTGACGATTAGTGCGCAAGGAATTCCGCTCGAGTTCAATGCTCTTGTTGATGCCTGTCACACCGGCAATAGCTTTCACTACCGAGGGCTAGGTGTAGACATCATCAACGCCCACGACGTAGGTGAACAGGTGATGACGTATGTATCGAACAACCGAGTGGCGCTTGACGTCAACGAGTTGTTCTACAACCCCTTACGCAGTCTTGCACTCAATAACGGTGAGCTGTGTAATTGCGTTATTCCTAACCACGACCATCACATCCACATTGGCGTAAATCCGTGATGGCGCGGGTCATTTCTTTCAGACGCTTTTTTGTGGAGTTTACACATGCCTGTCGCTCTCACCAAATCTTCCAGAAAGGAGGTGAAGCTATGGCTAAGAGAACCAAACGAAAGAAGAAAAAGAAGCAAAGTAGTGAGTCAACGGGCCTGTGGAGAATTGCAGTAGTTGCAATATTCACTCTCGGCCTGCTCATTTACCTCAACCCCACGCAGTCTGCTAACGCTGGTGGCTCAACGGGCCTAGCAGGAACGCTTGCAGCCTTTGGCAACTTCTTGAACTCGCTCGGAGGCGAAGATACGCCAGATATACCATCAGTTACTGAACCCAACATTGAGCAAAACCCTCGCCTCGCCAGATTCATTGGTGAGTACGGTGGTTACGCGCAGGTGGTGTCCCAAGAGAGTGGTATTCCTTACGAGGCAATCATTGCCTCCGCCTCATGGGAGAGCCGCTATGGTGAATCGCAGCTAACCCAGCAGTGCAACAACTTCAACGGCCTAAAGGCTGGTAGCACCTGGGACGGCGAAACAATCTCTCTACCCACTTGGGAAGAAGTAAACGGTGTGCGGGTAGAAACAACCGCGGATTGGCGTTGCTACCCAAGCCCACTAGAGGGGTTTAGGGGATACGCCAATGTAATTCTCAACAGTGGCTATTACGACGATGCTGTGCCGGCCTACCAGGCTACGGGTGATCCAATGGATTACTTTCGTCGGCTTTTTGACGACAACAACCCCAAATATGGCACAGATAGTACGTACCTAACCCATATGGCCGATCAGTTAGCTCTCATACCGCCACCGGCGTGAGAGATACCCCACCTCAGATGCGAGAACAAGCATTCTGAGGTGGGGCTTTTTTATACAATATAATACTTGACAATAATGGTAATGTTTGCTATAATACCTTGGTACCTTGTAAATGTAATAGTTTGGTTGGGCATTAATTGGCAAGAATTATTTCTTACCAACTACTGCCTAACCAGGCAACAGATGTGGTTGAGTGCCCTAATGGCTATGCCGGCCGGGGACGCGAAACTCTCGCGTGGTGAAGGCTTCCGAAATAAAGCCCACTCAACCACAACGATCGTGGAGTGTATCTGGTGAACTAGTTCTAAGCCAAGTCACCAGAAATGCGCTGATTGGTTATCTAAGCAGCGTAGAGGAATTGGCCCCCACTCCGCAACATTCGTGACACGCCCTGGTGATAGCGCACCCAGGGATTGGGCAAAGCCCAACGACAAGCGCATTGCTAACGCCTAATAAATGGCATCGTCCGTGTCGCACCTTTCTCACCTATGGCCATCCCGCAAGAGATAGCCATGTCGTTCTTGGGAACTGATCAACCCCAGGACTCATTTACCCCCATCGTGGGTGGAGATGAGCGTGAGAGATCCGGAGCACGCCAGCCGACGCGGGCCTTAGATGCTTACTTGGCATCGAGGTTATCGCATAAGAGGCAAATCCGGGAAGCAATTTTGTAATTTTGTGGGACCGCCACAGGTCTGTTCTTCGTGAGAAGTTCAGGGTCGTTCAATTATTTGAACAACCTGGCGCCCTGTGGATGTCTGCTCTGCACCAGTTGGCTTTCGAGTCGACGCAGTAATGTGCTTTTGCAGAACGGTAATCGCCCCCCTCTCCCTTCGGGAGAAATACCCAACCAAAGTGTGGGGGTTACGCCCGGTGAGCATTCTCGCTGATGCTGCGAGCGTTTGAGGGGCCCGGACCCCACAAACGAATCACCGAAAACTATATGGCCCCAGCTCTCTG